>CAYWBG010000001.1:0-64542 GCA_964456005.1 uncultured Halomonas sp.
AGATGAAATTCATGTGCGACGCGGAACGCTGCATCGAGTGCAACGGCTGCGTCACTGCCTGCAAGAACGCCAACGACGTCGAGTGGGGCATCCAGCGACGCCGCGTGGTGACCCTCGACGACGGCGAACCCAGTGAAGTGTCGATCTCGGTGGCCTGCATGCACTGCGACGATGCGCCTTGCATGGCGGTCTGCCCTACCGACTGCTTCTACAAGACCGATGATGGCATCGTGCTGCACGACAAAGACCTGTGCATTGGCTGCGGCTACTGCCTCTACGCCTGCCCCTTCGGTGCACCGCAGTTTCCCAAGCAGAACGCCTTCGGCGAGCGCGGCAAAATGGACAAGTGCACCTTCTGTGCCGGCGGTCCGGCGGATAGCAAGGAGGAGGAGTACGAGAAATATGGGGCCAATCGAATCGCCGAGGGCAAGCTGCCGCTGTGCGCCGAGATGTGCTCCACCAAGGCCCTGTTGGCCGGCGATGCCCAGACGGTAGCGGACATCTTCCGCCAACGGGTGGTTCGTCGCGGCCATCCGGATGGCGCCTGGTCGGACAACCCCCAGGCCGCCGCCGACTCATTGGCCTATGACGCGACCCGACAGGGGTAAGGAGGCACATCATGACTCGCAACAACCCCTGGCTGCAGCCTTGGCAAGGCGCCTGTCTCGCCTTGCTGCTGGCCCTGGCCTGCCTCCTCGCACCGCCGGCTCTGGCCCAGGCCGAGCCAGAACGGGAAGCCGCCACCGCCGTGGTGGGCGTTACCCCCGACACCTGGCGTCAGGTCCGCAGTGGCGAGGTAGATGCTAATTTCCGCGATACCCGCTTCGACTCCAACTACAACCTGATCAACGCCAGCGGTGAGACCTGGCGTCAGCTGCGCAACCGCTGGGTCTCGCCCTTCGGCCTGATCGCCATCGGCGGCATGATAGCGGTCATCGCGATCTTCTATGTGATTGTCGGTCGTAAGGATCTCAGCGAACCGCGTACCGGCCGCAAGATCCTGCGCTGGCCGCTGGTGGTGCGCTCGATCCACTGGACAGTGGCCTCTCTGTTCATCGTCCTGGCGCTCTCCGGCTTGAACCTGCTCTACGGCAAATTCGTCTTCCGGCCACTGTTCGGGGACGCTGTCTGGGGAGCCATGATCTCCGCCTCTAAGACCGCCCACAACTATCTGGGGCCGCTGTTCGGCATCCTGCTGGTGGTGCTGTTGGCCAGGGTCCTGAAACACAACTGGCCGAAAAAGCACGACCTGGACTGGTTCAAGCAGGGAGGCGGCCTGGTCGGCAAGGGCCATCCCGATGCCGGCTTCGCCAACGGTGGCGAGAAACTGTGGTTCTGGCTGCTGGCCACCGCGGGCCTGGTGGTGGTAGTGAGCGGCTTGGTGCTCGACTTCCCCAACTATGGCCAGAGCCGTGACACCATGCAGTGGGCCAATGTGATCCATTCGGTGGGGGCGCTGGGGCTTACAGCGGTGGCGTTTGGTCATATCTACATCGGCACCATCGGCTCGGAGGGGTCGCTCGAGGCCATGACCACCGGCTACGTGGACGAGACCTGGGCCAAGGATCACCACAACCTCTGGTATGAAGAGGTCAAGGATCAGGCGGTTCCCGAAGAGCAGCTCGCCGCCTCGCGGCCCGGCCCCGACGGCACCGAGGAGGCCAGCTCTCGTCCCGGATGAGTTGCCTGACTCGCATGCGTTTTCGACACCGCCAGAAGGCGGTGTCTTTTGTTATGCTGACCGGACCAAGACACGCTATCACGGCAGGGAGACCCCCATGGAACACCTCGACGACGCGACCCGCACCGAGCTGGAGGCCGCCGCCTTTCGGCGACTGCTCAAGCACCTCAATGCGCACAAGGAGGTCCAGAACATCGACCTGATGATACTGGCCGACTTCTGCCGCAACTGCCTCTCCAAGTGGCTGGTCAGTGCCGCCGAGGAGCGCGGTACCGAACTGGACTACGAGGCGGCAAGGGAGTTTGTCTACGGCATGCCCTACGCCGAGTGGAAAGCGCAATACCAGCAAGACGCCACCCCGGAACAGCTTGCCGCCTTTGAGGCTCGCCAGGCCGAGAAGCGCCAGGATGGGGAGTCTTCCTGAGATGAGTGAGCCGATGATTCCTCTGGCCGTAGGCGTGCTGACCGTCTCCGACACGCGTACCGAGACCACCGACCGCAGCGGGCAGCGACTGGTCGAGCGCCTCACTGCGTCGGGGCACCGCCTGGCCGACAAACGCATCGTGCCGGACGACATCTATCGCATCCGCGCCGTGGTCTCCGCATGGATTGCCGACCCCGGTATCCAGGTGGTGCTGGTCACCGGCGGCACCGGCTTCACCGGCCGGGACTCCACCCCCGAGGCGGTGGGCGCGCTGCTCGACAAGCGCATCGAGGGCTTCGGCGAACTGTTCCGTCACCTCAGCTGGCAGGAGATCGGCAGCTCCACGGTGCAGAGCCGCTGTCTGGGCGGGCTGGCCAACGCCACCGTGGTGTTCTGCCTACCCGGCTCCACCGGCGCCTGCCTCACCGCCTGGGACGGCATCCTGGCCGAACAGCTCGATAGTCGCCATAAACCCTGTAACTTTGCCAACCTCGTTATCCCTGAGCGAGGACAGCATGGCTGAACTGCAGAGCGTGGAGTCGGCCCTGGCGGCCCTGCTCGAGGATGTGACCCCACTACCTGCCGAGGTCCTGCCCTGCGACCAAGCCGCCGGGCGCGTGCTGGCCGAGCCAGTCGCGGCGCGCCTGGACGTGCCGCCCTTCGACAACAGCGCCATGGATGGCTATGCGCTGCATCATGGCGATGCGGGAAGGTGGCTCGAGGTCAGCCAGCGAATTGCCGCCGGGACCCAAGCCGCGCCACTGGCGCCGGGCGGCTGCGCACGCATCTTCACCGGCGGCGAGATTCCGCCGGGGGCGAACTGCGTGGTGATGCAGGAGCGAGTCGAGACGGCGGGCGACCGAGCCTACGTCCCCGATGCCGTTCCCGAGGGCGACAATATTCGCCGCCGTGGCCGCGACGTCTCGGCCGGTGATGTCCTGCTGCCGGCCGGCGAACGACTGGAGGCGGCGGCACTGGGGCACCTCGCAGGCCAGGGCATTACCCAGGTAAGCGTGCGCCGGCGCCCCAGGGTCGCCCTGCTCAGCACCGGTGACGAGATCATCGACCCCGGCCGGCCCCTCGCGCCGGGACAGATCTACAACTCCAACCGGCCCATGCTCAAACGCCTGCTGGAACGCTTCGGCGCCGAGCTGGTGACAGTCTCTACGGTGCCCGACGACGCTGACGGGACGCGGGCATCACTGGCCGAAGCGGCTCGAGGGGCCGACGTGGTGATCACCACCGGCGGCGTCAGTGTGGGCGAGGAGGATCATGTCAGGGCGGCCGTTGAGCGGCTCGGCCGGATAGACCTCTGGCGTTTGGCCATGCGTCCGGGCAAGCCGCTGGCGCTGGGGCGCCTGCCCGGCGAAGCGGGATGCGTGACGCGCTTCGTGGGGCTGCCGGGCAATCCGGTCTCGAGCTTCGTAGGGGCCTGGCTGTTCCTGCGTCCGTTGATGGGGGCCCTGCAAGGCTGTTCATCCCTGGCAACGCTGCCTCAGCTGCAGGCCCGCGCCGACTTCGCCACCTCGACGGGCCCGCGCCGACACTACATGCGCGTCACCCTGGACTTCACCGCAACGGGGATCATCGCCAGCTCGTACCGCGACCAGAACTCCGGCGTGCTGTCTTCCTGCATCGGCTCGGATGCCCTGGCCGTGATTCCTGCCCAGAGCCGCATCGAACGGGGCGATCCCCTCGACTGCCTGTGGCTCAATGTCTCCTGAGGGGTCACTCCCCGGACACTTCCAGCGCCGCGCAGACCTGGGGCCAGAGACGCTGAAAGTCGCTCTCCAGTTGGTCGTAATCCGCATCCAACCAGGGCACCAGCTCGGCCAGGCGATTGGGCCCCGATAGGCGCTGACCGATCCCGCAGATGGCGCGGCAGGTAAACGTGAAGTCGGCATAGCCGTGCAGCCAGTCCTGAGCCACCAGCGCTGGCATCATGGTCGCTAGACGATTCGGCGCGGCGCGCTGGTCCAGCAAGCAGTAGCAGCGTGCTACCAGCCGGGAGTCATGGTGGTCGAGACCCATCTCACGCGCGACAAAGTGGTCCCAGACCAGATCCAGGGCAATGCCCGCATAGCGCCGCTGGGGCCGCGGCGCCCGCTCCCGCACCGCCTGCACCACCGGGTGGCCATCCACGAAGGCGTCCACGCGGCGGTGGTGACGAATGCCGGCGGCGATTTCTGCCCTCCAGGCCGAAAGGTCAACACCCTTGACCCCATCGGCAATCAGGTTGCCGTAGAGGAAGTCGTCGCTGCCGTGGCGCGCGAGCCAGGCGTGAGCCAGGAAGTTCACGGTGATCCTAGAGACAGTTGGCCGGCTTGGGCAGGCCCGCCAGCCGGGCCGCCAGCTTGGCCGGACTGCCCGGAAACAGGCGCATCAGGTGAATGGAGCGGCCCTTGTCCGGTCCCAGGGCCCTGCCAACGGACTTGACCAGTGGGCGCATGGCTGGGGCCTGCTCGAACCGGGAGTAGAAGTCCCGCAGCACTTCGAGCACTTCCCAGTGCTCGGCGGTCAGCGTCAGCCCCTCCTCAACCGCTAGACATTCGGCAACGGCCGGCGACCAGTCGGCCAGGTCGACCAAATACCCTTCGGGGTCCAGGGGAATCTCGCGGTCCGCCACCACCAGATGGCGGGCGACTTCCGTGCTTGCCATCAGAACCAGCTCACCGTGCGTTCGGCCTGCTCCGTCAGCAGGACGAAGCCATCCACGTCGACTACCTGGACCTCGGCATCACAGTGCCCTTCCAGGCCCCTTGATGCCAGGTCCTCGCGCAAGGCAAAGAGTCGTCCCTCCAGCCCCTCGAAGTGGCGCACCTGCTGCGGCAGGGCGCCCTGAACGCCATCCTCGATCAGCAGCAGTCGATCCTCCGGGCCCATGGCGGTCAACGCCTGGCGATAGACCAGGCTGCTGGCGGGCGAGCGATTCAGGATATGCAGTAGCATGCTCGGCTCCTCGGGCCGCGGGTCTTCGCGGCGAGTGTCAGAAAGTCAACACCAGCCGGTGCGCGGCGGGCAAGCGGGAAAGCGACTCGGCGTCGAGACGGCGCACCGGCAGCATCAATTCACTTTCGTCGAGACCAAAGCGCATCAGGGCCTCGGCCTCCACCAAGAGGTCGTGGATATCATACAACTCCAGCATCTCGAGGGTCGCGGCCGTGCCCTTCTGCCCCAGCGCCCCGACCTGCTGGCCCTTGAGCAGTGCGGTGACCGCCTCGCCCATGAAGAGTAGCGAGACACGCCGCCCGAATGCCGCCGCCACCAAGGCAGCATCCAGCCCCTCGCGCAACCAGCTTGTGCCGTGGGGGGCGTGACGCAGGATAACCAGCAGGTCGCCGGAAATTACCTCGACGCTCGCTGTTTCGGCAGTGGCTTCGCTCATTTCTCCTCCTCGTGCCGACCTCAGGGGCCGAAGGTGACCAGGCGATCGCAGCGCAGACCCAGGTCGATCAGCTGCCCTAGGCCAGTCAGCTCGAACGGCGACGCGACGCTGTGACCCGACTTGCCGTGGCGGGCCGCTTCGCGCTCATCGAGCAGACCCCGGCGCAGGGCCGCCGCGATACACACCTGGAGCGGCACGTCGTGCTCGCTGTGCAGCGTTTTCCAGCCATCGACCAGGTGGGGCTCATCCTGGGAGGGGGCCGCGAGACGCGCCGCGTTCTGCACGCCGTCATGATAGAAGAATACGCCTTCCAGTTCGTGTCCCCTGGCTACCAGGGATCGAGCAAACCTGAGTGCGGAGTGCGATGCCTGGTGACTGTAGGGAGCGCCGAGCAGCAGGATGGCATAGCGCATGGGAAGAGGTCTCCACAAACAGGTTGGCCCCGCCGAGGCGGGGCCAACCTGAGATTGCTGCCGCCTAGGTCGTTAGTCGTTGCCCATGATGCCGAGCAGCGCCAACAGGCTGACGAAGAGGTTGTAGATCGACACGTAGAGCGTAATGGTGGCCAGGATATAGTTGGTCTCACCCGCGCGATGGACGATCTCGCTGGTCTGATAGAGAATCGCCGCCGAGGCGAAGAGGACAAAGCCGGCGGAGACCATCAACATCAGGGTCGGAATCTGGAGGACCAACCCGGCTACCATGGCCAGGATCAACACGATGGCACCGGCCACCAGGAAGTTGCCAAGGAAACTGAAATCTTTCTTAGTGATCAGTGCCACCGCAGAAAGGCCGATGAAGGTGAGGCCGGTCATGGCCAGAGCGTTCATGACCAAGGCGGCGCCGTTGGGCATCGCCAGGTAGGCGCTGAGGATCGGCCCCAGGGTAAACCCCATGAAACCGGTAAAGGCGAAGGTAGACAGCAGCCCCAGTGCCGAGTTAGCGGTCTTGTGGACCAGGAACATCAGTCCGTAGGCGCCAATGAAGAACACCAGGATATTCATGCGCTCGACGCCCATCGACATGGCCGCGCCAGCGGTTACTGCCGAGAAGAGCAGCGTCATGGCCAGCAGGCCATAGGTGTTGCGCAGGACCTTGTTAGTACCGACCGCCTGTGTCTGCTGGCCGGTCAGTTGGGTATCTTGATAAGCCATTGATCCAGTGCTCCCTGTGGTCAGTTGATCTTGGCACTAGACCTAGAATGCCGTCTACAAGTTCCCGGTGCAAGATGTTGAGTCCGAAGAACTCAACGCTGAGCTTGCGCAAGCCGCCTCGTCAAGCAGACGTCGTGCCACCCGAGCGGCGCTTTCGCATACCTCCGCGTTGGCGGCGTCCAGCATGGCGAGGTCCATCCAGCGCAATTCAGTGGCGTCGTCGGCGGCTGCCTCGACGCCGCCTCGCCAGTGCATGCCGACGACCACTATCACATAGTGGGCCAGCAGGCCGCCCCGGTCATCGTGATCGAACAGGTCGATGGCGGTCAAGATGCGCTCGGCAAATGCCTCGACGCCCGTCTCCTCGTGCAGCTCTCGCACCGCAGCGTCCCGCAGGCTCTCGCCGACCTCGACCTTGCCGCCGGGCAGGGCCAACTGGCCCGCATTGGGGGGGTTGCGTCGGCGGACCATCAGGATACGACCGTCGCGGATCAGCGCGGCCGACACCGCTGGCACAGGGTGAAGATTGGCCTTTTCACGGGAGTCTGGCATGACGGACTGCCTCCTTTTCTCACAGTCTGCCCCAGGCGTCTGGGTTTGGCTAATGCCTTGATCCGCTAGCGCTCTTGACCCAGCGGAGAAAACTGGTAATATGCGTGGCCGTAAGACGGAGGGGTGGCAGAGTGGTCGATTGCACCGGTCTTGAAAACCGGCGAACCGAGAGGTTCCCAGGGTTCGAATCCCTGCCCCTCCGCCAACGACTCTTTAGAAAAAGGCACCTACGGGTGCCTTTTTCGTTTTCAGCCCCTGGAATTTCCGGTCCTTATTGTGCCGGCCAACCTTCCCCAACCCCGGTGACGTCGCACATGGCTCTGAAGGCAAGTATTCACAAGGTACAGCTGCAGGTCGCCGACATGGACCGACACTACTATGCGGACCATGCCCTGACCGTGGCGCGGCATCCCTCGGAAACCGACGAACGGATGATGGTGAGGCTGCTAGCCTTCGCCCGGCATGCTGACGAGTCCCTCGCCTTCGGTCGCGGGGTGAGCACCGAGGACGAGCCTGACCTCTGGCTCAAGGACCTGACCGGTGCCATCGAGTTATGGATCCAACTCGGTCAGCCCGACGAAAAGAGTCTCCGCCGCGCCTGCGGACGAGCTCGTCAGGTCGTTGTCTACACCTATAGCGGCCACGGGGCGGCACTCTGGTGGGAGTCGCAGGCAGACAAGCTCTCCGGCCTGCATAACCTGACGGTAATCGACGTCTCCTCTGACTCGGTTCGGGCCCTGGCCGGCTTGTCGGCAAAGGCCATGAGCCTGAACGCCACCCTTCAGGACGGAATGGTCTGGCTGGCCAGTCCCGAGCAGTCAGTGGAGGTCGAGCTTACGGTCCGTCAGTAGAGCCGCAGGCCTACCTTAGTAACGGTATTGCCTTCCATCTCGTTGACCACCCAGTGGATACCGTGCCAGTCCACATCGTCACCCACCACCGGATGCCCCCCGACCCGCAGCGAAACGAAATCGGCCAGGCTCATGTCCTTCTCACCCGGACTCAGCGTCAGACCATAGGCGTCGGCGACATCCTGCATGCGCGCTTCGCCGTCGAAGGTGAAAGTGCCGAAGAACGCGCGTTCCCGCTTGAGCGTGGCATCGCCGTTGAACAGGCGGTTGAGGGCCGGCAGGTCGTCGGTCCGCCCGATCACGCAGATCACGTCCCCCTTCTGCAAACGAGTGCTGCCCTTGGGGTGAAGCATGGCATGTTCGCGGAACAGCGCCGAGATAAGCGCACCCGAGGGAAAGCGCAGCAGGCGGATCGGCACGTCTTCAAGGTCTTCGTTCTCCACTTCGTAGACGAACATCTCGTAGTCATTCTCGGGCAGGATCCCCAAGGGACCGCGATGGTTGGGAGTCACGCTGATGGGCACCTCGACTCTCATCCAGCGCGCCATCCAGGAGAGGCTGCCGCCCTGGATGAGCAGCGACATCAGCACCACCGCAAAGGCGACATTGAAATAGAGCGATGAGTTCTCGACGCCGCCGATCACCGGGAAGATGGCCAGCACGATCGGCACCGCCCCGCGCAGACCCACCCAGGCAATGAACCAGGTTTCTCGCCAGCGAAACTTGAAGAAGGGCTTGATCGTGATAAGCACTGCCAGCGGACGAGCGACAAAGATCAGGCCCAGGGCGACCAGGGAGGCCGGCAGCGCATACTCCAGCAACTCGCTGGGTGTGACAAGCAGGCCCAGCACCAGGAAGAGGCCTATCTGGCTGAGCCAGGCCAGCCCATCGTGGACCGGCAGTATGAAGTTGAGGTGACGTCCGGGCTGATTCCCGATCATCAACCCGGTTAGGTAGATTGCCAGGAAGCCGCTGCCCCCCAGCAGGTTAGTGAGGCCGAACACGAAGAACCCCAGCGCCAGGGCCAGCAGTGAATAGAGCCCGGGTGCCAGGTCTACCCAGCGCAGCAGACGGGCGCTAAGCCAGCCCCCACCCACGCCGATCACCAGGCCGAGTCCGAACTGGGTGACCAGAAAGAGACCGGTATCCAGCACGCCACCGACCTCCCCCACCAGCATCTCGACCAGCACCAGCGTCAGGAAGATCGCCATGGGGTCGTTGGTACCCGACTCTATCTCCAGGGTCGCGCCGACCCGTTCGTTGAGGTTCACGCCGCGACCGCTAAGCATCGAGAACACCGCGGCGGCGTCGGTAGAGCCGACGATGGCACCCACCAGCAGCCCCTGGATCAGGGTCAGGTCGAGGATCCACATGGCCAACAGACCGACCAGACCGCTGGTGATGAACACCCCGAGAGTCGACAGGGAGAGCGCCGGCCGAAAGCCGACGCGGAACGTCTTGAGGCGAGTGCGCAGTCCGCCATCGAGCAGTATCATGCCCAGGGCCAGGTGGCCGATGACGAAGGCCTGAGTGTAGTCGTCGAACACGACCCCCAGGATGCCCTCTTCACCCGCCAGCATGCCGAGGCCAAGGAAAATCAACAGCAATGGCACCCCCACCAGCGTCGAGAGACGACTGGCGAGCACGCTCAGGGCAATCAGAAAACCGGTGAGCAGGAAGAGGGTGTGCATCGTGTCCATGCTAGTCTCTCGGCGGCGCGAAGGCGTATTATCGCATGGCGATCAGTGTATCGCGACGGCCGCCGCGGAGGCTGGTCAATCGAATGCCACAGCGGCTAAACTCGACACCGCACCAGGCGCCCTTGCCGCTGCCGCCGCTGGAGCCCTCCCCCACATGCCCATTGCCCGCTGCCGCCGGACCGATCGGTCATGGCATCCCACGTCCCTGCTGCTGCTTGCCCTGATGCTGGGCCAGCCCGCGTGGTCCAACGACGCCTTGGAGGCGCCGCCGCCGACCCAACCGACCCAACCGACCCTCGACACTCAGGTCATGGTACCTCGTCTGGAGGTCAGCGAGCCGGAAGGCCCACCCCAGGATGAGGCGGATGGAGTGTATGCAGGAGAAGATACCGACAGCGAACTCGATGACCCTGAGGCTGAAGTGGTCGACGTCGAGCCGGTGCCGACAGTGGCCGTTACGGCACCTGAGCCCCTCGAACCCCCACCGCTCGCGCGATTGGAGATCATGCTCGACTGGTATCCGAGCCCACGGCACGCCGCTCTGATACTGGCAGGTGATAACGGGGCGCTGACTCGCAACGGCCTGGAGGTCGTGCTATCCACGCCGGCCGACCCCAATGTCCCCACCCGGATGCTCGCCGCGGGACGCATCGATCTGGCGGTGACTCGCCAGCCACTGCTTCACCTGCAGGTGGATCGTGGCCTGCCCCTAGTCCGAGTTGCCACCCTGGTCAGCGTACCCCTGGCGGCATTGATTCTCCGCGAAAACCAGGACGACGTCCCCCTCGCCCGGCTGGCCGGCCAGCGCATCGGCTACTCGGATGAAGATGGCCGTGACATCCTGCTGCCCATGTTGATCCAGCCCCACGGTATCAGGTCTGAAGAGCTTACCCTGCTGGATGCCAACTTCGATCTGGCCACGGCCATGATTGAGGGACAGCTGGACGGGCTGATTGGCAGCATGCGCCTGCAGCTGCCACGCATGCTCGGCGACGAGGGTGTGAGCACCCGCATGCTACGAGTGGAAGAGCACGGCGTGCCCCTCCATGACGGCCTCATTCTCGTTGCCAATCGGGATCGACTCAACGGCCAGAAGCCCAGCATCCGAAAGCTCATCGCTGCCCTCGAGGAGACGACCGCCTGGATGATCGAGTACCCCGATGAGGCCTGGCAGCGGCTGGTCGAGGCGGAGCCGGGAATCGACACGCCGGCCAACCGCGAGGCCTGGCCCGACATCCTGAGGCGCTTCACTACTCGCCCCGCCGCCATGGACCAGCAGCGCTATGGCAGCTTCGAACGCTTGCTCCACGACCGTGGCCTGGTGAGCGAAGAGACTCCCGTCTACAGACTGGCGGTGGACCCGTGGGCGCCATGAGCCACGAGGTCCTGGTCTTTCTCGATCTGGAGACCACCGGCACCCGGACGACCCGCGATCGCATCACCGAGATCGCCGCCCTGCGTGTCGAACGGGGAGACGTCACCGACCGCTGGCACCGTCTGATCGATCCCGGTGTGGCCATCCCTGCCCACATCACATCACTGACCGGGATCCATCAAGAGATGGTCGACGACGCCCCCCGCTTCGACGAGATTGCCGCCGAGCTGCGGGCCTGGCTAGAGGGCACCATCCTGGTGGCGCACAATGCCCGCTTCGACTACGGCTTTCTTCGCAACGCCTTCAAGCGCGCCGGAAAGTCATTCAGCGCCGAGGTCATCTGCACCCTGCGGCTGTCTCGCCGACTGGCACCCGAGCATCGCCACCATAATCTGGCCATCCTACTCGAACGCCACGGACTGGAGACCAGCGGGCGGCACCGAGCCATGGCGGATGCCGAGGCCTTGCTATCGCTCTGGCAATGCTGGCAACGGCGCTATCCTGCGGCGCGTCTGGAAGAGGAACAGCGTCGGCAGCGCCAACAGCCTAGTCTGCCGGCGCAACTCGATCCGGGTCGCCTCCAGGACCTGCCGACCCGCCCCGGCGTCTACCTGCTGTATGGCGAAAACGACCTCCCCCTCTACATCGGCAAGAGCGTAAACCTGAGGTCAAGGGTGATGAGCCACTTCCAGGCGGACCACCGCCAGGATCGCGAGATGCGTCTGGCCCAACAGGTTCGTCATCTCGACTGGCACGAGACGGTAGGCGACCTGGGCGCCCAGCTGCTGGAGGCCCGCCTGGTCAAGGAAAAGCTACCGATCATGAATCGTCGGCTGCGGCGCGCCGGTCGGCTTGCCGGGTGGTCGTGGCCAAGCGGAGAGACCCGCCCCGAGCTGGTATCTGCCGACACCCTCACCGGCCGGCAGGCCGAGGGCTTGATGGGCCTGTTCCGCGGCTCCCGGGACGCTCGCCAAGCACTGCGGCAGATCGCCACCGACCAGGGGCTCTGCCTGCGAGTGCTGGGGCTGGAAAAGGGACGCGGGCCCTGCTTTGCCAGCCAGCTGGGGCGCTGTCACGGTGCCTGCCGGGGCGATGAATCCCTCAAGGCCCATACGGATCGAGCCCGCGAGGCCTTAGCGCGGCTGCAGATCCATCACTGGCCCTGGGAAGGCCGCCTGGCGATCGGCGAGAAGGCAAACGACGGCAGGCAGGCTTGGCACCTGGTGGATCACTGGTGCCACCTCGGCAGCGCCGAGCGCCTTTCGGGCGTTGCAGCGCTTGCCCGGGGCGAAGGGAGCTTCGATGTCGATACCTATCGAATCCTCAAACGCTTCCTGGACAGCCCCGAGCAGGCGGGGCTAACGCTAGTGCCCTTGCCTCGCCAGGCGCCTGCCTAGTCTGAATTTGTGGAATAGGCGCAACATCCGTACGGTTTTATCGGTATCCGGTACGACTCCCCAAACGGCATTAGCTACCGACTCACCCATCGGCCGCCTGGGGGAAACGCTTGCCGGTCACTTCGTCTTTACTGAAGGAGAGGCGCGTAGCGCGATGCTGACGACACAGGGGTATCATGAAAGACGTTCTTGAACACAGTCATGGCAAGGAAGCGATTCGCAAACGGCTAAGCGAAACGCATCGATCGAGCTATCTCAGGGACTCCATTCTCGGCGGAATCGATGGTTGCGTGACCACCATCGCCGTGGTTGCCAGTGTGGCCGGTGCAGGGCTTCCCGGCATGATTGCGTTTGTGCTCGGTATCGCCAGTCTGGTAGCCGATGCGCTGAGCATGGGCGTCAGCAACTACCAAGCCGTCAAAAGCGACGAAGAAGCCAGAAATCGGGTTCGTCGACAGGAAGAGAAGCATGTTGATAAAGCGCCCGAGGGTGAGCGAGAGGAGATTCGCGAGATTTTCCGCGGCAAGGGCTTTGGTAGCGATTCGCTCGAAACAATCGTTGACACCATTTGCGCCGACCGAAAGCTGTGGGTGGACACCATGATCAAGGAAGAGTACGGCCTGGCTCTGACCGGCCCCTCCGCCTGGAAGGCCGGTTGCGCTACCTTCGCTGTGTTTCTGGTGGTCGGCGTGATGCCGCTTTTACCCTTCCTGATTCCCTTTCTCAGCGGTGTAGAGTACTTCGTTGCGAGTGGCGCGATCACCGCCATGGCGCTATTCGGGATTGGTTGGGTCAAAGGACGAGTCCTGGATACTCCTCGCTTGCGCGCCGGCGTTGAAACCCTCCTCATGGGCGGGGCCGCCGCGGGCGTGGCCTTTCTCTTTGGTTTTTTCCTGGAACCTATGCTTGGGGACCTGAGACTCGGTTGAAACCCAACGCTACCCCTCGATTGCCAACCCTCAGGGGCTATGCGTTCCGTCACCGCTCTGGATGCTCGGCATCGCCATCCAAAGCGGGGGGACAGGCGAATCGATCAGCATAAAGCGCGAGTTTTTCGGACCAAACCTCAGCGCTCGGAGAGGAAGCGATCCACCGCCTCGCGAAAGGCCTCAGGCTGTTCGGCATGCAGCCAGTGGCCCGCGTCCAGGGTGACGACCTCGGCCTCGGGGAGCACTTCCTTAAGGGCGGGAAGCATTTCGTCGGTCACATAGGGCGAGTTGGCGCCACGCAGCACCAGGGTCGGCCCCGGAAAGGCGCCCTCGCCCGCCGGCGGCCCCATGATGGTCTCGTAGTCGTCCTGAATCTCGTCGAGCCCCAGGCGCAGTGTCAGGCCGCCCTCCTCGGCACGTTCCAGGTTGGTGGCCAAAAACAGCCTGACCGCCCGCTCCTTGACGTGTTCACCCAGCAGGGCGTCGGCCTCGCGGCGGTTAGCCGGCCGGCCCTCTACCAGGCGGCGCAGTCCGGCAAATACCGTGTCGTGGTCGTGGCCATAGGCCAGGGGGGCGATGTCGCCGACGATCAGCGAGGCCACCCGCTGGGGGGACAGTCGCGCCAGTGAGATTACCACCTTGCCGCCCATGGAGTGGCCGAGCAGATGGGCTCGCGGTATTTCCAAGCGATCCAGCAACTGGATCACGTCCTCGGCCATGGCATCGTAGCCCATGCCCTCGGCGTGGGGGGAGCGACCGTGGTTACGCAAATCCACGGCAATCACTCGGCGCGTCTCTTGCCACGCCTTGACGTGAGAGCGCCAGTTGTCGGCGCTGCCGAAAAGGCCATGGATGACCACCAGCGGCACGCCCTCGCCACCGGTATCCTGAATGTTGAGCTCTACGGGCATGACACTCTCTCCTTGGCCGCTCAACGGCCAATGTCAGGGACGGGTTCGGGCCGTTGAAGCGGCCAAGGTCTCGGCATCGCTGGCCGCCAGTAGTCGGCGGCTCAGCGTCGCCAGCAGCACGCCGTACAACGGCACGAAGAACAGCAGGCTGATGGCCAGTTTGATGACATAGTCGACCCAGGCGATTTCCAGCCAGTTGGCCGCCATGAAGGGGTCGGGGCTGTTGTAAAAGGCGATCGAAAAGAAGGCGAAGGTATCGGCCAGGTTGCCCAGTACCGTCGAGATCGCCGGCGCCACCCACCAGGCCTTGAGACTACGCAGCCGATCGAATACGTGCACGTCGAGCAGCTGGCCCAACAGATAGGCCATGAAGCTAGCCACGGCAATGCGCGCCACGAAGAGGTTCCACTCACCCAGCGCCTCGAGGCCCGCGTAGCTGCCCCGCGGGAACACCACCGACACCACGTAGGAGATAACCAGTGCCGGCAGCATGACACGCATGACGATGGCACGCGCTGGCTCCTTGCCGAACAACCTTACGGTCAGGTCGGTGGCCAAAAAGATGAACGGAAAGCTGAAGGCCCCCCAGGTGGTGTGGAAGCCGAACAGGGTGAACGGCAGTTGCACAAGATAGTTGCTGGCGGCGATCACCAGGATATGGAAGCTGATCACCAGAGCCAGTAGGCGGCGCTGCTGGGACTCGGAAAGCACGAACATGCGGGTGTCCTTTTTGGTGGAGGGGTAAGGGAACCCTCGTGAAACGGGCTGCCGGGGCAGGGTCAAGCCGCGCATTGTACGGGCACTCGTGCCTCTCGCCAATGGCCGCAAGTCTACCCACAGACAAACGCCGCCCCGGAGGGGGCGGCGACGTCATGCCGGGTGGCCGGCGGTGATCAGACCTGGCGTGAGTCCTGAGAAGCCCCCACGTCACGAGCCTTCATGGCGTCGTGGACGTCCTGCAGGCTGGCCGGGTCGTCGATGGTGGACGGCACGCCGTACTCCTTGCCGTCGGCGATGTTGCGCAGCAGTTTGCGCAGGATCTTACCCGACCGGGTCTTGGGCAGGCGATCCACCACCAGCACCTGCTTGAAGCAGGCAACGGGGCCGATCTTGTCGCGCACCAGCGTGATCAGTTCCTGTTCGAGTTCGGCTTCACGACCTTCAAAACCATCCTTGGGAATCACCAGGCCCACCGGCAGCTGGCCTTTCAGGGCATCGTGGATACCGATCACGGCGCACTCGGCCACCGCCGGATGGGCCCCTACGACCTCCTCCATCTCGCCGGTGGAGAGGCGGTGGCCGGCGACGTTGATGACATCATCGGTGCGCCCCATGATGAACAGGTAGCCGTCCTCGTCGAAGTAGCCGCCGTCGCCGGTCAAGTAGTAGCCGGGGAAGGCCGCCATGTAGGCCGAGTGGAAGCGCTTCGGGTCGCCCCACACGCCCACCAGGCATCCCGGGGGCATGGGCTGCTTGATCACCACGCTGCCTTGTTGCATGGGGCCTGCCTGCTCTCCCTCGCGATCGAGGATCTGCACGTCGAAGCCCGGTACTGGCACGGTGGCACTGCCCGCCTTGGTGGGCATCGGCTCCAGGCCGTGCATGTTGGCAGCGATGGGCCAGCCGGTTTCGGTCTGCCACCAGTGATCGATCACCGGTACCTCGAGCAGATCGTCCAGCCAATGGAAGGTCGGGGGGTCGAGGCGCTCGCCGGCCAGGAACAACGCCTTGAGGCAGGAGATGTCGTACTCCTCCAGCAGCTTGCCATCCGGGTCTTCCTTCTTGATGGCGCGAAACGCCGTCGGTGCGGTGAAGAAGCTCTTCACCTGGTACTCGCTGATCAGGCGCCAAAAGGCCCCGGCATCCGGGGTCTTAACCGGTTTGCCCTCGTAGACCACGCTGGTGGCCCCGCGCAGCAGGGGCGCATAGACGATGTAGGAGTGGCCCACTACCCACCCCACATCAGAGGCAGAGAAGAACACCTCACCGGGATCTACGTCATAGATAGCGTCCATGGAATAGGCCAGCGCCACGGCGTAGCCGCCGGTATCACGCACCACGCCCTTGGGCTTGCCGGTGGTGCCGGAGGTATAAAGCACATAGAGCGGATCGCTGCCCTTGACCGGCACGCACTCCGCTGGTGTCGCGGTCTCCATCAGTGACGCCCAGTCATGATCGCGGGGGCCCAGTTCGGCGATATGCTGTTCGCGCTGGAAGACCACGCAGGCGTGGGGCTTGTGGGGACTCTGCTCGATGGCCGAATCGATGATGGGCTTGTAGGGCAAGACCTTGTCGCCCTCTACGCCACAGGAGGCAGCCACCACGACCTTGGGCGCGGCATCGTCGATACGCACCGCCAGCTCATGGGGAGCGAAACCGCCAAACACCACCGAGTGGACGGCGCCCAAGCGCGCGCAGGCATACATGGCCACGAGGGCTTCTGGCACCATGGGCATGTAGATGATGACACGGTCTCCCTTCTCAACCCCCAACGCCTTGAGGGCGCCGGCGAAACTGGCCACCTGGTCACGCATCTCGCGATAGGTGAGAGTGCGTTTGCTGTTGGTCACCGGAGAGTCCCAGAGGATCGCCGGCTGGTCACCGCGGCCTTGCTCCACGTGGTGATCCAGCGCCGCATAGCTGATGTTCATTTCGCCATCGACGAACCAGCGGGCGTGGTTGGCCTCGTCGTATTCGAGGATGGTAGAGGGGGGGGTAAACCAGGGAATGCGGCGGGCCTGCTCGGCCCAGAAGGCCTCGGGCTGGTCGATAGAGCGGCGGAATTCGTTAGCGTAGGTGCTCATATTTATCCTGTCTGCGATACGAAGGCGTCGTTGATTGTTGACACTGTAATGCAGAACTGTGCGGATGCCCTCCGACCATCGGCTAACTTTCGACAAAAGATGGAGACGTTGGCCAGAGTTATTGTCGACAACGACACCAATCCGGTCATTTCGCCGACGGGCCACTCACCCTGGCTCAACGTTAATCTCGCAGACAAGCTCGCCAGTGGTCTATGCTTGAGCGATAGTTAAAATAGGAAACACCATTGGCAGTGGTTCCGGAGGGGTCGACCTGCCAGCCGCAGGGAGGGGGGTCGGCATTACTGGCCAGCGCAGGGGATCGACATGAGCAGTTCCAACAGTGTTGCACCGCGACTACTTGGCGGCGGGGATCCGGTCATCGACAGGGCAACGGCGCTGCTCAAGGCCATGGCCAATGACAACCGTTTGAGAATCCTCTGCCTGCTCGACGGCGGCGAGCTGTCGGTGACCGAGCTCAATCAGCAATTGGCCCTAAGCCAGTCAGCTCTCTCTCAGCACCTGGCGATCCTGCGTCGAGAGCATCTGGTGAGTACCCGGCGGGCTTCCCAGACCATCTACTACTCTCTACAGGGTGAAAGCGCCAGGACCATCATCGAGGCCCTGGGCGAACTGGGACTGGCCGACTAGACACAGGGGGAGAGCTTGCGACCTCAGCGTCGCTGCCAGCGGCTATTGTCCAGCACCTCCAGTCCGCGTTCGATGGCCCGCTCCGCCCCGCGAGAAACCGCCAACCCCAGACGGTCGCCCAGGCGACGCTTGGGCTCGAGCCTGACCCGGATCACGCGGGCTTCCTTCATGCGCTCCATCAGGTAGGCCTCGCCGGTACCGAGCTCATCCACCAGCCCCTTCTCCAGGGCCTCGCGGCCGTACCAAGTCTCTCCGGTGGCCACCGCTTCGATATCCAGTCCCGGGCGGCGCTCTGCCACATGCCGTTTGAAGAGTTCGTGGATGCCCTCTAGGTCATCCAGAAACTTCTCGCGGCCCTCATCGGTGTTTTCGCCAAACACGGTCAGGGTTCGCTTGTAGCGGCCGGCGGTGAGCAGTTCCACATCGATGTCGTGCCGCTTCAGCAGCCGGTGGAAGTTGGGCAGCTGAGCAACCACGCCGATGGAGCCCAGCACTGCCAGGGGGGCGGCGCGCAGCCGATCGGCCCCACAGGCCATCAGGTAACCCCCGCTGGCCGCTACCTTGTCGATGCAGACCGTGGTCGTAAGCCCCGCCTCTCGCAGGCGATCCAATTCGGCGGCGGCGAGTCCATAGGAGTGAACCAGCCCACCCGCCGATTCCAGGCGAACCACGGCCTCATCCCCCTCCCGGGCAGCATCGATCAGAGCCGAAACCTCCTCGGCCAGGCGCTCGGTACCGCTGGCTCGGATATCACCATGGAACTCCAGGACCCAGACCGTGGGGCGCGTGGCTTTGCCCTTGGCCTTGTCACGAGACTTGTCCTCACGCCGAAAGGCCTTGAGAAGGCCCTTGCGCTCCCCTGGCTCGCTGGCGGCCAGGGTCAGACGCCGGCGGCGGTAGTCCCGGGAGTCGTTGAGCGTCTCCAGACGCAGCCGGCTCTTCTCGCCCACCTCACCGCGCAGGCGTACCGCCACGGCCACCGCCAGTCCGACGATGACCACCAGGCTCGCCAGTTGGGCCAGGAACATGCCAAAGTCCGACAGCCACTCGCTCATGCCTTGCTCCTTATTCGGGTCCGCACTTGAATGAAACGAACGTTTGAAATATTCTCGAGCTTGCCCGGGTGGCTTACCCACCCCCTCACTCACAGTGCCACTAAACGCCCATCAGGAGATTCCCGTGAGCCTTTCGACTTTTGACAAGCTGCAGTCCCGCTTCGACGCCCAGGCCGCCAGCGGCATGGACGAGGTCTTCCAGTTCCACTTCAGCGATGCCGGCAGCCACCACCTGGTGGTCAATGATGGCACCCTGGACATCCGGGAGGGTGAACACGACGATCCCTCCGTCAGCCTGAACCTGAGCACCGAGACCCTCAAGGGCATCATGAGCGGCGAGGTCAACGGCATGACCGCCTTCATGACCGGCAAGCTCAAGGCCACCGGCAACGTGATGCTGGCCACCCAGCTGACCCGCCTGTTTCCCAGCGGCTGATACCGGGCACGTTCAACGCGCCGCC
Organism: uncultured Halomonas sp.; assembly: GCA_964456005.1. Taxonomy (GTDB): domain Bacteria; phylum Pseudomonadota; class Gammaproteobacteria; order Pseudomonadales; family Halomonadaceae; genus Halomonas. Next base: position 19,328 of record CAYWBG010000001.1, read on the forward strand.
ACATCGGCCAGGTGGGTCTCGATCAGGGCCCGCGAAATCGAGTAGAGCGGCGGCAGCTGTGGCAAACGGCGGGGCGAGAACCAGGCGGCGTCGGCGATCTCCACGCCGTCGATGCGGATCCGCCGAGTGGCGGCCTCGGCGAAGTAGCCCAGCATCAGCGAGTGGGGAAAGGGCCAGGCCTGGCTGCGGAAATAGCGTAGCCGCCCCACCGTCAGGCCTACCTCCTCGAAGATTTCCCGACGCACCGCTTCCTCGGCGGACTCCCCTGGCTCTATGAAGCCGGCCAGGGTCGAGTAGCGGCTGGGCGGAAAGCGCGGACTGCGTGCCAGCAGCAAGGCATCACCGTGAGTCACCAGAGTGATGATGCAGGGGGAGATGCGCGGATAGTTGCGGTGCCCGCAGCCCCGGCAGTGCATGGCAAATTCGGGGTCTAGTCGTTGGGCCGGCGCACCGCAGCGCCCGCAGAAGCGGTGGTCGCGCAGCCAGGCCCCCACTTGCAGTGCGGTGGAGATCAGCGGAAAAAGCGATTCAGGCAGCCGGGCCAGCCAGTCGCGGCCATCTAGCCAGGTTGGATCCGACGACTCCTCCAGGGATAGCGCCACCGGCATGTCGTGCCAGTAGCAGAGCGGCTGAAAGGCCGGCTCCCAGGGCTGTATCGGCTGCAGCAGACCACCATCCGGCGCCGGGGCAATGCGCCCCCGGGCCAGGCGAATCACATGGCCGGAGGTGGCCGCCAGGGGGAGGTCACGTCGCAGCATCAGTGCGGCGTCTCCCCATCGAAACGATCCCAGTGGCACTCCCCGGCCACTTCACGGATGCTGGCAAGCTTGTTCCGGTGAGCGGCCAGTTCGGCTTCGTCGGGACGCCTCACGCGCAGCTGGCCCGGGGAGAGCGAGAGACGACGAATCGACAACCCGCCCCGCGATCCGCTCTCGCCATCACCGCCGGCCGAAGCATCCAGCGATAGCGCGGTTTGGCCACCGGTCATCGTCAGGTAAACATCGGCGAGGATCTCGGCGTCCAGCAGGGCGCCGTGCAGCACGCGGCGGCCGTTGTCGATGTCGTAGCGCTTGCAAAGGGCGTCAAGGTTGTTGCGTTGGCCGGGGTGCTTGTCGCGAGCCAGTTGCAGGGTGTCGAGGATACGACAGTGCTCGGCCACCGGCCCCAGCCGCGGCTCGCCACGCGTACGATTGAGATGGTCGAACTCGTGATCGATGAACCCCACGTCGAAGGGCGCATTGTGGATCACCAGTTCGGCACCTTCGATGAAGGCCCAGAACGCATCGGCGATCTCGGCAAAGACCGGCTCGTCGGCGACACGTTCGTTGGTGATACCGTGCACTGACACCGCCTCGGCCTCGATCTCGCGCTCGGGATTGATGTACTGATGGTAGGTATTACCGGTGAGTCGGCGGTTGATCATCTCCACCGCGCCGATCTCTATCAGGCGATGGCCCTCACGGGGATCGATGCCGGTAGTCTCGGTATCCAGAATGATCTGACGCATGCTCGGATCTCTCGTCTCGGGCGTGGAAGGCGGGGTGGCGAATCAGGGTCAGGCGCGGACGGTGTGCTCATCGATGGCCTGGTTGGCCAGCTGGTCGGCCCGCTCATTGCCCGGGTGACCGCTGTGCCCCTTCACCCAGTGCCATTCGATGCGATGGCGGTGGGTCTCCTCGTGGAGCTCGCGCCACAACTCTGCGTTCTTCACGGGCTGCTTGCCTGCCGTCTTCCAGCCGCGCTTGATCCAGTTGTGGATCCACTCTGTAATGCCGCGACGGAGGTACTCGGAGTCGGTCCACAGCTGAACGCGGCAGGGTCGTTTGAGCTCGCGCAGGGCCATGATCGCCGCCATCAACTCCATGCGGTTATTGGTAGTCCTCGCCTCGAAGCCGCTCAGTGCCTTCTCATGGCTCCCGCTCGACAGTAGAGCCCCCCATCCCCCTGGGCCCGGGTTCCCGCGGCAGGCGCCGTCGGTATAGATGATCACCTCGGAAAGCGAGGTGGGGTCTTGGGAATCAGTCACCCTCGGTCACCCTTTCCTGATCCGACTCGAAGCGTTGCGCCTGGCGCGTAGCGCCCAGGGCGGAGCCGCCGAGGGGCCTGGTGAATCTGAGACGCGGCCCCTGGGGCTGCACCAGCTGTGAGCGGCGTCGAGCCCGGATCATGTAACTGTCCCCTAGCGGCAAGTTGTGACGCCGCCCCAGGGTCTCGAGCCTGGCATTGCACGGCTGGCTGCCGGGCAGATGAAAGCCGCAATAGTCTACCCGCTCGATCTCGAAGTCGACAAACGCTAGCCAGTCCCGCAACCGAGCCGGCGTGCGCCAGTGTCCGCACCAGGGCAGGCGATTGCGGCGCCCCGGCAAGGCACGGGATAGCGCCGCCGGTGACAGCGGCATCCAGCCGAAGATGATCAAATACCCCTCGTCGGCAGTGACCCGAGCCGCCTCCTGAAGGGTACGGTGGGGGTCGGGCACCACCTCGAGCAGGTGATGGATGATCACTAGGCTCAGGCAGTCATCGGGCAGCGGCAGTGCATCCGGCGGACACACCAGGGTCGCGGGTTGTTCTGCAAGCTCCCGTGTAGGGGTCCAGCGCATGGCGTGGCGCACCGGGCACATGTCGGCGAGCGTGCCGGCCATGCCCAGCTCCAGACTGTGGGCACCGAAGACCCTCTCGCATACCGGCCCCAGGCAGGCCCGCTCGGCCTGGTGCAGGGTGCGGCCAGAGGAACTGGCCCAGAAACGGCGGCCATCGCGTACCAGGCTGGCAAGAGAGTTCGCGCTTGGCGAAGTTGACATGCTGCGTTCATACCTCCATGGTGGGCGGATTTTGTGAACTGTTCATGCCCATTCAGGACGCCATGCCCATGCTGAGCGTGACACCGATTCCCGCATTTGGCGATAACTATATCTGGCTGCTGCGCCAGGATACGAGCACCGACGTGTGTGTCGTGGACCCGGGGGATGCCGCGCCGGTCATTGAGTTCCTCGAGCGCGAAGGGCTAACGCTGTCCACGGTGCTGATCACCCACCACCATCAAGACCATACCGGTGGTCTGGCATCGCTGATTCAGCGCTACACACCGCGAGTCATCGGTCCCGCCAACCCCAAGATCGACGGTATCGACGAGGCCGTGGGTGACGGCGATGAATTTCGCGTCATGGGGAGGCTATTCGAGGTACATGAGGTGCCGGGGCATACCCTGGACCACATCGCCTTCTTCACCGCCGGCATTCCGCCGCTTCTGTTCTGCGGCGATACCCTTTTCAGTGCCGGCTGCGGCCGACTCTTCGAGGGCTCGCCCGAACAGATGCACGCCTCCCTGGAGCGGCTGACGGCTCTGCCCGATGACACCTTGGTGTTCGCCGCCCACGAGTATACCCTGGCCAACCTTCGTTTCGCGTTGGCCGCGGACCCCCACAATCCGGATGTGGTTCAGGCCATGGAGGAGTGCCAGCGCGCGCGGGAGCTCGATCGTCCCACGTTGCCGAGCACCCTGGGCCGGGAAAAACGCATCAATCCCTTTCTTCGCCATGCCACGGCAGGCGTTCGACAGGCGGCGTCTGCACATGGCGATACCGACAGCGACCTGGCGACCTTCGCCACGCTGCGCGCCTGGAAAGACAACTTCTGAACCACACCCAATGGACGCCAACGCAGCCCGGCCACACACTTACCGGGTTCAACCGCGGCCATAGGAGGATATCGACCGGATGACCTACCACACGACCCGTCGCAGTCTCATGGGACTGGCCAGCGCGGCCGCCCTTCTGGGCTCTCTGATGGCTGCCGGCACCTACAGCCAGGCGGCCACCCTGCCGTCCGGAAGCGCCAAGACGGGTGGAGGCGCAGCCGAGCATGCGAGCTCGCGGCTCTCGTTCAACCAGCACTTCTGGGATGCCCTGGCGCTGGAGCCTCGAGATGCCTGGAGCCGACTCCGCGACAGCTTCCAGTGGCAGGACGAACCCAACAATGAACGGGTAGCGCACTGGATCGACCACTACCGTTCCAGCCCCGAGAACATTGTCGAAATCACCGAACGTGCCCGACCCTGGCTGGCCTGGATCATCGAACAGGTCGAAGAACGCGGGCTGCCCGGCGAGATCGCCCTGGTTCCCTTCGTCGAGAGCTCCTTCGACCCCATGGCGCGCAGCCACCGCGGCGCCGCCGGTCTGTGGCAGTTCATGCCGGGTACCGGTGATGCCCTGGGCCTGCGCCGCAACGGCGCCTACGACGGCCGACTCGACGTCGTCGCCTCTACCCGGGCTGCCCTGGATTACATCGAGATGCAGGCCGACCAGTGGTATGAGGGCGATCTGGAGCTCTCCCTGGCGGCCTATAATGCTGGCGCCGGCACCGTCAACCGGGCTCGTCGTGGGGCACAGTCCCGAGGTGATAGCGGCGACTACTGGAGTTTGCGGCTGCCCAACGAGACCATGAACTATGTCCCCAAGCTCAAGGCCATCGCGGCCATCATCGATGAGCCTGACGAGTACCAGGTCGCCCTACCCGAGATCGAGGATGCTCAGGCCTTTGCCAAGATCCCGCTGGAGCGCTCGATGGAACTTGGCGAAGCGGCGCGCATGGCCGGGGCGTCACGCAGCGAGCTGGCCGAACTCAACCCCGGCCTGATCGGTGGCACAGCACACCCCCACCAGTCGCGAGTACTGCTGGTCCCCCTCGAACGAGCCGACACCCTAATGGCCAGCCTGGAGGGTACGGCAGCGGATCCCGGCACCAGCGCAGATGAAGGCTATGTGGTGCGCAGCGGTGACAGTCTCTCGGCCATCGCCTCGCGTCAGGGGATCAGCGTGGCAGACATTCGCCAGCACAATGACTTGAACGGCGACACGATTCACGCCGGCCAGGTGTTGGAACTTCCACAGCGCAGCCTGGCTTCCCGCTGATCTCAGCCGGGAGGAATCTCTCCTCCCGGCAGAGGTTTACAGGGGAGCGGTGTCCTGACACCTCACTTTTCGTATTTCCCTGCCGGGAACGGAGCCAAATCAGGATACCCTCGATGTCCCATACCCTGCGCCGCCTGCTGCTCAGTACGCTACTCACCCTGAGTGGCACCTTTCTCGCCGCTAGCGTCCTGGCAGATGACGACATGGTTCCCGCCGAGGCGGTATCGACCGTGCACGGGCTTTCCCTCTACGATGCGCCCGACTTGCCGGAGGGGTTTGCCCACTTCCCACACGTCAACCCGCAGGCACCCAGGGGGGGAAGCCTGACCCAGGCGGCGGTGGGGGGGAGCTTCGACTCCACGAATCCCTTTATCATCCGCGGCACCCCGGCGGCCGGTGTCTCACAGATCTACGACACCCTGCTAGAATCCAATCCCGGGGAGCCCTTCTCACTCTATGGACTGCTGGCCGAAGGCATCCGCCTAGATCCCGATCGCCACTGGATCGAATTCGACCTGCGCCCCGAGGCACGCTTCCACGATGGCGAGCCAGTCACCGCCCGGGACGTGGTGTTCAGTTTCGAACTGCTGACCGAGCAGGGTAATCCCTTCTACGGGGCCTACTATGCCGACGTGGCAGCCGTCACGGCGCTTGATGATCACACTGTACGCTTCGCGTTCAGTGCCAATCACTCCCGGGAACTGCCCTTGATCGTCGGCCAGCTGCCGGTGCTGCCCGAGCACTACTGGGCGGAGCGTGACTTCACCTCGCCTACCCTGGCACGTCATCCCGGCTCGGGCCCCTACCGCATCGCCGAGGTCGATCCAGGACGGCGCATCGTCTACGCCCGCGATCCCGACTATTGGGGGCGAGACCTGCCGGTGAAGCGTGGTCGCCACAATATCGACCGTCTGGTCCACGACTACTACCGCGACCGGGACATCGCCTGGGAAGCCTTCAAGGCCGGCGTCATGGACTATCGGGTCGACGCTCGCGCCGCCACCTGGGCCATAGGCTACGACTTTCCCGCCTACCGCGATGGGCTGGTGCGCCGCCTCAGCGTGCCCGATGGCCAACCGGCCCGCATGCAGGCCTTCGTCTTCAACCTACGGCGCGACAAGTTCACCGACCCCAGGGTGCGCGAGGCCCTGGCGCTCACTTTCGATTTCCCCTGGCTCAATGCCAATATCTTCTACGACGCCTATCAGCGCACCGAGAGCTTCTTCCAGAATTCCGAAATGGCCGCCGAGGGCCTCCCCGAAGGGGCCGAGCTGGCACTGCTCGAGCCCCATCGCGAGGCTCTGCCCGAGCGGGTGTTCGAGGAGCCGGTCCCCATCGACCACCCCGATGCCCTCCGCGAGCGGCTGCGACTCGCCCTAGAACTACTGCGTGACGCGGGTTACGAGGTGGAGAACGGCCGCCTCGCCCACGGCGACACAGGTGAGACTCTGAGCGTTGAGGTGCTACTTTTCGATACCGGCATGGAGCGCGTGACCCAGCCGATGCTGCGCAACATGTCGCGGCTCGGGATCGAGGGCAGCATCCGCATCGTCGACATCAACCAGTTCCTCAACCGGCTGCGCCGCTTCGATTTCGACATGACGGTCGGCCAGTTCCCCCAATCCAACAACCCTGGCAACGAGCAGCGCGAGTTCTGGACCAGTGACTTTGCCGAGAGCCCCCAGAGTCGTAACCTGATGGGGCTGGCCAACCCGGTGGTGGATGACCTGGTGGAGCGCCTGATCCGCGCCGAGAGTCGCGAGGAGCTCAATACCATCACCCGCGCCCTGGACCGAGTGCTGCTGCATGAGCACATCGTGATTCCCCACTACCACTCCGGCGAGACTCGCATCGCGGTCTGGGACAAGTTCGCCTGGCCCGAGCCCTTTCCGGAATACGGCATGGATCTGGACGCCTGGTGGGTCGACGCCGAGCGCGAAGCCGAGATCAACCAGCGCCTGCGACGCCGCTGACGCCCCCTAACGACGCCGAGACAAGGACGACGCCACGTGAGCCGCTACATACTGCGCCGGCTGTTGCTGATGATCCCCACCCTGCTGGGGATCATGCTGCTCAACTTCGTCATCGTGCAGGCCGCCCCGGGCGGGCCCATCGACCAGATGCTGGCACGCTTCGAGGGCATCGACAGTATGGCCAGCACACGCCTGGATGCGGGCGGCGGCGATGTGGTGGTGCGCGACGAGTCGCGGGGCTCTCGGGGAGTGGACCCGCAGTTCATCGAGCAGCTCGAAGCCCAGTTCGGCTTCGACCAACCCGCCCACCTGCGCTTCCTGGGCATGATCGGCGACTACGCCACCTTCGATTTCGGCAACAGCTTCTTCCGCGACCGACCGGTCGTGGAATTGATGATCGAGCGGCTGCCCGTCTCGGTGTCACTGGGGCTGTGGACCACGCTGCTGGTCTACCTGATCTCCATTCCCCTTGGGATCCGTAAGGCCCTGCGACACGGCTCCCGCTTCGACGTCTGGACCTCAGGGCTGGTCATCGTCGGCTATGCCATCCCCGGTTTCCTGTTTGCCATCCTGCTGATCGTCCTGTTCGCCGGCGGCAGCTACTGGGACCTCTTCCCGCTGCGTGGTCTCACCTCCCCAGACTTCGACGAGCTTTCGGCCTGGGGCAAGGTCAAGGACTACTTCTGGCACATCACCCTGCCGGTGGTGGCCATGACCATCGGCAGCTTCGCTACCCTGACCATGCTGACCAAGAACAGCTTCCTCGACGAGATCCACAAGCAGTACGTGCTCACCGCCCGGGCCAAGGGAGCCAGCGATGGTCAGACGCTCTACGGCCATGTGTTCCGCAACGCCATGCTGATCATCATCGCCGGCCTGCCCGGAGCGCTGGTCACCATCTTCTTCACCGGCTCGCTGCTGATCGAGGTGATCTTCTCGCTCGAGGGGCTCGGCCTGCTCGGCTTCGAAGCGGTCATGCAGCGCGACTACCCGGTGATCTTCGGCACCCTCTATCTCTATACGCTGATTGGCCTGATCCTCAAGCTGATCTCCGACCTTACCTATGTGTGGGTCGACCCGCGCATCGACTTCGAGACACGGGAGTCCTGAGCCGATGGCCTCTCCGCTATTCACGACAATGGCCGAACGCTTCTCGCCCATTACCCGCCGGCGCTTCGGCGTCTTCCGTGCCAACCGTCGCGCCTGGGTCTCGCTGTGGCTATTCGCGGCGCTGTTCGCTATCAGCCTGGTTGCCGAGCTGATCGCCAACGACAAGCCGCTGGTGATGAAATACGACGGCCAGTGGTATGTTCCCCTGCTGGTGGACTACCCGGAAACCGAGTTCGGCGGCTTCCTGCCGACGCGGACGGACTACCATGACCCCTTCGTTCAGGCGCAGATCGATGATCACGGCTGGGCGCTCTGGCCGCCGATCCCGTTCTCTTACCAGACCTTGGACATGCAGATGATGCGCCCCTCCCCGGCACCCCCCGACGCGCGTCACTGGCTTGGTACCGACGACCAGGGACGTGATGTGCTGGCGAGAGTGATCTACGGCTTCCGGCTGTCGGTCTTCTTCGCCCTGGTGCTTACCGCCGGCTCCCTGGTGATGGGGGTGGTCATCGGCGGCATCCAGGGCTACTTCGGCGGCAAGACCGACCTGATCGGCCAACGTCTCACCGAGATCTGGTCGGGGCTACCGGTGCTCTTCCTGCTGATCATCCTGGCAAGCTTCGTGCAGCCCGGCTTCTGGTGGCTGCTGGGTATCATGCTGCTGTTCTCCTGGCTGGGACTGGTCGACGTGGTCCGCGCCGAGTTCCTGCGCGCCCGCAACCTGGAGTACGTGCGCGCCGCCAAGGCCATGGGGCTCACACCGCCGCTGATCATGTGGCGCCATGTGCTGCCCAACGCCATGGTGGCGACCCTAACCTTCATCCCCTTCCTGTTTACCGGGGCGATCACCACCCTCACCGCTTTGGACTTCCTGGGCTTCGGCCTGCCTCCGGGCTCGCCGTCGCTGGGAGAACTGGTGGCTCAGGGCAAGAACAACCTGCATGCCCCCTGGCTCGGCATCACCGCCTTCGTCAGCCTGTCGCTGATGCTCTCGCTGCTGGTGTTCATCGGCGAGGGGCTGCGCGACGCCTTCGACCCACGCCATATCCAGTATGCCGCCCCCCCTGTACCGCTGCCGAGGAACCCGCGTGATGCCTGACACCAGCGCCGACCTGTTGCGCCTCGATGACCTGACTATCGCCTTCGACGGCGTCACGGTCGTCGACCGGCTCTCGCTGCGGATATGCCGCGGCGAGACCCTGGCCCTGGTGGGCGAATCCGGCTCCGGAAAGTCCGTCTCTGCACTGGGTGCCATGAACCTATTGCCCGACAATGCCAGGATTGAGGGAGGACGCTGGCTCGGCGACACCGATCTGACCCGTCTACGCAAGCGTGACTGGCAGGGTCTGCGTGGCGGTCGGGTGGGATTTGTCTTTCAGGAGCCGATGACCTCGCTGAATCCACTGCATACCGTGGCCCGCCAGGTCGGCGAGACCCTGCGCCTGCACCAGGGGCTTTCCGGCCGGGCTGCGCGGGAACGCGCTCGGGAGCTGCTTATTCAGGTCAAGCTGCCGCGACCCGAGGAACTGTTGGACGCCTGGCCCCACCAGCTCTCCGGTGGCCAACGACAGCGGGTGATGATCGCCATGGCCATCGCCAATGATCCACACCTGCTGATCGCCGACGAGCCCACCACGGCGCTGGACGTCACCGTCCAGCAGGAGATCCTGGCGCTGCTGGCCGAGCTGCGTGATCGTCACGGCATGGGCATGCTGTTTATCACCCACGACCTCAACCTCGTCCGTCGCCATGCCGATAGGGTCTGCGTGCTCTTCCAGGGCCGCGAGCAGGAGACCGGGCCAGTCGACCAGGTCTTCGCCTCCCCGCGCAGCCCCTATACCCGCCTGCTGATCGACGCCGAGCCCGAGGGGCGCCCGGCACCGGCCGGGCGTGGATCCGCGCTGATGCAGGCCCGCCAGCTCGGCGTGCGCTTCCCGCGACCCAAGCGGCTGTTCGCGCGGCGTCCGCCTGCCTTCGAGGCAGTGAAGCCTCTGGATCTGCACCTCGCGCCGGGCGAGACCCTGGGCATCGTCGGGGAATCCGGCTCCGGCAAGACCACCCTGGCCCTGGCGTTATTACGCCTCACCGAGAGCCATGGCGAGATCACCTTTGGCGAGGCGCGTCTCGACCGCCTTACCGGCAAGTCCCTGCGCCGCCACCGTCGGCGTATCCAGGTGGTCTTCCAGGACCCCTACGGCTCTCTCTCACCGCGCTTGCCTGTGTCGGAGGTGATAAGCGAGGGACTGCGCTTCCACTATCCCGAGCTTACCGAAGAGGAGGTCGTGCGCCGTGTCCAGGCCACGCTGAAAGAGGTCGGCCTGCCCGAGGACTGCGCCTCACGCTATCCTCACGAATTCTCCGGCGGCCAGCGCCAGCGTATCGCCGTGGCCCGGGCCATCATCTTGGAGCCAGAATTGCTGGTGCTGGACGAGCCAACCTCGGCGTTGGACCGCACCGTGCAGAAACAGCTAGTGGAACTGCTGCGCGATCTTCAGGCTCGACGCGGACTCAGCTACCTGTTCATCAGCCACGATCTGGCGGTAGTGCGGGCCATGGCTCACCGCGTCATGGTGTTGCGTGAGGGCGAGGTAGTCGAACAGGGTGACTGCCTGGATGTGTTGGAGAACCCCCGTAGCGACTATACTCGCGCCCTAGTGCAGTCTGCGGGGCTGAGCTAACTTCCCCTTCCTTTTCCACCATCGGCTCAGTCGGTTCCATTATACAGAGAATAGGAAGGTAACGGTATAAACTAGAAGGAAGCGATCTCGCTTTCGGTCAACTCGCGCCATTCACCTTCGGGCAGGTCGCCGAGTGAAAGGGGACCGATCGACTCACGGTGCAGGGCGACCACGTGGTGGCCGATAGCGGCGAACATGCGTTTTACCTGATGGTACTTCCCTTCGAAAAGTGTCAGCTCGGCTACCGTCGGCTCGCGCATGGCAAGCTCCGCCGGGCGCGTAACCTTCTCCTCGCCGTCGAGCTGAACGCCCTCGGCAAAGGCCGCGCTGGCCCGCTCCAGAGCCTCACCTTCCAGCGGCTCCGCTAATGTCACCCGATAGACCTTGCCGCAGCGACGCTTCGGGGAAGTCACCCGATGAGACCACTGGCCATCGTCGGTGAGCAGCACCAAACCGGTGGTGTCCACATCGAGCCGCCCCACCGGCTGCAGACGCTCTACCTTGGGCAGTTCGATCAGGTCGATGGCGCGCGGGTAGAGGGTGCGTCGAGCCGTGCACTCTACCCCCGCCGGCTTGTGCAGCATCACGTAGCGGTTACCCACCAAGGCGAGGGGTTGTCCGCTCCAGGTCACCCGACTGGTCTCGTCTACCTGGGTGGCCGGATTCTTGATGATGTCGCCGTCGACGCTGACCTCGCCGCGATGCATCGCCTTCTTGGCAAGGCTGCGGGTCAGATCGGTGGTCTCGGAGAGGAAACGGTCCAGGCGCATCAGAACCCCACGCCGTCGGAGAGGGTGAAGTGGTCTGCATCTCGCCAGGCGGGAAACTTCTCGCGAAAGTCGTGAAGCTCATCCAGAGACAGGGTCCCGGTCTTCAGGAAGGGTTGATCCCTGGGTTCGTCGATCAGCGCCTCTCCCTTGGGGTCGACCAGCATGGAGTCCCCTGCATAGGACATGCCCTTGGCATCCTCCCCGACCCGATTCACACCGATGACCGGACAGAGGTTCTCGATGGCCCTGGCCTGCAGCAGAATCCGCCAGGGATGACGGCGCGGCGCTGGCCAGTTGGCCACACAGAGCAGGGCATCGTACTCGAAGTGCTCATCCGGGGCGGGCTGCTGACGCAGCCAGACGGGAAAGCGCAGGTCGTAGCAGACGCTGAGCAGGATGCGGAACCCCTTGAGTTCGACGATCACCCGCTCGTGACCCATGGCATAGCGCTCATGCTCGCCGGCCATGCGGAACAGATGGCGCTTGTCATAGTGGGCGAGGCTACCGTCGGGACGCGCCCAAATCAGGCGGTTGACATAGTGACCGTCCTCCACGATGGCCACGCTACCGGTGACCACACAACCACGGCGGCTCGCCTGGTCCTGGAGCCAAGCCACGGTGGCGCTCTCGCCCATAGGCTCGGCCATCTCCCGGGAATTCATGGTAAAACCGGTGGAGAACATCTCCGGCAGCACGATCAGGTCGGTATCGGCGACGCCTAGATCGCCGAGGGTTTCCTCCAGCATGCGGCAGTTGGCCTGGGGATCTTCCCAGCGCAGGTCACACTGCACCAGGGTGGTTCTCAGTTCACTCATGGGGGGACTCCCTGCGGGTCAGTGTCATCGCCTACCAGACTAACTCAGTGCCAAGCCAACGTCAGCCAGTGCACACCTCCCATGGCGAGAAAGCCTGTAGCCTGCTAAGTTAACGCTTTTCGCTGTGAGGCTCAGATGTCCGCCAACCCCGTCTCCCTCCCCGAGCGCGAAACCGGCAAGGGGGTCGCCTTCGGCCTGGGTGCCTATATCGCCTGGGGCTGCTTTCCCCTCTTCTTCGCCTTGTTCGAGGGTGTGCCGGCCTTTGAAATACTCATCCACCGGATCCTCTGGTCCTGCCTCTTCCTGGTGGGGCTGGTTACCCTGCTGGGGCGTTGGAAACCCATTCGCACCGCCCTGGGCGAGCCGCGCCGGCTAGGCCTGGTGCTGGGCTGCGCCGTGCTGATCGCGGTGAACTGGGGGCTCTACATCTATGCGGTGGAGACCCGTCATGTACTCCAGGCCAGCCTGGGCTACTTCATGACCCCGCTGGTCAACGTGGCCCTGGGCATGCTGGTGCTTCGAGAAACCATGCACCGTCTGCAGGCGGTCGCCGTGGCGCTTGCGGTCCTGGCGATCCTCATCCAGTTGGTTTTGCTCGGCGAGTTACCCTGGATCAGCCTGGCCCTGGCCTTCTCATTTGGTACCTATGGCCTGTTGCGCAAGCAGGTCCCCCTGGACGGGCTGTCGGGACTGTTCGTGGAAACCCTGATGCTGGTGCCGCTGGCCCTGCTGACCCTGGCCTGGTTGACCCAGGCGGATCTCTCCCATTTCCTGGACGGGGCCGACGTCACGCTGCTGCTCATGGCAAGCGGGGTGATCACCGCCCTGCCCCTGCTGGCGTTCGCCGGCGCCGCCCGACGACTGCGCCTGGCCACTCTGGGCTTCCTGATGTACATCAATCCCAGCATCCAGTTCCTGATCGCCCTGGTGATCTTCCGCGAGCCACTCTCGACGGTGCAACTCGCCACTTTTCTGCTGATCTGGATGGGGCTCGCCCTCTACTCCTGGTCGGCCTGGCGCTCGCGCCCCAGGGAAGGTCGAACCCCGGCCTGACCCCCGTCGCGCGGTTGGGCACATTCGGCTAACATCACGCCATGCCACTCACCACTGATGTTCCGCCCCTCGCTCGCCCTCGCCTTCTGCTGGCGGGGGCCGGCCACGCTCACCTGCACATCATTCGTCGGCGCCAGCGCTTTGCTGACGCCGAGGTCTACCTGATCGACCCGGGTGGCTTCTGGTACTCGGCCATGGCCGCCGGGGTACTGAGCGGCAGGCTGCCCCCGGCCGCCGACCGGATCGACCCGGCACGCCTGGCACGCCGCCACGGCGTGATTCCGATCCGCGGCCGACTGGCAGGCCTGGACCCGCCGAACAAGCAGGCGCTTCTCGAGGACGGCCGGCGCCTGCCCTTCACCCTGCTCTCGCTCAACCTGGGCTCGCGCACGCTCACTCCCGTCATGCGCCAGCCCGGCCCCCAGATCTGGGCGGTAAAGCCGCTGCCCTGCCTGGTGGCACTGCGCCACCGCCTCGAGCGTGACTTCCGACAGGGCGCCAGCCCACGGCTGCTGGTAGTGGGAGGCGGGGCCAGCGGCATCGAGGTGGCCAGCAACCTGCATGCCCTGGCCAAACGCCACCGGACCCACTGTCCCATCACCCTAGTGACGCGAGGGACCGGCCTGATACCGGATGCCCCTCCCGGCGCCCGACGCTTTGTCTCACGCCTCATGAAACGGCGCGGCATCCGGGTGATCAGCGAGGCCGAGGTCACCGGAACACTCGGCAACGGCGTGATGCTTCGCGCCGACGAGACGCGCAGCGGCGAGGATAGTCTTTCCCTGATCGAGGCCGATCATGTCATTCATGCCGTAGGCCTGGCGCCACCGGAGGTGATAGAGCGACTCGGCCTGCCGCAGTTTCCCGGACGCGGCCTGGCCGTATCGTCCCACCTGCAGAGCCTGGGCCATCCCGACATCTTCGCCGCCGGCGACTGCGCCGCCATGGTCGACCACCTGCTGCCTCGCCTGGGAGTTTTCGGTATTCGTCAGGCCTCGGTGCTGCTGGACAACCTGCTCGCCCGCCTGGAGGGGGGCGAGCTGCGCTCCTACGAGCCCCAGCCCCGGGCGCTGGCGATCCTCGACCTCGGCGAGGGGCTGGGGCTGGCCATCCGTGGCAGCCACTGGTGGGCCGGGCGCAGTGCCCTGCTCTGGAAGGGTTGGCTGGACCGGCGCTTTATGTCCCAGTACCGCTAGGAGTCTGTCGGGTTTAACGCTGACTGGCGGTCAGCGCCTGCTCCAGGTCGGCAAGGATGTCGTCGATGTGCTCGATGCCGATGGAGAGGCGCACCATGTCCGGCGTGACGCCGGCAGAGACGAGCTCCTCGTCGTTGAGCTGGCGGTGAGTGGTGGAGGCCGGGATCGACGAACAGGTCTTGGCATCGCCGATGTTGACCAGGCGCAGGATCATGGTCAGGGCATCGTAGAAGCGGGCCCCGGCCTCGCGGCCGCCCTGGATGCCGAAGCTGAGAATGCCGGACGCGCGACCGCCCATGTACTGCTGCGCCAGGCCGTGGTCCTTGTGGGTCGGCAGGCCCGCATACTTCACCCACGTCACCGAGGGGTGCCCTTCCAGGTACTCGGCCACTCGCTGGGCGTTGTCGCAGATCCGTTCAATGCGCAGCGACAGCGTCTCGAGACCCTGCAGCAGGTTCCAAGCCGCCTGGGCCGAGAGCGCCGCCCCCATGTTGCGCAGCGGCACCACCCGGGCGCGGCCGATAAAGGCCGCCTCGCCCAGATCCCGGGTATAGCACACGCCGTGATAGGAGACGTCCGGTTCGTTGAGCAGCGGAAAGCGCTCGGGGTAGTCCGCCCAGGGGAACTTGCCGGAGTCGACGATCACCCCCCCCACGGTGGTGCCGTGACCGCCCATGTACTTGGTGGCCGAATGGATGACGATATCGGCACCATGCTCGATGGGACGCCACAGGAAAGGAGTCGGCACGGTATTGTCGACGATCACCGGCACGCCGTGGCGGTGGGCCACCTCGGCGAGGCGGACCAAGTCCACCACGCTGCCCGAGGGATTACCTACGGTCTCGCAGAAGACCGCCTTGGTACGCGCGTCGATGAGCCCCTCGATACCCTCGAGGTCGTCCTTGTCGGCGAAACGCACCTCGATCCCCTGACGCGGCAGGGTGTGGGCAAAGAGGTTGTAGGTACCGCCATAGAGCTCACTGATGGAGACGATGTTGTCCCCCGCCTCGGCGATGGTCTGGATCGCATAGGTGATGGCAGCCATGCCCGACGCCACGGCGAGCCCGGCGATGCCACCCTCCAGTGCCGCCACACGCTGTTCGAGCACCGCACAGGTGGGGTTCATGATTCGCGAATAGATGTTGCCCTCAACCTTGAGGTCGAAGAGGTCGGCGGCGTGCTGAGCGCTGTCGAAAGAGAACGAGGTGGTCTGGTGGATCGGCACGGCTACCGAGTGCTGGTTATCGGGGGCATAGCCGTGGTGCAGGGCTAGGGTTTCGAGCTTCATGGCGAGTCCTTGCGGTGGTGGTGTCGAGCGGATTGCGGCAGGGTGTCTTTCGGCTGATGCTAACCAAGCCTCAACCCACGGGCCAATATCGTTTAGTCTGGGCCCTATTACTACCATCGGCGCCTGCCGTTTCTCCACCCATTGCGATGTCCCGGGATGCTAAAGCGCTACCTGCCCTTCCTCACCTGGCTGCCCCACTACAATCGTCGTCTGTGCGGCGCCGACCTGCTGGCGGGCCTGGTCGTCACCGTGATGGTGATTCCACAGTCGCTGGCCTATGCGATACTCGCCGGCCTGCCGGCGGTAGTGGGGCTATACGCCAGCATCCTGCCGGCGGTGCTCTACGCGCTGCTCGGCACCAGCCGCACCCTGGCGGTGGGCCCTGTGGCGATCATTGCCCTGATGACCGGCGCGGCGCTCTCGGGCGTCGCCGAACCCGGTAGCCCGGAATACCTGCAGGCGGCACTGGTGCTGTCGCTGCTCTCCGGTGCCCTCCTGACAGCGATGGGGCTGCTGCGTATGGGCTTCTTCGCCAACTTCCTCAGCCACCCGGTGATCGCCGGCTTCCTCTCGGCCTCGGCGATTCTGATCGCCGCCAGCCAGGCCGCACATCTGTTGGGCATTCCGGCCAGTGGCTACACCGTCGCCGCCCTGTTGAGTAGCCTCTTCGGCCATCTGAACCAGACTCACTGGCCCACCCTGGCCCTCGGCGGCACCACTCTGCTGTTCCTGTTCGGCATGCGCCGCTACGGGCAGCAACTGCTCCGGCGCCTGGGACTCGCGGCGGCCACCGCCAACCTGCTGACCCGTGCCGGCCCGGTGCTGGCCGTGGTCGCCACGACCCTGTTGACCTGGCACTTCTCGCTCGCCGAGCAGGGTGTCGCAGTGGTCGGCGACATCCCCGCCGGCATCCCGCCATTCACCCTGCCCGGCGTCGAACTCGAGCTGTGGCGTGCGCTGCTGGTCCCGGCCCTGCTGATCAGCGTGGTGGGCTTCGTGGAGTCCATCTCAATGGCCCAGATGCTGGCCGCCCGACGCCGCCAGCGCATCTCCCCCAACCAGGAGTTGATCGGTCTGGGTGGCGCCAACCTGGCGGCGGCCTTCTCCTCCGGCATGCCGGTCACCGGCGGGCTGTCGCGGACCGTGATCAGCGACGAGTCTGGCGCCCAGACCCCCATGGCCGGCCTCTTCACGGCCCTGGGCATCGGTCTGGTGACCCTGGCTTTCACGCCCCTGCTATTTCACCTGCCCATCGCCACCCTGGCCGCTACCATCATCGTGGCGGTGTTGACCCTGGTGGATCTGCCGATGATCCGCCAGACCTGGCGCTACTCGCGCAGCGACTTCTCGGCCATGGCGGTAACCATCCTCTTGACCCTGGTGGAGGGGGTCGAGGCCGGCATCATCAGTGGCGTGGTGCTCTCCATCGGGCTCTTTCTCTACCGTACGAGCCGCCCCCACAGCGCCATCGTGGGGCGGATTCCCGGCACCGAACACTTTCGCAGCGTCACCCGCCATGAAGTCGAGACCCTGAGCCACGTGGCCTTCCTTCGCATCGACGAGAGCCTCTACTTCGCCAATGCCCGCTACCTGGAGGATACGCTCCAGGCTCTGGTGGCGCGCCACCCGGGCCTGGAGCACGTGGTGCTGATCTGCTCGGCGGTCAACCTGATAGATGCCTCGGCGCTAGAAAGCCTGGATGCCACCAATGCCCGCCTTGGGGAGGCCGACGTCACCCTGCACCTGGCGGAAGTCAAAGGCCCGGTAATGGATCATCTGAAGAAAAGCGACTTCCTAGATGACCTGACCGGACGCGTCTTCCTGAGCACCTACGCCGCCTGGCAGGCGCTATCCCACCCGCCCGAGTAGTGAGCGACGGGAATACAAGCTGGCGGCAAGAGGCTATGATGGGGTCGTCACCTTAGGGAGCACATCGGCAAGGAATCGTTTCACCATGGCCTCGACCGACGCCTCGCCTGGCCGTCTAGACGTTAGCGACGGCCAGTTGCACATCACCGGGCACTGGACCCTGGCGCACCATGCCGTGCTCAAGACCCAGGTCGCTGGCTGGTCACGCGACGTCGACGCTACGTGCGTGGACCTCGGTGGGCTGACCGGCCTGGACACCGCCGGCGCTAGCCTGCTGGTCGAACTGCTCGGTGCAGAGCGGGTGAAGGCTATTCGCGACTGGGCGCCGGACCTGCCCGCCGAGCGCCAGGCCTTGCTGGAGACCGTGGCCGACGTCCTCGCGGCACCGCTGACCCCCGAACGCCGCCGCGCCTCGCCCCTGGCCGATATGCTGGTAGACATCGGCGAACGGGTCCATGCCCTGTGGCAACAGCAGCGCCAACTGCTGGGCTTCATGGGCCTGGTGCTGGCCGGCCTCATGGTCTCGCTTCTGCGTCCCTGGCGCTGGCGGCTCACCTCGCTCACCTCCCATGTCCACCAGACCGGCCTCAACGCCGTGCCCATCGTCGCCTTGCTCACCTTCCTGGTGGGCGCCGTGGTGGCCTTCCTGGGCGCCACCGTGCTGCGCGACTTTGGCGCGACCATCTACACCGTGAACCTGGTGGCCTTCGCCTTCCTGCGCGAGTTCGGCGTGCTGCTGGCAGCCATCCTGCTTGCCGGCCGCACCGCCAGCGCCTTCACTGCCCAGATCGGGTCCATGAAGGCCAATGAGGAGATCGACGCCATCCGCGCCCTGGGGCTCGACCCGATCGAACTGCTGGTGCTGCCGCGTCTGCTGGCGATGATGATCATCCTGCCCATCCTCGCCTTCATCGGCATGCTCAGTGGCATCCTGGGTGGCGCCCTGGTCTGCGTGCTGATGCTGGATATCCCGATCGTACAGTTCATCGCTATCCTGCAACGCGACATCCCCGTTCACCACTTCCTGGTGGGCATCGGCAAGGCACCGGTCTTCGCTTTCCTGATCGCGGTAATCGGCTGCCTAGAGGGTTTCAAGGTCAGCGGCAGCGCCCGTTCGGTGGGCGAACACACCACCTCCAGCGTGGTGCAGTCGATCTTCATGGTGATCCTGATCGACGCCGTGGCCGCGCTCTTCTTCATGGAGATGGGCTGGTGAGCCGGGGTGAGGAAGCGGTGATCCGGGTGCACGGGCTAGTGAACCGTTTTGGCAGTCTCGTGGTGCACGAAGACCTGGACCTGGAGATCCTGCGCGGTGAGATCCTCGGCGTGGTGGGCGGCTCGGGGACCGGCAAGTCGGTCCTGCTGCGCAGCATCGTCGGTCTCAAGCGCCCCGACGGCGGCAGCGTGGAAGTGTTCGGCGAGGACCTACAGCGGCTACCGAGTCATCAGCGCTCTCGGTTGGAACGCCGCTTCGGGGTACTCTTCCAGCGCGGGGCCCTGTTTTCCTCGCTCAATCTGCAGGAGAACGTCGCCCTGCCACTGATAGAGCATGCCAGGTTGTCCCGTGGTGATGCCGAGGCGCTGGCACGAATGAAGCTGGCGCTGACCGGGCTGCCGCCCAATGCCGCGCTCATGATGCCGTCGGAGCTCTCCGGGGGCATGGTCAAGCGGGCGGCCCTGGCACGAGCCCTGGCGCTTGATCCCGAGGTACTCTTCCTCGACGAGCCCACTGCCGGGCTAGACCCGATTGGGGCCGCGGACTTCGACCAGCTGATCATGACGCTGCGGGACGCCATGGGCCTCAGCGTCTTCCTGGTCACCCACGACCTGGATACCCTATACACGGCCTGTGACCGTGTCGCCGTCATTTCCCAGCGGCGCGTGCTGGTGGCCGACCGGCTGTCGGTGGTAGAAGCCAGCGACGACGCCTGGATCCGTGACTACTTCCACGGCCCCCGTGGCCGCGCGGCCTCCCGAGCCGCCCATCCCACGGCGCCATCCTCCACGGAGAACACCTGATGGAAACTCGCGCCCACCACCTGATAATCGGCCTGTTCACCGTTATCGCCGTCGCTACCGCTCTGCTCTTCGCGCTGTGGCTGGGCCGCGCCGACGCCGATCGACAGTACACCTTTTACGAAGTCGGTTTCGACCGCCCGGTAGGCGGGCTGGATACCGGCAATGCCGTGCTGTTCAGCGGTATTCGCGTCGGCGACGTCGCGGAACTCAGCCTCGACCCTGAAGACCCTCGCCTGGTTCGCGCCCTGATCCGTGTCGACGCCGATATCCCGGTGCGCGAGGACACCAGCGCCGGGCTGGCCCTGGCCAACATCACCGGCAGCATGAACATCCAGCTACAGGGGGGCAGCCCCGAAAGCCCACGCCTGCAGGGAAGCCGCGACGACCCCCCGTTGATCCAGGCGGAGCCCTCCCCCCTCAGCTCGCTGCTGGCCGACGGCGAGACCCTGGTCACCGGCCTCAACGACCTGCTGCTCAGCGCCAATCGACTGCTCTCCGAGGAGAATACCCAGCGTATCGAGAGCATCCTCGCCAACCTGGATCAGCTCAGCGGCGAACTGGCTCAGCGCAGCGGCGAGCTCGGTGCGGTCGTCGGCATCGTCGAGCGCCTAAGTCGAGAAGCCAGCGAACTGCTGCAGGCACTGACCCGACTGGGCCGGAGCGCCGACGGCCTGATCGACAACCAGGGCCGCGAGGCCCTGGACAGTGCCGGTCAGGCGATGACCACCCTGGAGGGCGCCACGCAGCGGCTCGAGAGACTGCTGGAACAGAACCAGGGGGCCCTGAATCGCGGCATGCAAGGCTTCGGCGACCTGGGCCCCGCCATACGCGAGCTTCGCAACACCCTAGGTAGCCTCAGCCGCATCAGCCGCCAACTGGAAGAGAGCCCCGCCGACTTTCTGCTGGGCCGTGAAACCCCGGAGGAATTCACCCCATGAGCCCGTCGCCACCGCTCCGCCACCTTCGCTCCCTGCTTGCCTCCGCTCTGCTGCTGGCCCTTGGCGCCTGCACCCTGCTCCCCGAGAGCGAGCCAATGCATGTGCATGTCCTGCCCGCGTTTCCCTCGGAGTGGTCGCCCCCCCCACCGCTGGACGCCACCCTGAGGGTCGAGACCCCGGCGGCCAGCGCCAGCCTCTCGGGCAACCGTATACTGGTGATGCCTGGCGACAACCGGCTTAGCGTCTACCAGGGAGCGCGCTGGAGCGACCCCACTCCACAACTGGTGCGCGACCGACTTATCGAAGCCTTCCAGCAGATAGGCGGCTTTACCGCGGTATTCGACGAGAACAGCCGACTTCCAGCGGACATGGCGTTGGCCAGCGACCTGCGGGCCTTTCACAGCGTCTATACGAACGACAGGCCAGAGGCGGTGATACGGCTGGACGTCAGGCTGGTGGACGAAAGCGACGGTCGCCTGGTCGCCAGCCGCCGCTTCGAGCAGCGCGAGCCCAGTGAGGCCACGGATGTCGAGGCGGTAGTGGCAGCCTTCGGCCGCGCTGCCGACGCCCTCTCCCGGAAGCTTGTGGCCTGGAGTCATGAGCTCGTCAGCGAACGCTGAGGCCGGTCATAGCTCGACTCGATCCTGGCCCTTGGCGACGATGGGACTCGCCGTGCTCGCTTTCGATGACGGCGCGCAGCAGTCGCTGCCCGAGGGCTGACTCCGACTGCGTCACCATTCGCCGAGTGCTGGGCTGCGGATGATCAGAATATCCATCATTCCCCTGATTGCCGATATCTGATAGAAAACTAACGCATTCTCATGACTGGTGATGTTCGTCTATCATGGCAGCGAATCGCGGTGAATGAGTACTTCATGGATACCCCCAAGCAGAACCTCGGCATCAGCGCTTACCAGTGGCTCAAGCACGACATCATTCGTGGCGCCTTCCAGCCCGGTGAAAAGCTTCTGATGAGCCGCCTCAAGGAACGCTACGACCTCGGGGTGGGCCCCCTCCGCGAGGCTCTCTCCCAGTTGGTAGCGGAACGCCTGGTGGTCGCCATCAGCCAGCGCGGTTACCGAGTGGCGCCAATGTCGCTGGCCGAGCTCAATGACCTCTACGATGCCCGCGCCCAGATCGAGGGGTTGGTACTCAAACTAGCCATCGAACGCGGTGACGACAGCTGGGAGGCTCGCATCATCGCCCGCGCTCATACCCTGGGCAAAGTGATGGAGGTCAACTCTCCTGAAGACCTCCTCGACGTCTGGGACAAACGCCACCAGGCGTTCCATACGGCCATCGCCAGCGGCTGCCGTTCGCCCCATCTGTTGCAGGTTCGCGAAAGTCTGTTCGATCAGGTGGAGCGCTACCGTCACCTGTGGCTGCGCGAGACGGTCTTCTCCGAGGAGGCTCTCGAGCGCAAGCGTCAGGAGCATTCGGCCCTGGTAGACGTCATCCTGGCCAGGCAGAGCGACACGGCAACCGAGATGATGCGCGAGCATTTGATGACACCGGTGCCGATCATTACCGAGGCGATGCAGCGTAGTGGCCTGGCCTGATCAGCCGGCGAGCTTCAGGCCTACCAGCCCCGCCAGGATCAGCACCAGGCTGACGAGCCGCAGCGGAGAAACGCTATCTCCGTAGAGCAGGATACCCATCAACACGGTACCTATCGCCCCGATCCCCACCCAAATCGCGTAGGACGTTCCTACCGGCAGCACCTTCATCGCCTGGGCCAGCAGGAAGAAACTGGCCACCATGGCCAGCACGGTGGCAGTGCTGATCAACGGACGAGTCAACCCCTGGGAAGCCTTGAGCCCAAGCGCCCAGGCAACCTCCAGCAGACCGGCAATCACGAGATAGATCCACGCCAGGTTCATAATGTCCCTTCAAGCGGGGTCGTCCCCACGATGCGAGGCGCCTGCCGGGTCGTCCCGCGGCGAAAGTGACGGGATCGCAGTCTACCCCCTGCCGCGGCAGGGTCAAGATACGCTCAAGCCCCGTCACGGTACCGTCATCTTACGGTGTCAGACTTCAGAGGTGACAAGCTCGAACATGCGTTTTATCGTGTGTCTATCAGCCGCCCGTCACGGGCCCCATGGAGATCCCGTCATGCCGCACCTACTGAGACTTCCCCGCGACCTCGAGGCGCGCCTCGAGCAGCTGAGTCAGCAGACCGGCCTGAGCAAGACGGTGCTGATCGAGCAGTGCCTGGCCGAGGGGCTCGCCGGACTGGAGGGCCAGCTGCTGGAGGAGGCCAACCAGCCCCGTGCCGAGCGCACCATCGACCAGCTCCTGCGCGAAAGTGGCTTGGGCGCCTGACCCAGGCTGATATAGCCGCCTTGCCTGGGCCCTGCCAAGGCATCAGCGTTAAGCGACGCTGGCCAGGAAGCGACGCTGTTCGGCCAGGCAGCGTTCTCGGGAGGCGGCCTCCAGGTACACTTCCTGGCCCGGCAGACACTGGGCCAGGCGCGAAGCCGCCAGCGGCGTCAGCGCCCCCAGGCGTGGATAGCCTCCAATGGTCTGGCGGTCGTTGAGCAGCGCGATGGGCTGTCCATCCGGCGGCACCTGCACCGCCCCCAGGCCGAGCCCCTCGGAGATCATCGAGGCGATCTGACACTGCAACGTCGGCCCGGTAAGGCGCACGCCCATGCGATCGGCCCGATCATCGACTCGCCAGGCGGCATTGAAAGCCCGATAGAGGCTCGGCCCGGTGAAGTCACCCACCTGGGCTCCCGGCAGCAGTGCCAGCCGGGCAGGTAGTCCATAATCGACGCGCGCCTCCTCGAGCGCAGCACCCTCGGGCACCGCCCTACCGGTCGTATTTCCTACCCCCAGCCGATCCCCTTCGGCCAGCTTGCTGCCCCGGGTGTCGAACCCGCCGAGCCCCTCGCGCACCACGCAGCTGACGCTGCCCAGCACCGGCTCGGCGACAAACCCTCCGGCCACTGCCAGGTAGGCCCGCAGTCCATTTACCGGTGTGGCGAAGGCAAGCGTCTGGCCCTCGCGAACGCGTACCGGCCTCCACAGCGGCAGCGGTTTCCCTTCCAGGGTGGCACCGAGATCCGCACCGGCCACCGCCACACTCAGGTCGCGCTCGGCCACGAGGGTCAGCCCGCCGAAAGTGATCTCCAGTGCGCCAGCTCCCCAGGTATTACCTGCCAGGTAGTTAGCCCAGGCCCAGCCGTGAAGATCGGCCGGTCCGCCCTGGGTCACGCCCAGGCGACGCACGCCAAAGCGCCCTGCATCCTGTAGTAGCGCCAGGGGGCCAGCACGAGCTACACGAAAACCGATAACGGTATATTTATTGTTGACCACTCTTATCTCCCCGTCTCCATGGGGGTAGCATCGCCCCCCTCCGACTCGAAGGTCGTCCGGTCCACCGGGACGAACCGCACCCGGTCCCCCACGCGCAGCAGGCTGAAGCCGTCGCGGTCACGATCGAACAGCCGCGCCGAGGTCCGCCCGAGCAGGTTCCAGCCCCCGGGAGTGACCGCCGGATAGGCCGCCGTCTGTCGCCCGGCGATGGCGACGCTGTTGAACGGCACCCGCTGGCGAGGCGTCTCGAGCCGCGGCACCTCCAGGCGTTCATCCAGCAGCCCCATGAAGGCGAAGCCGGGGGCAAAGCCCAGGGCGAAGACGCGGTAGTCGGTGCCGGCGTGGCAGTCGATCACCGCCTCGATGGAGAGCCCGGTATGCTCCGCCACCCGGGCCAGGTCTGGGCCGACGCTGGCGTCATACCAGGTCGGCAGCTCATGTATCTCCCCCGCCGCCGCCTCCTCGTCGGGCGCCAGGTCCTGGAGCAGCTGCGCCAGCCGGTGTCGCGCCGTTTCCGGGGCCAGGCGCAGCGGATCGAAGACCACCAGAAGCGTCGTATAGGACGGCACCAGATCCACCAGCGCCTCTCCTAACGCTGCCTCACAGCGCCGGTTCAGGGCGGCCAGCCAGGGCAGGTTGGCCTCGTCGATACGGTCGAAGAGCCGGACCAGCCAGGCGTCGAGGCCGGCGGATTCGATCCTCGGCAGGGTCATGGCAGCGACACGACTCATGAAGCCGACTCGAGATCGCCCAGGGCCTGGCGGATCGCCTTCACCGCGGCGACGGACTCGGGGTTGTCGCCGTGAACGCAGAGAGTATCGGCGACCAGGACCAGCTCGCTGCCGTCGCTGGCGATCAGGGGAAGCCCCCGGGCGATGCGTGTCGCCTGGTCGACGATGACCTCGGGATCATGGTGGACCGCCCCCACCTCGCGACGGGACACCAGCCGCCCCTCGCCATCGTAGGCGCGATCGGCGAAGGCCTCGAACCACAGGGTGACGCCGTGCTCGGCCGCCAGTTCGCTCGCCGCCGAGGAATCCCGGGTCGCCATGGTCATCAGCGGCAGCGCGGGATCGAAGGCCAGGATCGCCCGCATCACCGCCGAGAGAATCTCCGGGTCGCGGGCCATATCGTTGTAGAGCGCGCCGTGGGGCTTCACGTAGCTGACCGCGAGCCCCTCCGCACGGCACAGCCCCGCCAGGGCCCCCAGCTGGTAGAGCACCAAGTTCTCGATCTCCTCGGAGGAGCAGGCCAGCGAACGGCGACCGAAACCCACCATGTCGGGATAGGCCGGGTGGGCACCGACCCTGACCCCGTGCTTGCGGGCCAAGCGCACCGTCATGCGGATCACATCGGGGTCCGAAGCGTGAAAGCCACAGGCGACGTTGGCCAGGTCGACGTGGGGCATCACCTCGTGATCCATACCCATCACCCAGGCGCCGAAGCTTTCGCCCATGTCGGCATTGAGCAGGATAGCGGTCATGAATTACCTCCTTGCAAAGCAGGCTTTTGGCCAAGAGGCCAGGCGACACGATGCCCGACTCTCTAGCGGCCTTGTAATGGCTCTCTAGAAGATGTTGGACCGTTCGTACTGCCTTGGCCACTCCACGTTCCGCGCCTTGAGCGCTGCGGCGGCCCGCAACGGCCAGACCGGATCGGCAAGCAGAGCGCGGCCGAGAATCACCAGGTCGGCCTGTCCGTTGGCGATCACCGACTCGGCAAGATCGGGACTGTGAATCAGACCGACGGCGCCGGTCGCGATCTCAGCTCTGGCACGTACGTCCTGGGCCAGGGGAATCTGATAGCCGGGATGGATGGGGATCGACTGGCTAGGGTCGTTGCCTCCCGAAGAGCAGTCGATCAGGTCGATCTGACCACGCTCCCTGAGCAGCGAGGCGAGTCGTACGGTCTGCTCGAGATCCCAGCCACCCTCGACCCAGTCAGTACAGGAGAGGCGCAGGAACAGTGGCAACTCCTCCGGCCACTCCGCTCGGGTCGCCTCGATCGACTCGAGCAGGAAACGAATGCGCTTCTCGAAGCTGCCGCCATAGGCATCATCGCGCCGATTGCTGAGCGGCGACAGGAACTGGTGAATCAGATAGCCGTGGGCACCATGCAGTTCCAGGGCCTTGAACCCCGCCTCTCGAGCGCGACGTACGCTGGCCTTGAGACTGGCGATGGACTCGCCGATCTGGTCCAGTGACATGGCCTCGGGAGTCGCCCAGCCACGCGCGTAGGGCAGCGCCGAGGCGGAGACCAGATCCTCCCATCCGCCCTCGGCAGGCGTCAGGGGTCTAGTCCCCTCCCAGGGGCGACCGACAGAGGCCTTGCGTCCGGCGTGGCCCAACTGGATCCCCGGCACAGCCCCCTGGGAAGCGATAAAGGCCGCGATGCGTGCCAAACGATCACGCTGCTCATCGTTCCAGAGTCCGAGGCACTGAGGGGTAATCCTTCCCCTGGGCTCGATATGCACCGCCTCTGTAAATACCCAGCCAGCACCACCGGCTGCCCTGGCCCCGAGATGCATGAAATGCCAGTCATTGGACAGCCCGTCACTCCCGGAATACTGGCACATGGGAGAGAGCATGATCCGGTTGCGAGCCCTGACCGATCGAAACTGCACGGGGCGAAAGAGATGGGGATCGGGGTCGCGACGCAGTATCCGACGCTCGTCTTCCCCGCCGGAGCGAGAGTCGATGACGTCTTCAGTCTCCTCTGGGTTCGAGGCTCGATCGGTCATTAGCATGAATCCTTATCATTGTGTTTTGTTACCGCGATCGACGGCGCCGTATCTGGTGGCACAGTCACGCCGGAATCGCCACTGACTCACCATAAAGAGCATCGCGCTGACGCTCATTGATGCCATTAGCGAGAGCAGGAAGACCACCATCGGGGGAAGATGGCCGACCAGGGTGGCGGTCACCACGCCGAAGGCGACCAGGCTCAGCATGCCCTTCTGGGCCATGCTCACGGTGGCACGCGCCACATCAGGCCCATAACGCTCATGCAGGGTCCAGCCGATGGTGAACAGCCCCACCGGGAAGCCTACCAACATGCCGGAAAGCAGCGGCCCCGACTTGACCGCCAGGGTGGTCGCCACGCTCACCAGAACACCCGCAAGCAATCCGCGCAGCACCAGATCAAACCAGCCGGAGTGGGCCACGATGATTGGCTGTCGCAACCTCAGCGCCCGCCTGACTCCCTCTGCCAGCAGCAGCATGCCCAGGTACATCAAAACCGCGACCCAGACGCCGCCCGACACCCGCGAGAACAACAGCGCCGCGGGAATCCAGCACAGCGTGGCGATGCCCAGGCTGGGCAACGCGCCCAACCGTCCGGCCGTCACCACGAAGCTGATGCTAAACAGCAGAGTGGCAACCAGGGCATGCAGCGTCGACAGGGCGGCGACCTGGATGAACGCCGGCGAATGCTCCTGAAGCATGAAAAAGTAGCCGGGCCCCAGGACAATGGGTGTCCCGGCGATGATGCCGCCCAGCCGCGGCCCTAGCTTGCCGACCACCAGCGACACCCCGATCACCACTACCGCGGTCGCGACCAGCTTGGTAAACAGGATGATCAGCATTGGGCTTTCAAGCGATCACCGGTAGCGTCTGTACCCGGTAACGATGCTCCAGGAAACGGCCACGGACTGGATCCTCGAGCACCATGCGGAATGCCTCGGCGGCGCGCACGCCACCGATCACCGGCAGAGTGCCACACAGCATGACCTGGCCGGGTTCCAATCGTGTCTGTTCGAATCCAAAGCGTCCCAGCAGTTCGCCCGGAGGCAATAGCCCTGTCACGCCTCCCTGCTGGTAGAGAACCTCCTCCCCGTCGATGGTGGCGTAAGAGGTCATCTTCAGCTCGTCCCAGTGGTCGATCACCTCCTCGAGCCGCCACACCTGCCGACTTACCGGCTTGGCGCAGACCTGCTTGGAGTGCGCCACCGACCAGGCCTCTGCTTCCCGATCGGTATGGTCGGAGCCGATACCCACCAAAGTGCCCTCCGGCGAGCCGATCAGGACCACTTCCACTTCACCGCTGCTGGCCTCGCCCAGCACCTGAATGGTGTCGGCAGTGGTCAGCTGATCAGCGGAGACGCGATAGAACAGCGGCGTGCAGGAGGGCGGGGTGACCCCGATCTCCTTGAGCTCTTCGATATGCTCGTCGATGGCTGCTTGCTCGCGGCCGGCCCACCCCGCAATGATCAGTTCTCGGGTATTGAGCTCCAGGGAATCACCGCTATCCGCCAGTTGAAATATCGTCATGCAATAACTCCTGTGTCGGGACTTGATGTGATGTGCCGGGACTGCCTGTCGAAAGGTCTCGTCGAGGCAGCTCGGAAGGAATGAAACGCTCATCGTGTCCCGATCAGCCCAGCAGGTTCGGCAGGTACATGGCCAACGCCGGGAAAAGAATCAACAGGATGGCCATCATGAACATGAAGCCGACATAGGGCATGGCCCCTAGCATCACATCGTTGAAGGAACCGCCCTGCCTCACTCCCTGGACCACATAGAGATTGAGCCCCACCGGCGGTGTGATCAATGCCATCTCGATCAGCAGGATCAGCAGGATGCCGAACCACACCGGATCAAACCCCATGCCAATGATGATGGGAGCAACAATCGGTATCGTGATGACCATCAGCGACAGCGTCTCGATGAAGAAACCGAGCACGATGTAAAGCGCAATCACCAGCATCAGTGTGGCATAGGGCCCGAGCCCTGCTGCCTCCAGGAAGCCGGTCAGCTCGCGGGTCACCCCGGTGGAGGCGAGCACGAAGTTGAGGAAATAGGAGGCGATGATGATCAGCATGATCATGCCCGTGGTGCGCATGGTGCCATCCAGTGCCTGGACGATGATCGAGAGCGACAGCTTGCGCATGGACGCAGCGATCAGCAGCGCCCCGATCACCCCGAGCGATGCCGCTTCGGTCGGCGTCGCCCATCCGGCGTAGATTGACCCCACCACCACGCCGAACAGGATCAGCACCGGCAATAGATGCCTGAGGCCTGAAATGCGTTCTGACCAGGAGTGGGAACTGCTGGGCCCCCCGAGGCTCGGACGCCACATGCAGATCAGCGCAGTACCCGCCATGAACAGCAGCGCCAGCAGCAGCCCGGGCACTAGCCCGGCAGCGAACAGCCTGGGGATCGAGGTCTCGGTCAAAAAGCCGTAGACGATCAGGTTGATCGAGGGAGGAATCATGATACCCAGAGTGCCCCCGGCCGCGATTGAGCCGGTAAACAGCTTGGGATCGTAGTTCATCTCCTTACCCTGGGGGAGCGCCACGGTGCCGATAGTCGCCGCGGTGGCGACACTGGAACCGGACGTCGCCGAGAAAAGGGTTGCCGTGCCAATGTTGGCATGCAGCAGGCCGCCTGGCAGCCAGGAGAGCCAGCTTTCCAGCGCTCGATAGGTGCCCTTGGCAATCCCGGTTCGCACCAGGATTTCACCTAACAGAATAAACAGGGGAATCGCAATCAGCAGGAAGCTATCCGACGCCGACCAGATGACATCGCCCATGGCGCGGGAAAGGGGAAAGGGGGAGAAAAACTCGTCGAGGAACAAACCAAGCATGATCAGCGTGGCAGCCACCGGAATACTCAACACCAACAGCACGAGCAGGATCAGCAGAGTCGTAAGGATCATGAGCTAGCCTCGTGGTTTTCATGGCTGATCTGTTCGTCGAGTGTCGGACTGCCCGCAAGCTTCTGAACGCCTTCCGTATCACCCGCCAAGAGGCCCAGCAGGACACGAAACGCCATCAGGCTAACCGCCAGAGTGAACCAGGCAAGGCCGAGCACCCACAGGAATTGCGGGATCCATATGGGTGTTCCCAGCGGCGTATTGGCTCGGGCGCCACCGGTGAAGGAGTCCTTGGCGACCTCGAAGGCGGCCCCCGCCACGAGTACGCAGAACCACGCCATGGCCAGCAGGGCGAGAAGGTCCAGTAGGCCGCGAACGCGAATGGGGAAGGTGAGATAAAGCGCATCGATGCGGATATGCGCCTTGCGCATCAGCGTATAGGCAAACGCCCAACTGGTGCTAATTGCCATGACATAACCAGTCAGTTCGGTGGCATGGACTGCGGAACGCCCCATGAACTGGCGTGAAAACACCTCGATGGTCACCAGGGCCACGGTCATGAGGATCAACACGCCCCCTGCCCGCGCCATCCATAAAGAGCCCACCTGCATACCGCCAAGTAGCCGGTCGAGAGTGGTGTTGACCCGTTTAAGCATGTGTCTCTCCAAGGCGAAGCCGGGCTGCCATGCAGCCCGGTCGCCAATGGTTGGTCGAACACGTTCGGCTCGAGCCGAACGTGTCCGCGGGCGCTTACTTGGAGGCGGTCAGGCCGGTCACGCTGCCGATGGTCTCGTTCCAGCGATCCACCCACGCCTGATCCACACGGTTGGCCCAGTTGGGCAGCAGAGTCTCTTCCAGGTGACGGGTGGCATCCTCGAAGTCCTGGTCAGTGGCTTCCACCAGTACCATATCGCCGGGGTCGCCACGGGTGCACTCGCCCTCCCCCGTCAGGCAGGCAATGCCTTCACGGGTCTCCTCGACCGCGGATTCCCACACCGGGTCCTCGTAATTTTCCTTGATCTCGCCCATCAGCCAATCTTGTGTCTCGGCCGACAATGAGGACCATTTATCACCGTTCATGGCGGTCACCACATGATCCCAGCCGCCCACGGGCAGCGGATACAGATGGGTGGAGACCTCATACCAGCCGGAGCTGTATCCGGACAGCGACCCGGTTACGGCACAGTCGATGACCCCACGCTGAAGCGCACCGGGCACCTCGCTGAAATTGAGAGTGATCCCCTCGGCACCCAACGCCTCCAGGAACTCGGCGGTGGTGCGTCCGCTGGCCCGCACCTTCTTGCCGGCCAGATCAGGCAGCCCGTCGATGTCAGCGTTGCAGAAGACCATCTGCGAGGGATAAGGCACCACCGCCAGCAACTTGGCGCCGCCGTAACGTTCCACGAAGGCATCGGCCAGCACCGGGCGGTAGGCCTCGGCCACCTCACGCGCCGTCTCGACGTCCGTCGCAATCATCGGCATGTCCAAGCCTTCCAGTTCAGGCGCATCCTGGACGGCGTAGTTGGCCACCGTCGACGCTACCTCGATCACGTCACGGCCCATCAGGCGGTATACCTCACCGCCGCCCAGGCCCATCTGATCAAAGGTAGTGACACTGGTCGAGATCCGCCCCCCCGAGGCCTCCGGCAGGTGACGTTCCCAGAACGGGCGCTCGAAGTTCTGGTAGAGCGATAGGCTGCTCCAGCTGCCGACGTAGGCGATGCTGGTCTCGTCCAGCTCCTGGGCGTGAGCCTGGGACGCGGTGACCAGCATGCCGGCAGTAACCGCCGCAACGAGATGTTGTCTTGTCATCATGAGAGTTCCTCTTTTTGTATTTCAGAACGCGTTACAACAGGGCCACACGGCTGTCGGGAATGTCCGTGATCAGCATGTGGCCCGGACTGTGGGTAATGGCGAAATCAACGCCGGCCTCGATCAGGACCTGCTGCGGGGTCACGCCGCAGGCCCAGAACACCGGGAGTTCGTCATCCCCCACCGACACCGCATCACCATAATCTGGTGAATGGATATTCTGGATACCAATCAGAGCCGGGTCGCCCAGGTGCACCGGGGCGCCATGGGTCTGAGGGTAGCGGGTTGTGATCTGGATGGCCCGAATGGCATCGCGGGCGATATAGGGACGCATCGAGACGACCAGATGGCCACCAAAGCCGCCGGCCGGCACCAGCGGCACGGAGGTGCGGTACATGGGTACGTTACGGCCTTCATCGATATGGCGAACCGGCAGACCATCCAGCATCAGGGCATGCTCGAAGGTGAAGGAGCAGCCCAGGGCAAAGGTCACCAGGTCATCACGCCAGATGGCAGAGACATCGTGGATCGTTTCATCGAGCCGACCGTCACGATAAATACAGTAGGCAGGGACATCCCGGGCAATATCCAGGTCATCAGCCAGGACCTCACAGCCTCGCTGGCCTGGCTCACTGACCGCGAGTAGCGGGCAAGGCTTGGGGTTAGCCTGACAGAAACGCAGGAAGCCGTTGGCCTGCGGTTCGGGGAGAATCACTAGGTTGACCTGGACGAAGCCCTTGGCCAGCCCGGCAGTGGGTCCGATCAGGGTGCCCTGACGAGCCGCGAGACGCACGGCTCTTGGGTCATTGTCGGCATAAGAAAAGGAATCGATTGTCATTGTTTTGCCTTGTCACCTTGTGATCTCAAGGTAAGGCAGAACTTCTGATTACATCAAATCGATATTTAAGATCACTATTGATCCACTTAATTGATCAAACGGTTTTCTCACTCTCGACGGGCATCGTCCACCGTGCTCAGAGACAGCTCGGCGACCGCGCGCAGCACCGTGGCGCCGGGTGCCGCGCTGTAAGCAATGTTGAAGACCAGATCCGGTAGAGAGGCCTCGACGCGAAATTCGCGAAGGGCCCCGGACTCCAGTTCCCGAGTGAGGATTTCCCGAGGCAGGGCACTGACACCAAGGCCATCGACGGTCATGCGGATGATGGTGGAAAGCGAGGAACTGGAATGGATCTGGGTTGGGTGATTCATGGGGTTGATCAATGACCTGATATTGGCGTAAGGCTCGCTGCGCCGGGGATAGGTGATGATGGGAATACGCGCCAGGTCGGCCAGGCTGATGGGTTCGTTAGGTAGTGCAATCGACGGGCTGGCAACCCATACCAGCGAGTAGCGACAGAAGGATTGATTGATGATGTCGGGCTGGCTGACCTCACCGATCAGGAAGGCGATATCGATCTCACGGCTCACCAGCTTGTCGGCAAGGTTGAGTGAGATATCGACGTCGAGCTCCAGGTTGACCGCCGGATAGGCCTCGCTGATCTTCTCGATCAGCCTGGGCAACCAGGTGTAGGCGATGGTCTCCGACACCCCGAGGCGAATCGTGCCATGGATGGCATCGGGTTGTGCGACCGTTTCCAGCAGTTCGGAGTGAAGCTGAAGAATTTTCTCCGCATAGACCAGCAGCTGTCGGCCCTTCGCCGTCAGGACCGCCTTGCGACCCGTGCGGTCGAACAGCTCGGTGCGCAGTTCATCCTCGAGAGTGGAAATTCTCGCCGACACCGAGGGCTGTGATGCATAAAGCCGCCTGGCGGCAGCCCTGAAGCTTCCCAGCCTGGCAATCCAGACAAAGGTTTCCAGTGTCTTGATATTCATGCGGCACTGACTCAGCAATGGGTAAGAGACGACGCCTACCGGAATGAAAGATTCCATCGTCGAATAGGCGCATTGAACCATTACATAAACCTATCACAGCGGCGAAGAACGGTGGGGCGATGAACCACTCAGTAAAAGACATGGCCCGTTGCGCCCGAATGGCAGGCGCAGCGTTTACAGATTGTCTAATGGTTGCTCGGGGCGTTCGGCCGGTCAGCTGCTAGGCTTTAGGATGTCCTATCCTGACTCACCGAACATTCCACAAGAGGTCCTCGAGATGACCCCACGTCACTTCAAGCCAGTGCTGCTTACGCTCGCCTGCTTCACCGCCTCCGGCACCGCCCTGGCGGCGGAATGGAACATGGCGACCCCCTACGGTGATGCCAGTTTCCATACCCAGAACGTTAAACAGTTTGCCGAGGATGTGGCGGAAGCCACCGACGGCGAACTGCGCATCAACGTTCACAGCGGCGGCTCGCTGGTGGCCCACGGCGAGATCAAGCCCTCGGTGCGGCGCGGCACCATCGATGCAGGCGAGATCTTCCTGTCGGTCCTCTCCAACGAAGACCCGATCTTCGAGATCGATACCCTCCCCGGTGTGGCCGGCAGCTACGAGGAGGCCATGACCCTGTGGGAAGCGACTCGCCCGATGATCACCGACCTCTTTGCCGAGGAGGGCCTGATCCCCCTCTATGCCGTAGCCTGGCCCGCACAGGGCATCTATACCCGCGACGCCCTGGAAGACCCCGACCAGTTCGATGGCCTGCGGGTGCGCGCGCCCAACATCAACACTCAACGCTTCGTGCAGAACCTGGGTGGCAACCCCACCGAGACCGAGGAGTCGGACATTCCCACCGCCTTCAGCACCGGACGCGTGGACGCCATGATCACCTCCAGCGCCACCGGCAACGCCATGACCGCCTGGGATTACATCTCCCACTACACGGATGCCAACCTCTGGCTGCCCAAGAATATTGTCTTTATCAACCAGCGCTCCTTCGACGGTCTCGACGAGGCCACCCAAGACGCCCTCATGGAAGCGGCCGAGCGTGCCGAGGCGCGGGGCTGGGAAATGAGCCGGGAGAACAACGAGACCAGCCTGCAGGCGCTGCAGGAAAACGGCGTGACCGTATCGACCCCCAATGAGCAGGTCGCCGCCGCCCTGCAGGAGGCGGGTAACCAGCTGTTCGAGGACTGGCAGTCACGTGCCAGCGAGCAGGCCCTGGAACTGCTTGAGACCTATCGCGCCGACCTCGAGTAATGCCCTGCCGGCGCGGCGCCTCGCCGCCGCGCCGGCCATCCATCGGGAACCCTTTCATGACCTTCAAGTTCGCGCTGCTCTACCGCATGGGTGCCTGGGGAGCGGCGGTGTGTATGGTGACGATCTGTGCCCTGGTGGCCCTGCAGGTTGCCTCCCGGGTCCTCGACGCGCTCCTGCACATGATCGGCATGCCGCGCCTGGGCCTGAGCATTACCGGCGTGTCTGAGATCGCCGCCTACCTGCTGGTTGGCGCCACCTTCCTGGGGCTGGCCTACACCTTCGTCCACCATGCCCACATTCGCGTCACCCTGCTGATCTCGCGACTGCCCTCCCGGGTCCGGGTCTGGTTCGAGGTAGCCTGCCTGATCGTGGCGCTCGCCCTCAGCCTGCTGCTGGCTCATGGCCTCATCGAGCTCGCCCGCGAGAGCCTGCACTTCCGGGACGTCTCCTCGGGCTTCTTGTCGATCCCCCTGTGGATCCCGCAGACCGTTCTGGCGACCGGCGTCGGCCTGCTCTGCCTGGCGCTGGCCGAGGCCCTGTTCATGACGCTACGCATCGCTGCCAAGGAACCGGACCGCTTCCGCGAGCTCACCGACAACGACGACAGCGATCTGCCATGACCCCTGCCCATCGGGAGACACCCACGTGCTGATCCTTAGCCTGGCCAGCGTCCTCACCCTGGCGATCCTCCTGGGCAGTGGCGTGTGGATCGCCTTCGCCCTGATTGGAACCGCCTGGGTCGCCCTAGAGTTCTTCAGTGCCTTCTCCCCCGGCCCCATCCTGGCGTCGGACTTTTGGGGCGCCAGTTACGGCTGGGATCTCACGGCACTGCCGATGTTCATCTGGATGGGTGAGATCCTGTTTCGCTCGGGGTTGGCCGACAACATGTTCCGCGGCCTCTCACCCTGGCTCAACCGCCTGCCCGGACGCCTGCTGCATACCAACATCATCGGCAGCGGCATGTTTGCGGCCGTCTGCGGCTCCTCGGCCGCCACCTGCGCCACGGTCGGCAAGATGACGCTACCGGAACTGGAACGTCGGGGCTATGACCCGCAGATGGCCATCGGTACGCTGGCCAGCGCCTCTACCCTGGGCCTGCTCATCCCCCCCTCGATCGTGCTGATCGTCTACGGGGTGGTCACCGAGCAGTCGATCTCCCGCCTGTTCATGGCCGGGGTGGGGCCGGGGTTGATGATACTGTCGCTGTTCATGAGCTACCTGATCGTCTGGGCGCTCCTCAAGGGCAAGCGCCAGGGACTGACCGGTGAGGACGAATCCTCGCTCCCGCTGGCGCAGAAGTTGCGCCAGACCTGGTCGCTGATCCCCATCCTGGCGCTGATTGGCGGGATCATCTTCAGCATCTACGGCGGGCTGGCCTCCCCCACCGAGGCGGCGGCCGTGGGCGTGGTACTGTCGATGCTGATTGCCCGCATGAACGGCCACTTCGGCTGGACCATCTTTCAGGACTCGCTGTTTGCCGCCATCCGCACCGCCTGCATGATCGCCTTCATCATCGCCGGCGCGTCGTTTCTCACCTCGGCGATGGGCTTCACCCAGGTGCCCATGCAACTCGCCCGGGCCATCGGCGAGATGGGGCTCTCGCCGACCCTGCTCTTGGTGGCGCTGACGCTGCTGCTGCTGATCATGGGCTGTTTCCTCGACGGGATCTCGCTGATCCTGCTGGTCACGGCCATTATCATGCCGGTGGTCAGTGCCGCCGGGTTCGACCTGATCTGGTTTGGCATCTATCTGGTGATCGTGGTGGAGATGTCGCAGATCACCCCACCGGTGGGCTTCAACCTGTTCGTGATCCAGGGGCTGACCGGCAAGGACATCCTGACCATTACCAAGGCCACCCTGCCCTTCTTCCTGCTAATGCTGGTGGCCATCGCCTTGATGCATCTGTTTCCGGAGATCGCCCTCTACCTGCCTGAGGCAATGAACCGCTAAACGCGCTTGGTCTGGCGGTTGGCGGCGGCCTCGGCCAGCACCGCCCGTGGGTCACGGGGATAGAAGCGTTCGGGCTGGCGCTCCACGTGGGGGAAGAAGCGGGTGTCCTTGTAGGGCATCTTCATGAACCCGGAGACACCGAGCCCCTCGATCAACCCCACGGCCTCAAGAATATCCTCCAGGCGTCGCCGGAACTCCGCCTCCCGGGGCGGATCCAGCAGGCGATAGTAACTGTGGATCTTGAGATGCTCGGGCAGCGCCTCGAAGATGATCATGCCGGTGTGGTGGATCTCGTTGAGCGCCTCCAGCGAGGTGATGATCGCCTCCGGCAGCGTGAGGAATTCCTCCGGGTCGGGGCCATCCTCGAAGTAGCTGTGCAGCCGACTGCGGTCCTCCAGTTCGGGTACCGCGCTGACCTCATAGGCCAGACGCATGCCCGATTCGATCTCGAAGGGCCGGTCCGGCCCCTCGCGATCCAGGTGCAGGGTGTCGCGGGCATTGAACAGGCAGCTCTTGAAGATCCCCTGGCGATAGATCGCCCGGGCCAGGTGCACCATATTGTTGACCGCGGCGATGAAGGCCGGACGCCGCTCGGCGTCGTGGAGATTGAGCGAGGTGTCGATGTAGACGCCATCGGCCTCCCAGCGCACCGCCAGACCGCCCACCACCGGATACCGGCCCAGCCGGCTCACCGCGGCGAGGAAAGCCTTCTCGGTCTCGCCCATGCCCTGCATGAAGTTCTTGTAGTAGCGGTCGAGCTGGACATCGTTGACGTCGTTTAGGGTGTCGGGCGCCCCCTCCTCGCGCAGGAAGGCCTTGCGCGAGCTGTAGACCACAGTATCGATCTCCCGCTCGGCCGGGCGTACCCAGACCGGCACCAGCGCCTGGGTCGGCGGCACGGGCAGGTCGATCATCACCAGCCGGGCCAGGCGCGGCATCTCGCGGATGAAGTAATCCCCGGCCTTGAGGCGCAGCCGGGGGTCCGGGTCCAGCATGCCGTCGAGCATGCGGGCAAACTCCACCGGCAGGCCCAGGGAGGTGGCGGGTATCGCGCGATGACCGAAACGGCAGGATTGCGCCGAGGCCAGGGCGTAGAGGGTGCCGGCGGCCCCCTGCTCGTCGAAACGTGGCGAGGAGAGCGCCCCGTTGAGTTGCTCTTCGCCAATGAAGTAGACATCGCCCAGGCGGGCGTTGGTCTGCTGCAGGTTGTCAGACATCAGCTCCATGACGTTGGCCGCCACGAACTGCTGGTTGGCATCGAGCTGGGCGAACACCGAGGACCCCCAGTCGATCAGGGCGATAGTCTCGGTTCCGGCGTCGAAGACCAGGTTGGAGGGCTTGATATCACCGTGGACGATGGGCCGCCCCGCCGGGCCGGCCTCCTGGCGCAGCGCCCGCAGGATATCGGCCAGCTGGTCGGCGATATGCACCACCAGGCGCGGCGACAGGCGCCCCTCGCGCAGCGAGACTTCTTCGAGGTTGAGGCCGGGCGCGCGCTGCATCACCAGGATCGACTGCTGTCGCACCCGCTGGTAGGCGA
Source organism: uncultured Halomonas sp. (assembly GCA_964456005.1). Classification (GTDB taxonomy): domain Bacteria; phylum Pseudomonadota; class Gammaproteobacteria; order Pseudomonadales; family Halomonadaceae; genus Halomonas. Next base: position 57,256 of record CAYWBG010000001.1, read on the forward strand.
TGAGCTTCGGTACACGGGGATGATCCACCTGCTCCAGCATGAAGGCCTCCTCTTCGAGGCGGTCCTGGAGGTGCTGGGGCAGGGTGATCCGGGTGAACTTGAAGACGTACTGGTCCCCCAGGGCGGTGAACCCGGCGAACACGAAGCCGTAGGCCCCCTTGCCGATCAGCGCGATCTCCCGGTAGCCCAGCTGCTCGAGCTGAGCCTGACACAGCGACACCCACGCCTTGAGCTTGCGGGCATCGTCGTGGCTGAGCAGGTAGATCGACTGCTCTTCCGGGATATAGAACTGCTGCAGAGGCGCCTGGGTCATTGTTCCACTCTCGTCATGGTCCCGCCACAGGGCACCTGACGGCGCCATTCGCTCGGCAGCGCCGAACTCCCACCGGTCGCTTCAACCTGGGTGGCCATGGATCGACCACCCTGGCCATTCCTTCTGGTGGGAGCCACGCTCCGCGGGGCGATTCGCCGCGCAGCGGCGCAGAAATCGCTGCCTACGCGAGATGCAGGAGCATCGTCTCCGGCGCCTCCAGATAGCCCTTCCAGGCATTGCAGAAGCGCGCGATGGTGCCGCCGTCGATGATGCGGTGGTCGCCGGCCCAGGTGACGGTCATGATCGCCCGCTTGACCACGCGGTCCTCGGCGTCGAAGCGCGGCAGCCACTGGGTCTTGCCGATGGCGACGATGGCCACCTCCGGCGCATTGATGATCGGCGCGGCATAGGTGCCGCCCATGGCGCCGATATTGGAGATGCTGATGGTACCGCCCTTGAGGTCCGCCTGGCTCACCTTGCCGGCGCGAGCCTCCTCGGTGAGGCGCGCCACCTCAGCCGCCACCTCGAGCAGGCTCAGCCCCTCCACTCCCTTGACGTTGGGCACCAGCAGGCCGGCGCGACTGTCCACCGCCATGCCCACGTTGACCGAAGGCAGGTAGTGGATCTCGCTGACGTCGTCGTTGAGGCGCGCATTCAGAATCGGCGCCTCGCGCACCGCCAGGGCCATGGCCTTCATGAAGAAGGGCATCAGCGTCAGCCGGGTCTCCTCGGCAGCCGCCAGCGGCTTCAACCGCTCGCGCAGCGCCAGCAGGTCGGTGACATCGATCTCCTCGCCGTACTGAAAGTGGGGGATCGTGGTGGCGGCCTCCACCATGCGCTTGGCCATGACGGCACGCACGCCGCGCAGGGGTTCGACGCGCACCTCCTGCTCGACCGGCCGGGACACCCCTGCCGATGTGGATGACGACGGCGCGGCCTGTCGTTGCGCTTCGCTCCCCTGCTCCAGATGGCGAAGCACGTCCTCCTTGAGGACTCGCCCTTGTTTGCCTGACCCAGGCACCTCGTCCAGCGCCACTCCGTGCTCGCGCAGCAGCCGCCTCACCGCGGGTGCCGCGGGAATGCGGCCGTAGGGGCCGCGGCGTGGCTCATCGGCCTCGGCTGGCGTAGGAACGGGGCGGGAGGCGTCACCGGAAGAAGACCGGGTAGCGGTCGCAGGTGACGCGCTCCGAGTCGGCGCTGCCTCAGCAGCGGACGCCTCTTCACCCTCCGGCACATAGGCATAGAGCGGCGAATGCACCCGGGCGATCTTGCCCTGGGCCACGTGCAGCCGACTTACCACACCGGCCTCGGGGGCAGTGATCTCGACCAGCGCCTTGTCGGTCATGACATCAACCACCGGCTGGTCCTCCTCGATGGCCTCTCCCTCGGCCACACGCCACTCCACTACCTCGCACTCGACAATGCCCTCACCGATATCCGGCAGGATAAAGTCCCTGGCCGTGGCGGCCGGTTCACTCGAGGCTGCGGCGGACGCTTGAGCGGGCCGGGCCGGTGACTCGGCCGTTGCCGTCGAGGTCTCCTGTGAGGAAGAGGTCACATCGCCGCCCTGGCCCTTGGCTTCACCCTTGACCTCATAGGCAAACAGCGGCGCATGGACCTTGGCAATCTCGCCCTTGTCCACGTAGAGCCGGGTCACCCGCCCCGCCTCGGGGGCGGTGATCTCGACCAGCGCCTTGTCGGTCATGACCTCGACCACCGGCTGGTCCTCCTCGATCACGTCGCCCTCGGCCACGTGCCACTCCACCACCTCGCACTCCACGATACCTTCTCCGATATCGGGCAGCATGAAATCGCTCATCTTGCTGTCTCCTGTCTGTCCTGGCTCGCGGCGGATGCCCTGGGGCATCAGAACGCCACGCTGGCCTTGATCGCTTCGAATATCTTGAGGTGGTCCGGCAGGTACTCCTTCTCCAGCGCAAGCGGGAAGGGCGTATCCAGGCCGGCCACCCGAGCGATGGGCGATTCCAGATAGAGAAAGCAGCGCTCCTGAACGGTAGCGGCGATCTCGCCGGCGAAGCCACCGGTCAGCGGTGCCTCGTGGGTGATCACCAGGCGGCCGGTCTTGAGCACCGACTCGGCCACGGTGTCCTCATCCCAGGGAAGGATCGAGCGCAGGTCGATCACCTCGCAGGAGATCCCCTCCTTCTCGGCCAACTCCACGGCCCGTTCGATTACCTCCATCTGCGCCCCCCAGCCGAGCACGGTGATGTCGGTGCCCTCGCGGGTCACCTCGGCTTCACCGATGGGCAGCTGATAGTCCTCCTCGGGCACCTCCCCGGTAGAGGCGCGATAGAGGCGCTTGGGCTCGAAGAACAGCACCGGGTCAGGGTCGCGGATCGCCGACAGCAGCAGGCCCTTGGCCTGATAGGGATTGCGCGGCACCACGACCTTGAGGCCCGGGGTGTGCGCAAAATAGGCCTCCGGGGACTGAGAGTGATAGAGCCCCCCGGCGATACCTCCGCCATAGGGCGCCCGAATGGTCAGGCCACCGACGTTGAACAGGTCGCCGGAACGGTAGCGGAACTTGGCCGTCTCGTTGACGATCTGGTCGAAGGCCGGAAAGATGTAGTCGGCAAACTGGATCTCCGCCACCGGCACTGACCCCTGGGCCGCCAGGCCGTTGGCGAAGCCGATGATGCCCTGCTCCACCAGCGGGGTGTTGAAGCAGCGCGCCTTCCCATACTTTTCCTGCAGGTGGCTGGTGGCACGAAAGACGCCACCGAAGACGCCCACGTCCTCGCCGAAGCAGAGCACCTTGTCATCTTCCGCCATGGCGATGTCCAGGGCGTGGTTAATGGCCTGCAGCATATTCATGTTAGGCATCTCACTCCCCTCCCTGGTTGTCGTCGCTGGCCTTAACATCCGGGTCCAGGGAGCGCGCGCCCTTCGAGTAGGCCTCCGGGTACTGGCGGATATGCGTCTTGAGCCGGTCGAGCTGGCGCTGCAGCGCCGGGGTGACGTCGGCATAGACATCCGTGACCAGGCTGTCCAGCGGGGGCGGCGGACGCTTCTCGGCACGCTTCATGGTCTCGAGCACCTCTCGACGCAGCGATTCCTGTAGCGACTTCTCCTCTTCGTCGTTCCACCAGCCCCGGGCCACTAGCCATTGCTGCATGCGCAGAAGCGGATCCTTCTCGCGCCAGGCCTCTTCCTCATTCTTCGAACGATAGCCGGAGGGGTCGTCCGAGGAGGAGTGAGCGGCGAGGCGATAGGTCATCGCCTCGATGAGCACCGGCTTATTCTCCTCCACGGCGATGCGGCGCGCCTTACGGGTCGCCGCCAGCACCGCCAGGATGTCATTGCCGTCGACGCGGATCACGTGCATGCGGTAGCCGAAGGCCCGCGGTGCCACGCCGTCGGCGGCGAACTGCTCGATGGAGGGGGTGGAGATCGCATAGCCGTTGTTGCGGCAGAAGAAGATCACCGGCACTTCATGCACCGCCGCCATGTTGAGGGCAGCATGGAAGTCACCCTCGGAGGCGGCTCCCTCGCCGAAGAAGCACAGGGTGCAGTGGCCGTCACCGGCCATCTTCTGACCGTAGGCGTAGCCGGCCGCCTGGGGAATCTGGGTGGCCAGTGGGGAGGAGATGGTCATGTAGTGGAGCTTGCGCGATCCATAGTGGATCGGCATCTGGCGGCCCTTGCCGTAGTCGAGTTCGTTGCCGAACAGCTGATTCATGAACTCGTCGTAGCTGAATCCGCGATAGACCAGCGCGCCCTGCTCGCGGTACTGGGACATGATCATGTCGGCATCGTCCAATGCCGCTGCCGCCCCGATCACCGCCGCTTCCTCGCCGGTGCATTGCATATAGAAGGAGAGCCGTCCCTGACGCTGGGCGGCCATCATTCGCTCATCGAGCACCCGCGTGGCGATCATCGTGCGGTAGATCTTCAGCGCCTGGTCACGCTCGAGCGCCGGTGCTTCCGCACCGTCGTAGAGGGTGCCGTCCTGCCTGAGCAGGCGGAAGGTGGGAATCGAGAACTCGTCACCGGCCAGGTAGTCCGGCGAATGGATATCTTGTGTCGTTGTCATCTCTGGATCCTCTACCCCTTTTGAGGGCAGTGTTGTCGCTTGTTTCGCCCTTTGCCAGGAGGATTGCCCCTGGTGGGTCAACGCAACCCAGGCTGACGTTAACGTAAAATGCGGGTCGACGCACCCTTCTCGCTAGTATTAGAAAAGAATCTGGTGGATTCCTCTGCCGAGAACCCCAGCCACTGGTCGAGGTCAATTCCATACCGGTCCCTTGAGGCCGCCATTCCGGGAACCGCCACGCCATGAAGATACCGATACTGCCCCTGGTCACTCTCGCCGTGACCCTTGTCGCCGGCCCTGTCCAGGCCAGTGCCGACACCCTCCTCGACCACGACCTACGTCGCCTGCATTCAAGCGAGGTGGTCAACCTCAAGGAGACGCTGGGCGGCTCCCCGCTGCTGCTGGTCAATACTGCCAGCCGCTGCGGCTACACAGGCCAGTTCGAGGGACTCGAGACCCTGCATCAACGCTATGCCGACCAGGGGCTGAAGCTCGCCGGCTTCTCCTCCAACGACTTTAACCAGGAGATCGACGAAGAGGGGGCGGCAGAGGTGTGCTTCGTCAATTTCGGCGTGACGTTCGACATGTTCGCTCCCATTCAGGTCACCGGCGACGAGGCCCATCCGCTGTTCGCCGAGCTGGCACGGCAGAGCGAGGCGCCACGCTGGAACTTCACCAAGTATCTGGTGGACGCGTCGGGGCAGGTAGTCGCGCATTTCGGGTCTCGGGTTCGCCCGGAGTCGCGAGCGATGAGAAGCGCTATCGAGCGTCTACTCTCGGATGGATAAGCCTCAGCCCTGGCCTCGGCGCAGCAGCCGCTGGCAGCGCTCGAAAGCGCTGTCGACGGTGAGTGCCAGCAGGCCAATCAGCAGCGCCCCCTGCAACACATAGGCGGTGTTACCGTTGACGATGCCCGAAATGATGGGTGCGCCGAGGTTGCTCGCGCCCACCGTGGCGCCCAGGGCGGCGGTGGCGATATTGATGGTGACCGAGGTGCGTATGCCGGCCAGGATCACCGGCGCTGCCAGGGGCAGCTCGACCTGGAGCAGCTGCCGGGTACTGCCCATCCCCATACCGCGGGCCGCCTCGAGTACCGCCGGGTCGATGCCCTCGAGACCGGCCAGGGTGTTGCGCACGATAGGCAAGAGGCCGTAGAGCAATAGCGCCACGATGATCGGCCAGGTGCCGAACCCCAACACCGGCACCGCCAGGGCGAGCACTGCCACCGGCGGAAACGTCTGCCCCATGGAGGCAGTCTGGGCCACCAGCGGAAGGAAGTCGCGGCCGCTGCGCCGCGTGACCAGCACCGCGGCCGCGACGCCGATGACCACCGCGAGCAGCGCGGCCACGCTCACCACCAGCAGGTGCCGCCCCAGGAGCACCAGGAAATCGGCATGCGGGTAGATCACCTGCCGACTGCCCGGCTCGATCCAGCGAAACACTGGCTCGAGCGCCGTCATGCCGTAGGTCAGTGCCAGCAACAGGCCGCACCAAGCGAGCGGTACCCGCCAGAGGGTCCATGCCGAGCCGCCGGCCCACCGGGTCTTAACGGCAGATTCACTCATCATGCTTCACCCCGACCAGGCGGCGCAGCGTCAGCTCCCCCACCGGCATGTCCTCCTGATCGACCACCGTCAGGCGATCGGCATGTTCACGGAACATCACCGCCAGCGCCTGACGCAGGGTGGCGTTGGCCTGGACACGCGCCTGGGAGAGTAGTCGCGGCGACAGTGGCAGCATGCGCTGACTGACCCGGGTCAGGGCGGCTTCCTTCAGGCCTCGGTCACCGCCGCCGAGCATGGAAGCCACGAAGTCGTCGACCGGATGACGCAACAGCTCCAGAGGGCTGCCCTGCTGAACGATTCGCCCGGCCTTCATCACCACCAGGCGATCGGCCAGGCCGAGGGCCTCGTCCATATCATGGGTGACGAAGACGATGGTCTTGTTGAGCCGCGACTGCAGGTCCCGCAGTTCCGCCTGAAGCGCCTCGCGGGTGATGGGATCCAGGGCGCCGAAGGGCTCGTCCATCAGCAGGATGTCCGGGTCGGCGGCCAGCGCCCTGGCCACCCCGACTCGCTGGGCCTGGCCGCCGGAGAGCTGGTGGGGATACTTGTCGGCAAAGCTCTCAACCGGAAGGCCCAGCAGGTCCATCAGTTCCTCGACCCGTGACGCCACCCGCGGCGCCGGCCATTTAAGCAGTCTCGGCACCAGGCCGATGTTGCGGGCCACCGTCCAGTGGGGGAACAGGCCGGTGCTCTGGATCACGTAGCCGATGCGCCGCCGCAGGGTCTGTTCATCGAACTCCCTCACCTGGCGACCCTCCAGGTGGATCTCACCCTCGCTGTGCTCGATCAGCCGATTGATCATGCGCAGGGTGGTCGACTTGCCGCAGCCGGAGGTGCCCACCAGCGCACACAGCTCACCGGCCTCCACCCGCAGCGAGACCCGATCCACGGCCGTCTCGCTCCCGAAACGCTTGGTGACGTCGATAAGCTCGATCATGGCGTACCTCCCTGGCCGGGTGACGACTGCTGGCGGGGATCCAGCCGCTGAGACAGGGCACCGAGTAGCCCATCGGCGACCAGCGCCATGGCCAGGATCGGCAGCGCCCCCAGCAGCACCAGGTCCATGGCCGCCTGACCGAGTCCCTGGAAGATGAAGGTGCCAAGCCCCCCTGCCCCGATCAGCGCCGCCACCGCGGTGAGGCCGATCGCCTGCACCGTGGTAATACGTACCCCCTCGATCACCACCGGCAACGCCAGGGGCAGGCGGACCTGCAGGAAGACCTGGCGGCGGCTCATGCCCATGCCACGCGCCGACTCCAGCACGCCCGGCGACACGCCTTCCAGCGCCACGAAGGTGTTACGCACCATGGGCAGCAGGCTGTAGCCGAGCAGGGCCAGGAAGGCCGGCGCCCAGC
>CAYWBG010000002.1:0-42173 GCA_964456005.1 uncultured Halomonas sp.
TTTCGCGGCTTCTTCCGCCGAAGTAAGGGTTCACTTCGGTCAGCTTCGCTGATGGGCGGGATTCTCAGCCGAGGCGGAGCCTTGAGTGTCAAGCTAGGCGCTGCCCATGGTACGACGAAGGCAGGCGCCGAAACTCGGTGAACCTTGCGTCGTCGGAGGGCCTGGGTCAGGCGGGTGTCAGGCGCTCCACGCCTTTCTCGCCGCCCAGCAGCAGCACGTCGGCGCCGCGGGCGGCGAACAGGCCGTTGGTGACCACCCCGACGATGGCGTTGAGGCGGGCCTCCGTGGCTACCGGGTCGTCGATCATGAACTCGAAGCAGTCGATGATCTGGTTGCCATTGTCGGTGACTACCCCTTCCCGATAGACCGGGTCGGCGCCCAGCTTGACCAGCTCCCGGGCCACGTAGGAGCGCGCCATGGGGATCACCTCCACCGGCAGCGGGAACTCGCCCAGGCGCTCGACCTTCTTGGAGGCGTCGGCAATGCAGATGAACTTGTCGGCGCAGGCGGCGACGATCTTCTCTCGGGTCAGAGCCGCGCCACCGCCCTTGATCATATGCAAGTAAGCGTTCACTTCGTCGGCGCCATCGATATAGTAGGGTACGCTGCCCACGCTGTTGAGTTCGTATACCTCGATGCCGTGGCCGCGCAGACGTTCTGCACTGGCTTCTGAGCTGGCCACGGCGCCCTTGAAGTCGTCGCGCAGCTTGGCGAGGCGATCGATGAATCGGTTGGCGGTGGAGCCGGTGCCGATGCCGAGTATGGTGTTGCGTTCGAGCCAGGGCTGGATCTCGTCGATGGCGGCGGCGGCCACGGCATCCTTCAGTTCGTCCTGGGTCATGGGGTCGCTCTCCGGTGTCGGGATGGGTGGGGCAGCAAGTCGGGCGCCATTATAGGGCAGCCGAAGCAGCATGCCGATGCATGCTGAGGCAGCTTGCCGAGACAAGAGGCGCCGGGGACAAGCCGAAAGTGGAGATCCGTAGTCCAGGGAGGGTCTAGGTCGCCCCCAGGGAGGGGGGTATGGCGCCTCCTCGCAGGCTTGTCGACGGATCAGCCCCGAGCCGCATAACGAGCTCGGTGAACTCGCCTTTTTTGTAGCCGCTGGACGCCATACCGGCCGGGATGCTACCAATAGGGGTTCTCTGCAGTGCAGCAACCTTCTGCCGCCCCGCATCACGCCTCTGGGATATCAGGATGCTCGAAGCTACCGTCAAGAAGATTCTCCAGGCCCGGGTCTATGAAGCCGCCCGGGAAACGCCGATCTCCCCGGCTCCCTTTCTCTCCCGCCGCTTCCACAACACCATCCTGATCAAGCGCGAGGATCTCCAGCCGGTCTACTCCTTCAAGATTCGCGGGGCCTACAACAAGATGGCCCAGCTCACCGAGGAGCAGAAGGCGAAGGGCGTGATCGCCGCCTCGGCGGGCAACCATGCTCAGGGGTTGGCCATGGCCTCGAAGCTGATGGGCGTGAAGGCGGTGATCGTGATGCCGCGCATCACTCCGGAGATCAAGGTCCAGGCGGTTCGTGCCCGAGGGGCGAAGGTCGTGCTCAAAGGAGATTCCTTCGCCGAGGCCGCCACCCACGCCCAGGAGCTGATCAAGGAACACGGCTATATCTACATTCCCCCCTTCGATGACATCGACATCATCGCGGGTCAGGGCACCATTGCCATGGAGATCCTGCGCCAGCACAGTGGCCCAATCGACACAATTTTCGTGCCGGTAGGCGGCGGCGGTCTGATGGCCGGCATGCTGGCCTATATCAAGTATCTGCGCCCGGACATCAAGGTGGTTGGCGTGGAATCCGAGGATAGCGCCTGTCTCAAGGCCGCCCTCGAGGCCGGTGAACGGGTGGTGCTCGACCAGGTCGGCGTCTTCGCCGAGGGGGTGGCAGTGGCGCAGATCGGCGAGTTGCCCTTCTCGATCATTCGCGATCTCATCGATGATGTCATCACCGTCAATACCGACGAGATATGCGCCGCGGTGAAGGATATTTTCGAGGATACCCGGGCGGTCGCGGAGACCTCCGGCGCGCTGTCGCTGGCGGGCCTCAAGAAGTACGTGCAGCAGACCGGCGCCGAGGGGAAGACCCTGATCTGCATCAACTGCGGCGCCAACATCAACTTTGATCGTCTCCAGCACATCGCCGAGCGCACCGAACTGGGCGAACAGCGCGAGGCGATTCTTGCCGTGACCATTCCCGAGAAGCCCGGCAGTTTCAAGAAGTTCTGCAAGACCATCGGCAAGCGCATGGTGACCGAGTTCAACTACCGCTACGCGGACCCTGAGAACGCGCATATCTTCGTCGGTGTTCAGGTCAAGCCGGGCGGAGAGGATCGCCAGGCGGTGATCGATAAGCTGCGTGAGGCGGGCTACTCGGTGGAAGACCTCACCGACAACGAACTGGCCAAGCTGCATATCCGTCACCTGGGGGGCGGTCGCCCCAAGGAGCGCTTCGATGAAGAGGTTTACCGCTTCGAGTTCCCCGAGCGCCCCGGCGCATTGATGAACTTCCTCACCCATCTGCCCCACGACTGGAGCATCTCCCTGTTTCACTACCGCAACCACGGGGCCGCCTACGGCCGAGTGCTGGTGGGCATGCAGATCCCCAACGGCGACCGCTCCCACGTCGAGGAGCACTTCGATGAGATCGGCTATCGCTACTGGAAGGAAACAGACAATGCGGCCTATCGGCTGTTCATGGCCTGAATGACCCTCGGAACGGTTGGGGAGGTGAGCGCTGACTCGCTTCTCAGGCCACAGCTGCCACGTGTTTAAAAATGTAACAAAGCTGAAGCGGTAGTTGCCATGGCAGAGAGGATGGCCCTATAGTCGATGTCGAAATCGACGCCTTTCGAGGCGAGGTGAATCGAGAACAACGCTTTTCTGGAGTCGACGATGAAGCGCAAGCCCGATCTGGTCATGGCACTGGTGCTGGTATTTGGCATAGGCGTCGTCGCAACCGGCTATGCCCAGGCGCTGGTAGGCTACTGAGTCCCGCTCACGGCAAGCAGCGCCATGACCAGATATGCACACGAGGGGGCCGATACCGCAGGTATCGGCCCCCTCGGCCTTTCTGGCCACCTGTCGTGTTCAGGGGCGCACCACCCTGGCATCGCTGACGATGGCGTCCAGCGGTACGTCCCAAGGCGCGACCGGCAGGCTCTCGACGCGTTGGCACTCGTGGGCCAGGCCGATCAGGTGAGGCCTGGGCCCTGGCCGGCGAGTGAAGGCGAGGGTTCTGTCGTAGAACCCCCCGCCCATTCCCATGCGCTGGCCGTCGTCATCGAAGCCCACCAGCGGCAGCAGGATCAGATCCAGGGCCCAGGCGGGCAGGCGCCGTGCAGGATGGGCGCCATGGCGAGCCTGCGGCTCGGGGATACCGAAACGGTTGGTCACCATGGGAGTTTCGGCATGGTAATGCACGAACCACAGGTGGTTTCGCGACAGTGGCCGGAGCACCGGCAGGTAGACACGGGCTCGTCGATGCCTGAGCCAGTCGGCCAGTGGCGTGGGGTCTATCTCGCCATCGTTGGGCAGGTAGAGAGCGACGCGTTTGGCGCGCTGAACCTCTGGCAGGCGTTTGAGTCGCCGACAGAGGCGCTCGCTGGCGAGCCGACGCTGTTTGTTCGTGAGGTGACGTCTTCGATGGCGAAGCTCACGGCGCAGGGCCTGGCGTGATCCGTCGAAGGCATCGAGTGAAAGGGTAGCGGCAGGTGTCGGCATGAGGTCGGTCATGGCGGACGAGGTTCCCCAGAGTGCCGCTGTCGTTCTGGCCCTTGAACCCAGTGGTTCAAGGTGGGTGGCCGCAGCCGAACCGTCAGGCTTTCCGTCGCACGGACATGCACACGGGTCCGGCTAGCATCTGGCCCCCTGGGTAATGCTCATAGGCTCGAGGGACTATAACGACTGGCAAACACCCCAGGGAACCTCTTCATCCTACCAGAGCGGCAGAGGGGGTGCCAAAGTCTTCCGGAAAAGCGGACCGGCTATCGGAGATGCAAGGCTCCGGGTCGCTTCAGCGGGGCGGGGTATCGGCCAGGGCCTGCTCCAGCCGGGCGCTCAGCGCATCCAGGTTCTGGTCGCTCGCACGCTGTGCGTCAAGCGTTTCGAGTAGCTCGTGGGCGATATTGAGTGCCGCCATGATGGCGATACGCTCGGTGCCCAGGAGGTTATTCTGGGCGTGAATGCCGCTCATGGCGCGGTCCAGGTAGCGGGCGGCCCGCTCCAGTTTCTCCTGCTCGTCAGGCGGGCAGGCAATGACGTAACTGCGCCCCAGCAGGGTAATGTCGGTGGTCTGCCGCGTGGCATCGGTCATTGAGGGGCTCCGGCTCGGCCCGGCGGGGCGTGGCAGTGGCCGCGCGTCCCGGTGGTCCGATGCGTTAACATCCAAGGGAAAATCGAAACCCACTATAAGAGAGCCCCTCTCGACGGGTCAACGTGGTCCCGGCCACGATAACCGCGGGCTCTCCCAGGCACTCAGCACGGATTTCTTCATGTCATTGATCAACGAACGCCAGGACTTCTCGACTATCGGCGACCTCTTCCTGCTGCATGGCAGCATGCAGTCGCCCGCTTTCCTCGACGGCCGGCTCTGCGCTGGCCTGGCCATGCACGACCTCTCCGCCGAAGCATGGTTGGAGGAGGTCTGCCTGGCGCTGGGGGTCGAGCAGCCCCGTGACGAGGAGTCCGCCGAGCGTCTTCTGGGCTGGCGCCGCCAGACCCTGGAGGCGCTCAGTGCGGCGGAGCTCGGCTTCGAACCGCTGCTTCCCGACGATCTCTTCTCCCTGGCAGAACGCGCCCAGGGGCTGAAGGAGTGGACCCAGGGCTTCCTCGAGGTGCTACAAGACGCCGGTGACGCGCCGAGGGAGCGCTGGTCGGAGGCGCTTCGCGAGGCCCTGGCCGACCTCGAGGGGCTGGCCGCCATGGGGACCGACCTCGAGGAGAGTCCCGAAAACGAGGGGGATCTCTTCGCCCTCACCGAACATGCGCGCCTGGCTGCCATGTTGCTTTATACCGAGCAGCATCCCGGCAAGCCTCAGGTAGAGGACGCAGAAGCGACAACTCGCCACTGAGAGCGCTGTCTACCTCTTGATCGACACCGACCCCACAGGAGCCGCGATGCTGCCCGAGACCCTGCCCCGCCCCGCCCCTATCGGCAATGACGAGTACCGCAACCGGCGCCGAGCGCTGATGGACGCCTTGCCTGCCGACAGCGCCGTGCTGATGCCCGGTGCTTCCCTGGTCACCCGCTCCCGAGACAGTGAATTTCCCTTCCGTCAGGACAGCAATTTCCACTACCTGACCGGCTTCCCGGAACCCGACGCTCTGCTGTTGCTGCTTCCCGGGCGGCCGGAAGGCGAGAGCGTGCTCCTCTGCCAGAACCGCAACCCCCTGATGGAGGCCTGGACCGGCATCCGCTTGGGAGCCGACGGCGCGGTTCGTGAACACGGCGTGGACCAGGCCTTTGAGAACGCCGAGCGCGAAGAGCGTCTGGTGGGGCTGCTGGATGGTCGCCGTCACCTCTACCTGCCGCTGGACAGCGAAGAGGCTATGGCCCTTGCCGATCAGGTGCGCAGCGAGCTGAGCGCGCGTGCCCGCCGCGGGGCCCGGCCTCCCGAGGCCCTGGTCGACGTGGCCCCGATTCTGGATTCGGCGCGCCTGATCAAGAGCGAGGCCGAGCTGGCGCTGCTGCGTCATGCGGCGCAGATCTCCGCCCGCGCCCACGTTAGGGCCATGCGGGTGGCTCGCCCCGGAATGGCCGAATTCCAGCTGCAGGCCGAACTGGAGCATGAGTTCCGGTGGCAGGGCGGCAGCGGCGCGGCCTATGCCAGCATCGTCGGTGGCGGGGCCAACGCCTGTGTGCTGCACTACATTGAGAACCGTGACTTGCTGCGCGATGACGAGCTGGTGTTGATCGATGCCGGCGCCGAGTTCGATCTCTATGCCGGCGACATTACGCGTACCTTCCCCGTCAACGGTCGCTTCAGCGATGCCCAGCGTGCTCTCTACGAGACGGTGTTGGCGGTGCAGCAGCGTGCCGTGGAGGCCGTGCGGCCGGGTGCCACCCTGTCCGGCCTCCACGCTGAGGTGGTGCGTGGCCTCACCGAAGGCCTGATCGGCCTGGGATTGCTCGATGGTGAGGTGCAGGCGCGTATCAATGACGAGAGTTACAAGCGCTTCTATCTCCACTCCACCTCCCACTGGCTGGGCCTCGATGTGCACGATGTCGGGGCCTATCGTCGCGAAGGCGAGCCCCTGCCGCTGGAGCCGGGGATGGTGCTGACCGTGGAGCCAGGCCTCTATATCCCCGCCGACGAGGACATTCCCGATGCCTTTCGGGGTATCGGCATTCGTATCGAGGATGACGTGGCGGTAACGGCCGACGGCCGTGAGGTGCTTACCGATGGCGTTCCTAAGCGAGTCGATGAGATCGAGGCCCTGATGGCTAATTAATGGCCGCCTCATAGGCTTCAGAAAGTCTTGTTATGTAATGTACGTTACGATAAAGAGAGGCGTGGCACGCCATGACCAGAGCCGAGGCACCGAAAGGGTGGAAAGCAGTAAGTGACCAGGTGGATGTCGCCATCATTGGTGGCGGCTTGGTAGGGGCTAGCCTGGGCTGTGCCCTGGCGACACGGATAGAGGGCTCGGGGCTCTCGGTGGCGGTGATCGAGGCCGCCCCCATTCTCGATCGAGTAGAAGAGCCCTTTCAGCCCAGCTTCGATGCTCGGGCCAGCGCCATTGCCCAGGGTACCGCTCAGCATTTCGCCGATATGGGCCTTTGGCCGGCCATGGCCGAGCAGGCCGCTGCGATTCGCCGGATCCATATCAGCGAGCGAGGGCGATTCGGTGCGACACGGCTCGCCGGTGATGAATTGGGCGTCGAAGCGCTCGGCCATGTGATTCCCAACGCCTGGATGGGGCGTGTGCTTCACCGCCGGCTGGCCGAGCTGCCGCTGGCCTGGCACTGTCCCGCCCGGGTCGAGTCGATTCGGCCCACGGCCGGCGGTCATCGGCTTCGCCTCTCGGATGGCGGTAGGCTCCATGCCAGGCTGACGGTGCTTGCCGACGGCGGTCGCTCCGGTCTCAAGGAGCAGCTCGGCATCGAGAGTGACAGTTACCCCTACGACCAGGTGGCCCTGATCGCCAGCGTCGAAACCAGTGAACCCCATCGCGGCACGGCCTGGGAGCGCTTCACCCCCGAGGGTCCCATCGCCCTGCTGCCGTTGCGCGGCCGGGCCATGGAGCTGGTCTGGACCCATGCGGTGGGTACTGAGCAGCGCCGGCTGGCGCTGGATGATCGGGACTTCCTGTCCGAGCTACAGCGCACCTTCGGCGATAGGGCCGGGCGTTTCCGGCGGGTGGGGCGCCGTCACGCCTACCCGCTTTCCCTGGTCACTGCCCGGGAGACGGTACGCCCGGGGCTCGCGGTGCTGGGCAATGCCGCCCACGCGCTGCATCCGGTCGCGGGACAGGGCTTCAACCTGGCGCTGCGCGGGGTGATGGACCTGGTGTCCGCCATGGCGGCGGGGAGTGAGCGAGGCCAGGGACCAGGCAGCACGGAAGTGTTGTCCGACTTCGAGGCGCGTCGCCAAGGCGACCGCCATAACGTGATTCGTTTCAGCGATGGCCTGGTACGGCTGTTCGGCATCGATAATGCGCTGCTCTCCCACGCCAGGGCCGCCGGGCTGGTCGGCCTCAACCTGACCGGGCCGCTGCGCCGCGGTCTGGCACGCCGCGCCATGGGGCTGGAACGCTGATGGGCAGTCAAGCTCTGGAAACGGGCGGATGGCAAGGCAAGGGCGTGTGGCCAGCGACCCACCAAGGAGACTCCATGGAGCGCAGAGACAGAGGGCAGTATGACGTGGTGATCGTGGGTGGTGGCATGGTGGGCTCGGCCCTGGCCTGCCTGCTGGGCGAAGCGGGCTTGCGGGTCGCCCTCGTCGATGCCCGCCAGGCGCCCCTGGATGGCGAAGCAGTGGGGCGGGGGCATCCTGGCATGCGGGTCAGTGCCCTGACCCCCGTATCCCAGCGGTTACTCGAGAGGCTAGGCGCCTGGGAGTGGATAGCCGCCCGCCGGGTGAGCCCCTATCGATTCATGCAGGTGTGGGACGCCCAGGGCAGCGGTAAAGTCGCGTTTTCCGCCGAGCAGGCCGGGGTACCTCGGCTGGGCCATATCGTCGAGAACGATGTGACCCTGGTGGCACTGGAGGGTCGGCTGGCCGAGCTGGCGTCAGTCGAGGTCACCCTGGGAAGCCGGGTTGCAGGGCTCGAGGAGGTAGGCGCCGGGCGTGAGGTGGTGCTGGAGGATGGCCGGCGGCTGGGAGCGCCACTGGTGGTAGCCGCCGACGGGGCGCGTTCGCCACTGCGTGAGATGGTGGGAATTGAAGTCAGCACACGGGAGACCGGCCATGTGGCCGTTGTCACCACGGTGCACACGGCAGGCGACCATGGGGAAGTGGCGCGCCAGGCCTTCCTGCCCACGGGGCCCCTGGCCTTCCTGCCTCTGCGGCTGGAGGGCGAGCGCCACCACTGCTCCATCGTCTGGTCCACCTCGCCGCAGGAGGCCGAACGCCTGCAGGGACTGTCGGCCGAGGCGCTGGGGAGTGAGCTGGCCGCCGCCATCGACCATCGCCTGGGGGCGGTAACGGTGGTGGACAGGGCGGTGGCCTTTCCGCTGGTGCAGCGCCATGCCGAGCGCTACGAACTGCCGGGCTTCGCGCTGGTGGGGGACGCTGCCCACAGTCTTCACCCCCTGGCGGGCCAGGGGGTGAATCTTGGGCTGATGGATGTGGCGGTCCTGGCAGAGGAGTTGGTGACGGCCCATGACCGCGGAGTGCCGCTGGGTGATGAGCGAATTCTGGCCCGCTATGCCCGTCGGCGTCGTGGCGACAACGCCGGCATGCTGGCGCTGATGGACGGTTTCCGGCTGCTCTTCGGAGCCCAACACCCGGCACTGACTCTGGTGCGGAATCTGGGCATGAACGGCGTCGACCGCTTGGCCCCGTTGAAACACCTGCTGATGCAGCAGGCGATCGGTCAACGGGGCCGTCTACCCACCAGTTGTCGCTGAGAGAGTCCGGGTTCAACGACGGCTGAGGACATTCAGTGCCTTGAGCAGGTTGAGTGCCTCGCCGAGCTGATAGTCCTCGCGCAGACGTTCGCTGAGCTCGGCTCGCTCCCTGGGCGCATCGGGGGAAAGAAGATGACCTTCCAGGTCCGCCTCGCGCACCTGGCGGCCGGTCTCGGTCACTTCGACCCGGCCGCGGACCACCTCCACGTCCGGGGCGATGCCCTGGGCCTGGATGGAGCGGCCGTCGGGAGTGAAGTAGAGCGCTGTGGTGAGCTTGAGACCCTCGCCGTTGCCCAGCGGCATGATCTGCTGAACCGAGCCCTTGCCGAAGCTCTCGGTGCCCATGACCACCGCGCGGTGCTGGTCCTGCAGGGCGCCGGCGACGATTTCCGCCGCCGAGGCGCTACCGCCGTTGATCAATACCACCAGGGGAACGTCTGGTGCGTCGGCCTCGGGACCGGCGCTGAACTGCATTTCGGTGTCCGGCAGGCGACCCTCGGTGTAGACAATCAGGCCACCCTCAAGGAAGGTGTCGGCCACTCCCACCGCCGCCTGCAACACCCCGCCCGGGTTGTTACGCAGGTCTAGCACCAGGCCCGCCAATGCCCCCTCACGCTCCATGCCTCTTATGGCATCGCCAACCTGTTCGGCGGTGCGACTCTGGAACTGGCTGATGCGCAGATAGCCGTAGCCCGGCTCCAGCAGCTCGCTGCGCACGCTCTCGGTTCGGATCACCTCGCGGGTCAGGGTGACGGTGCGTGGTGAGCTTTCGCCGCCGCGCATGAGGGTCAGCTCGATTTCGGTCCCCGGCTCGCCGCGCATCAGGTTGACCGCCTCCTGCAGCGAGAGGCGTTCGGTGGGGGTGTCATCGATGCGCAGGATCTGATCGCGGGCCTGGACACCGGCTCGGGAGGCAGGGGTCTCGTCGATGGGGGCGATCACCGTCAGTTGGCCATCCTCCAGGCCGACCTCGATGCCGATGCCGCCGAATTCACCCTGGGTGGACTCGCGTAGGCTCTGGAAGGCCTCGCGATCCAGGTAGGCGGAGTGGGGGTCGAGCTCGCTGAGCATGCCACGCATGGCGTTACGCAGCAGGGTGCTGTCCTCGACTTCCTCGACATAGCCCCGCTTGATGCGCTCGAAGACCTCGGCGAAGGTCTGGATCTCCTCCACCGGCAATTCGTCGGCCACGCTGGCGGCCGGGGCAGAAAGGGGCAGGGCCAGCAGGGCGACCGGCAGCAGGGTGGCCAGCAGGCGCCGCGGGGACAGGGTGAGGCGGGCCCTGCCAATCAAGGTAAGCGCTGGGGTCATGCGATCTCCGCTATTACGGGATGGTAAGGGACCAGCATAGCCCGGCGTCGGCGGGCAATGGAATAGCGCCTCGGTCAGCGCGAGGCAATCCAGGACTGCGGATCGATGGGATCGCCACCGCGGCGCACCTCGAAGTAGAGCGCCGGACGACCCTGGCCGCCGCTGACGCCGACTGCGCCCAGAATGTCCCCCCGGGAGACGGCCTCGCCCACCTGCACGCCGAAGTGCTGCAGATGAGCGTGTAGGGTCATCACCCGGTCGCCGTGGTCGATGATCAGCAGGTTGCCGAAGCCGCGCATCCAGTCGGCGAAGACCACCCGGCCGGCGTGCACGGCCTCTACCGGGGTCCCCTCGGCAGCCTGGATCAGGATGCCATGGCGATGCACGCCGTCGCCGGACTGGAAGCGCGAGGCAACGCTACCCTGCACCGGCCAGGGCAGGTCGCCCCGGGTCTGCTCGATGGCGGTGGAGGGAGGGGGGCGCTCCAGGCGGGCCAGCTCCTCCTGCACCTGACGCAGCACCCTTTCGGCGTCGCTGCGATCCTGCTCGAGAGAAGCTAGGCGGGACGCGTCGCTGGCATGGCGGGCGTCGAGCTGGGCCACTAGTTCTTCACGTTCGCGCATCTGGCCTGCCAAGTCGCTTGAGCGCGCGGCGAGTTCCTCGGCCAGTCCCTCCAGGCGTTCCCCGCGGGCTTCGAGTTCCCGGCGGTTATCGGCCAGCACGCTGTCCAGACGGGCCAGCTCATCGAGGCGCTGGTTGCGGGCTTTGGCCAGCTGGTTCAGGTAGTGCTGGAGGCGGTCGAGCCGGGCGGGGTCGTCCTGGTTGAGCAGCAGCTTGAGCTGGGGGCTGCGGCCCAGGCGGTAGAGAGCATCGAGCTGGATCGTCAGGGCCTCGACCTGATCGGCGCGTTCCGCTTCCAACAGGTCACGGCGTCGTTCCAGGGTCGCGATCCGCTCACCGAGTTCGCCCCGCTCGGCTTGCAGGGCGTCCAGGTGGCGGTGGGTCTCGGCCAGCGCCGTCTCCACCTCGCGCAGCTCGTGGCCGGCATCGTCTCGGGCCTCCCGAGTGGCGTCGAGGCGCTGGGAGACACCCTGGAGCTCCTCGCCAATGGCATCCAGTCGCTCCCGAGCCGCCTGCTCGTCGGGCTGGGCAGCCAGCGGTGCTGCCAGGCAGAGCGTCAGCAGCAGGGCGGTCGGAGTTGCGAGTCTCATTGCCATCCGCTGACCCTCTCGTCCGGTCGGCCCGGCGGGCCGGTCTCGTCGGCTCAGTCGAACGCGATCAGCGTGCGGCCGGTCATCTCCTCGGGCACCGGCTGGTCCATCAGGGTCAGCAGGGTCGGGGCGATGTCGCACAGGCTACCGTCGCCCTTCAGCCGCGCCGGGCGCGGACCCACGTAGATCAGCGGCACCTCGAAGGTGGTGTGGGCGGTCTGGGGATTGCCGGTCTCGGGGTTGACCATCTGTTCGGCGTTGCCGTGGTCGGCGGTGATCAGGCAGGCACCGCCGGCCGCCTGGATGGCTTCCACCACGCGGCCCACGCAGCTGTCGACCGTCTCGATGGCCTTCACCGCGGCGTCGAAGTCGCCGGTGTGTCCCACCATGTCGCCGTTGGCGTAGTTGCAGACGATCAGGTCGTGGGCGCCGGACGCGATCGCTTCCACCAGGCGGTCGGTGACCTCGACGGCACTCATCTCCGGTTTCTCATCGTAGGTCCTGACCTCCTGGGGGGAGGGCACCAGCAACCGGGTCTCGCCGCGGTACTCGGTCTCGCGGCCGCCCGAGAAGAAGAAGGTGACGTGGGCATACTTCTCCGTCTCGGCAATGCGCAGCTGGGTGAGCCCCCGCTGCTCCATGACCTCGCCCAGGGTGTTGGTCAGCTCGGTCGGGGGGAAGGCCGCCGGTGCCGGGATGTCGGCGGCGTACTGGGTGAGCATCACCAGGCCCTCGGCGGCAAGCCGTGGGCAGGCGCGCCGCGCGAAGCCGTCGAAGTCGGCCTGGACGAAGGCGCGGGTCAGCTCCCGGGCGCGGTCGGCGCGGAAGTTCATGAAGATGGCCGCGTCGCCATCCTCCAGCACCACCGGGTTGCCGATGGGTCGGATGCTGGTGGCGGCGACGAACTCGTCGCTCTCGCCGCGTTCGTAGGCGAGGCGCAGGCCCTCCTCGGCACTCTCTGCCTCGAAGTCGCCGACGCCCTCGGTGAGCAGGCGGTAGGCCCTTTCGACGCGGTCCCAGCGATTGTCGCGGTCCATGGCGTAATAGCGGCCGATGATCGAGGCGACGAAACCCTGGCCGGCACCCACCAGGTCGGAGAGGCGCTCGTTGATTCGTTCGAGGGACGCCAGGGCGCTCTTGGGCGGCATATCGCGGCCGTCGAGGAAGCCGTGGACGTAGATGCGTCGGGCGCCGCGGCGGGCCGCGAGCTCGGCCATGGCGATGAAATGGTCCTCGTGGCTGTGCACGCCGCCCGGGGAGAGCAGGCCCAGCAGGTGAACAGGGCGGCCCGCGGCTACGGCGGCATCGATGGGCGCGGTCAGGGCGTCGATGGCGTCCAGCTCGCCATCCTCGACCGCCTTGGTGATGCGGGTGAAGTCCTGATAGACGACACGCCCGGCCCCCAGGTTCATGTGGCCAACCTCGGAGTTGCCCATCTGACCCTCCGGCAGGCCCACATGGCGGCCGTCGGTGTGGATCAGGGTGGTGGGATGCACCTGCTGGAGGCGGTCCATCACCGGGGTTCGGGCGGCCTGCACGGCGTTGTGGGCGGTCTCCGGGTTGTGGCCATAGCCGTCCAGGATAATCAGTGCCACCGGGCGCGGGGTGGAGGTCGTGTCGGTCATGGGAGGGCCTCGTTGTCTTGGGCGACCCACTATGGACAGAGGGCTGTTATCAGGGTCGCGACTTGCATCTTCTTGCGGCATCATATCGCACGGCACTGCCGGGCGTCATGGCCGGGCACGGAGAGGCCTGCGGCCCTTCGCGCATCGTGTATACTGGCCGCCTTCGATGGCGGCTCCGGCCGGTGTCAGCCATCATCCATCGTGCACCGAGAAAAGAGTTATCCGGACCCATGATCGATCAGCTGTTTGAATTCGTGCAGAATCACCCGCTGTTGGTGGGTGCCTTCCTCCTGGTGCTGACGGCCTGGATCGCCTATGAAGTTCGCAACAGTTCCGCCAATGGCGTGACCGCCAGCGAGGCTACCCAGCTGATCAACCGCGAGGACGCGGTGGTCGTGGACACCCGCGAGGCGGGGGACTTCAAGGCCGGTCATATCGCCGGCGCCCGCAATATTCCCCAGAGCCGCATCGACGAGCGCATGAGCGAACTCGATAAGGTCAAGGAGAAGCCGATCATCGTGGTCTGCAAATCCGGCCAGTCGTCTGGGGTGGCCGTGGCCAAGCTGGCCAAGGCCGGCTTCCCCCGTGCTCTCAAGCTCAAGGGCGGCATGATGCAGTGGCAGGCCGACGGCCTGCCGGTCGTCAAGAAATAATCTTCGTTCACCGTTTTCAAGGATCTATCCCATGGCGGAAGACAACAACCAGAGTGCCGGCAGCGGCAACCAGGCCGCCGGCCAGCAGGAAAAGCCCCAGCTGCAGTTTGCCCTGCAGCGCATCTATGTGAAGGACCTCTCCTTCGAGGCGCCCAATTCCCCGGCGGTGTTCCAGCAGCCGTTCAAGCCCAAGGTGGGCCTGGACCTCAACACCTCCAGCCAGAAGGTCGGCGAGGACCTCTACGAGGTGGTGATCAAGGTGACGGCCCAGGTGACCCATAGCGAGGAGGGCACCACCTCTTTCCTGGCAGAGATCGAGCAGGCCGGCCTGTTCCGCATCGGCGGCCTCGAGGGTGCCCAGCTCGACCATACCCTGGGCGCCTTCTGCCCCAACGTGCTGTTCCCCTACGCCCGCGAGTGCATCGACAACCTGGTCAACCGCGGCGGCTTCCCGCCCCTGATGCTGGCGCCGGTCAACTTCGAGGCGATCTACGCCCAGAAGAAGAAGCGTGAGGCCGAGCAGGCACAGCAGTCGGGAGAGCAGTCGGGTGCCCAGACCACCCAGTAACGGATAGCCGGTGGCCCCGAAGTGATAACCAAGAGATTGCCGCGCATCCACGTCGCCGCCGACCTTGCCGTCGGCGGCGACGTCGTTCTGCCCGAGGGTCCCGCCCGCCATGTGGCGCGAGTGCTGCGCCTGGGCGAGGGGGCGCCACTGCGGCTATTTGACGGCGCCGGCCGGGAGGCCCGGGCGGTGATCATCGACGCCTCGCGCAAGCGCGTGACGGTGCGCATCGAATCTGTCGAGGCTGGCTTCGGCGAGTCGCCGCTGGCCGTGCACCTTGGCCAGGCGATCTCCAAGGGCGACCGCATGGACTACGCCATCCAGAAGGCCGTGGAGCTGGGGGTGGCAGAGATCACGCCGCTGCACACCGAGCATGGCGACGTGCGTCTCAAGGGCGAGCGCGCGGCGAAGAAGCTCGCCCATTGGCAAGCGGTGGCGGCGAGCGCCTGCGAGCAGTGCGGCCGCGCCGTGGTGCCTCCTGTGCACTCGCCTCTGGCCCTGGCCGACTGGCTGGCCGAGCGCGATGAGGTGCTGCGCCTGGTGCTGCATCCGGCCGCCGCCGGGTCCCTTGAGCGCGAGACCGCACCGGCCAGTGCGGCCCTGCTGATTGGTCCCGAAGGGGGGCTTGCCGATACCGAGGTGGAGGCGGCCCTGGCCGCCGGCTTCGCCCCGCTCTCGCTGGGGCCGCGCATCCTGCGCACCGAGACCGCGCCGGTGGTGGCGCTCAGCCTTCTCCAGCACCTTTTCGGCGATCTTTGAGCTTCGGCCACCCTAAAGAGGAACCCTGACATGCCCGACTCCCGCGACCGTCACCCCCCCCGCCCCGCCGCCAGTCGGCGCTATCGCGCTCCCCGCACCCAGGTGGGCGAGGTGGCCTATCTGGAGGTCGTCACCGTCAACGAGACCGGCGCCTTCCTCGATTGGGGGCATCCCAAGGACTTGCTGCTGCCCTTCGGCGAGCAGCACTTTCGGCCGAGCGTGGGCAAGCGGGTGCTGGTCAGAATCTACGAAGACCAGCAGGGGCGGCCGGTGGCCTCCCAGAAGCTCGACCGCTTCCTCACCGACGCCTCCGAAGGTCTCTCGACCGGCGACCAAGTGACCCTGGTGATCGCTGACCAGACCGACCTCGGCTTCAAGGCGGCGGTCAACCACCGCTTCTGGGGCCTACTCTACCGCGACGAGGTGGCCCGGCCGCTGCGCCGCGGCCAGCGTGTGACCGGCTATGTGAAGCGCCTGCGCGATGACGGCCGCCTGGACCTCTCGCTGCTGCCGCCGGGGCAGGCGCGCCTCGATGTGGTGGGCGAGACGATACTCAAGGCGCTGCGCGAGAGCGGTGGCTACCTGCCGCTGGGCGACAACAGCGACGCCGCCGAGATCAAGGCCCGGCTGGGGGTCAGCAAGAACGCCTTCAAGCAGGCCATCGGGCGGCTCTACAAGCAGCAACGGATCATCCTGGAGCCCACCGGCATCCGGCTGGTGCCTGGTGGTGAATGATCCAGTAGTCATGTGCTACCGCTCGAGGCTGTTCCGGCGACAGGTCCCGGGGCGCCGGACCGACGAGGGGGTGCTGTGAACCCCTCCCTGGGCGCTACCGATGCCCTGCTGTGCTCTCGCGTCCCGCTTCGCTTGCAGGTTCGGTGCTGGCCATCCATGGCCAGCCCGTTCGGAGCAGTGCTCCTCAACCCTGGCATAGGACCCCCTCTACGACCTGCCCCCGGCGCCTCTCGAGCCAAGTGAATTGGATGACCAGGTTAACCGCCTTGGTGGACACGATACCCCTGCGGCATACTGACCGCATTCACACCCCGGACCGGACACCCGACGCCATGAGCGAACGCGCGCTGCAGATCGGTGTGGTGATGGACTCCATCGCCGACATCACCTACAAGAAGGACACCACCATGGCCCTGCTCTGGGCCGCCCAGGATCGCGGCGCCTCGCTGCACTACCTGGAGCAGGAGGACCTCTTCCTGCGCGACGGCCGCTCCTTCGGTCGCCTGCGCGAGCTCAAGGTGCATCGTGATCCGGCTCACTGGTTCCTGCTGGGCGAGCCCGAGGCGCGGCCCCTGGCCGAGCTGGACGTGATCCTGATGCGCAAGGACCCGCCGGTGGACGCCCACTTTCTCAATGCCGTGCACCTGCTCGGCTTCGCCGAGCGCGAGGGTGTCCTGGTGGTCAACCCCACCCGGGCGCTGCTGGAGTGCAACGAGAAACTCTTCGCCCAGCAGTTCCCCCAGTGCTGTGCGCCCACCCTGGTCTCATGCAGTGATCCGGTGCTTCGCGCCTTTCACGCCGAGCACCGCGACGTGATCTTCAAGCCCCTGGATGGCATGGGCGGCAGCGGGATCTTTCACGTCCAGCCCGAGGGGCGCAACCTGGGGGCGATTATCGAGACGCTCACCGAGGGTGGCAGACGACAGATCATGGCTCAGCGCTACCTCCCCGAGATCCGCGACGGCGACACTCGCATCCTGCTGGTGGAGGGTGAGCCGGTGCCCTATGGTCTCGCCCGGGTACCCATGGCCGGCGAGACCCGCGGCAACCTGGCCGCCGGCGGCACTGGTACCACCCGCGAGCTGACCGACCGCGACCACTGGCTGATCGCTCAGGTGCAGCCGATAATTCGCGAAAAGGGGCTGATGTTCGTCGGCCTCGACGTGATCGGTGACTATATTACCGAGATCAACGTCACCAGCCCTACCTGCGTCCGCGAGATCGACGATCAGCGCGGCACCGATATCGCCGGGCTGCTGCTGGATGCCATCGAGCGTCGGCTCGCGGCGCGGCGGTCATAACCTGAGGGGTCGGGAAGCCCACCATGCACGCCTACGACAGCGATCCCATCCAGTACGCACCGGTGACTAGGCCCTATCGCCGTTGGCTGGCCGCATCGCTGGCGCTGCTGTTGCACCTGGCGGTGATCGGAACGGTGGCGAGCTGGCAGTTCGCTGCCCCGCCGGTCGAGCGCGCCAGCCTCGACGTGGTGCTGGTCACCCGCTCGGACGAGGCCCCGGTGGAAGCCGAGGCCATCGCCGAGGCGGACCAGCAGGCCGCCGGCGAGCAGCGCGATGAGGCGCCGGCCGAGTCGCGTGCCGCTCCCATGGAGGATCTGCCGACGGTGCAGGAGAGCGCCAGCGACGTCGACCCGGCCACCCCGGCGGAGCCGGAACAGGCCGCCCGGGTCGAGCCCGAGGCACGTCCCGAAGAGCAGGCGCTCCCGGCTGCAGAGAGCGAGCAGGAGGTCGAGACGCCGCCCGAGCCTCGTGACAGCGCCCCCCAGGCGGCGGACGCCGCGGCGCCGCCCAGCACCGCGGCGCCCTCCGCCTCGGGTCGCGATCTGGTGGCCCAGGCCACCCAGAGCATCCGCGAGCAGGGGCTGGCGCCCCAGGCCTCCGGCCCCACCGATGACGGCGGTCCGCAGCTGGCGGCTCGGCAGGCCGCCGAGGCGCGCTACATCGATGACTGGACGCGGCGCGTCGAGGACTACGGCAACCGGGTCCACCCCGCGCCGCGTCACCTGCAGGGCCAACTGCGCATCCGGGTGGTGATCGGCCGGGACGGCGAGCTTCGCCAGGCTGAGGTGGTACAATCCTCGGGACACGCCGAACTCGACCGGGCCGCGCTGGAGACCGTTCGGGGCGCCGCCCCCTATCGTCCCTTCGATGCGGGCATGGGCAACCTGGACAGCCTCTCCATCACTCGCGTCTGGCGATTCGGTCAAGGCAATCATTACGGCGTGCGTTAGGACCGCCGGGGAGTCTCATGCAATCCGTGGAAAACTTTGGCCTCAAGGACCACTTCCTGCTGGCGATGCCGCATCTGGAAGATCCCAATTTTGCCGGTAGCCTCAGCTACCTCTGCGATCACGACGAGAAGGGCACCATGGGGGTGATCGTCAACCGACCGCTGGAGCTGACCCTGGAGGCGCTCTTCGAACAGCTTGAGCTGGGTGGCGAGGAGAGCCCGCACCGCAATGCGCCGGTCTACTATGGCGGCCCGGTGCACAAGGATCGCGGTTTCATCCTGCACCGCGGCTCCAGCAGTTCCTGGGACTCCAGCATCCAGGTGGCCGAGGACATTGCCCTGACCACCTCCATGGACATGCTCCAGGCGCTGGCCGCGGGCGAGGGGCCCGAGCAGTTCCTGATCTGCCTGGGCTGTGCCGGCTGGGAGTCGGGCCAGCTGGAGCAGGAACTGCTGGATAACGCCTGGCTTACCGTGGAAGGGCGGTCGGACATTCTCTTCGAGGTACCGCCGGAGCAGCGCTTGAGTGCCGCTGCCGGCATCCTGGGGGTCGACCTCAACCTGATGACCCGCGAGGCGGGCCACTCCTGATGGCGAGGCGCGGCGGATGAGTCGGGAGGGCGAACGGCTGGTGCTGGGCTTCGATTTCGGCACCCGGCGCATCGGCGTGGCGGTGGGCAACGAGCTGTTGGCCAGTGCCCGGGAGCTCGAAGCGATGCCGGCCCGGGACGGTATTCCCGATTGGGCACAGGTGGAGCGGCTGGTAAAGTCGTGGGAGCCCGACCTTTTCGTGGTGGGGCTCCCACTGACCGCCGAGGGTGCTGAGCAGGAGATGAGCGTGAGGGCGCGCAAGTTCGGCAAGCGGCTATTCGGCCGTTTCGGCGTGCCCTGCGAGATGGTCGATGAGCGCGGCTCCACCGGCGAAGCCAAGGTGATCGCCCGGGAGCGCGGGCACCGTGGCAGTTGGCGGGATGACGGCGTCGACGGCATCAGCGCGGTGCTGATCGTCGAGCGCTGGTTCGCCGCCCGCGAAGGGCTCCCCGGGGGCGGCTGAGTCGCGGCTTCAGGCTGGGTCGGTCCCCTGGAAGTCGTCCACCGAAAGGCCGGCGAACTTCTCCAGGAAGAACACCAGGGTGGCGGGGTGGTGGAAGCTCTCCTCGAACGCCTCCTCCTGCCCCTCGCGGCGCCGGGTGACGCTGGCGCGATACCCGTCATCCGATTTGACTACCTCCACCCGGGCCTCACGGCCGTCCTCACGCTTTTGCGCCGCGAGTCGGTTCTGACCCTTCATCAGCGCTTCCAGTCGCTGGGCGGCCTCGAGCTCTTCGGGCGTGGCCCAGATTGCCTGGTCACGATCGCCGTAGCGGTAGAGAATTATCACCAGCAGTGCCGAGAAGACCGCGCTGGTGAGCATCCAGGTGGTCAGCGGACCGCTGAGCGACACGCTTAACAGCACGAATAGCTGAACCACGACTCCCACTGCCAGCAAGGCGGCCAGCGGGCGCCACATACGGGGCCCCATGAAACCCCGCTGAAGTATATAGCCCCATAGCCCGAGAACTGCCAGCGCACCCACCACCAGGTGAGCAAAGGCCAGCGGTGTGCCCCCGCCGGCCAGCAGGGCGATCAGCCCCACCACCAGCAGCAGGCTGTAGAAGAGAGCGAATAGCTGGTAGGAGCGGCGCAGGCTCATGGGGTCTTTCCTCCTGAAATGATCGTCTGGGCTCGGCGATGGCCGAACCTCTTTATTGTGATTGTCATCAGCATAGGCGAAGCCTGCGATCCCGCCGCCTTTCAGGTCGCCGGGTCGTCAACGCCCAGGCATTTGGGTACAAACCAGCGCACGGGGCGCAGGTCCTGCTCGATCCGCTCGTCCACCCCGAGCAGGGTGGCGAAGATCGCCATGCGCACCGGGATGCCGTTGTCGGTCTGGCGGAAGATCGCCAGGCGCGGATCACCGTTGAGGTCCACGTCGAGGTCGTTGGCCTCGGGGCGGCTGTCCCGAGGTAGCGGATGCATGACGATAGTATCGCGACTGCAGCGTTGGTCCAGGAAGGTGCGGTCCACGGTGAAGTCACGCGACAGGCTGAAGCCCTCACTCATCTCGGCGGTGAACCGTTCCTTCTGGATGCGCGTGGTGTAGACCACGTTCACATCGGCAAAGTCGTCGTTCAGGCTGTCGCGCTGCTCCACACGATGGCCGCGGGAAGCGACCAGGTCAATGAGATGGCTAGGCATCTCGAGGCCCGGTGGAGCCACCAGGGTGATGCGCATGGGGGCGTAGAGCGACAGCAGCTTGATCAGCGAGTGCACCGTCCGGCCGTACTTGAGGTCGCCGGTCATCAGCACATGGGCGCCGGCCAGCGTCCTGTCCAGCCGGGCGAACTCCTTGTCGATGGTGTAGAGATCGAGCAGCGCCTGGCTAGGGTGTTCGCCGGGACCGTCCCCGCCATTGATCACCGGTACGTGGGTCGCCGCGGCGAACTCCGCCACCGAGCCCAGCTCGGGGTGGCGCATCACGATGGCGTCGCAGTAGCCGCTCATTACCCGGCTGGTGTCGTAGAGCGACTCCCCCTTGGCCATGGAGGAGAAGGTGAAGCCGGTGGTGTCACAGACGCTGCCGCCCAGCCGGCAGAAGGCGGCGTTGAAGCTGACCCGTGTGCGGGTGCTGGCCTCGAAGAAGAGGTTGCCGAGCACCGCTCCCTCCAGAACGCGGGTGACCTGGCGGCGCTGGGCGATGGGCTCCATGCGAGCCGCGACCCGCATCAGGTGGTCGACGTGGTCACGGGACAGGGAATCGACGGAGAGCAGGTGGGAACTCATCGGCGCGGCCTCGGCTGGCGGAAAATGGATGGCCGCCAGTGTACTCCGACGCGCCATCGGCTTCACGGACGAGTCGCGTTGGCGGGTGTCACCAACCCGGCCAGTTCTCGTGCCGTGGTCTTGACCTCGCGAATCGCGGTACCGCTGTCGAGGTCTTCCATGGCGACAACCCCCACGCAGGCCTCAACGCCGTGGTTCAGGCTCGGGGACGCAATCGGGCTGGCCACCCCCACGGCGCCGCGCTGCAGCTGGCCCCGTGTCAGGTTGTAGCCCAGGGTGCGTGCCTCGCGGACCGCCTCGCTGTCCTCAGGTCGGGGGGGGCGACCGGCCAGGATGGCGATCCCCGCCGCCCCCAGTGATAGCGGATGGCGGCTGCCCACTCGGTAGCCGACCCGCAGCAGTCCCTCGTTCGGCTCGGCCACCATGAGCACGACGGCTTCCTCGCCTTGCGCCACCGAGATGAAGGCGGTGGCGCGGGTGTGGCGCGCCAACGCCTCAAGCAGTGGCTGGGCCACCCGCCGCAGCTGGGGCTCGAAGTGGCTGGCCAGCAGCGCCACACCGGCTCCCAGGCGTAGACCGCCGTCGCCCCGGCGAGCTATCAGACCGTGCCGCTCCAGGGTGGTGACGATGCGGTAGGCGATGGCGCGATGCACCTCAAGCGCCTCGGCCAGCTCGGCCACGCTGAGTCCGCCGCTGCGCTCGGCGATGATCTCCAGCGCTGTCAGCCCGCGATCCAGGGTCTGCAGGGTGTTAGCCATGACGTTTCCTCGCTTGATGGACAGGCAGTTTGACGCCGCCGATGAAGGGGCCTATTTTTCCGTTGTGCGTTCATTGATACAAGTTGTGCGATAAAAGTAAATAGTGGTCGATTCATACGGAGCACACCATGACCTCAGGCTCTACCTTTGCCCGGACCGAGGCGGGCGGCTGCCCCTTCCATCCACCGCGCGGAGCCGCCCCCAACGGCTGTCCGGTATCGGCGGAAGCCGCCGCCTTCGACCCCTTCGACCGTCCCTATCAGCTCGATCCTGCCGAGGCCCTGCGCTGGTCCCGGGACCAGGAGCCGGTGTTCTGGAGTCCCCGGCTGGGCTACTGGGTGGTGAGTCGTTACGACGACATCAAGGCGATCTTCCGTGACAACCTCACCTTCTCTCCCTCGATTGCTCTGGAGAAGATCACGCCACCCAGCGACGAGGCCCTGGACGTCCTAAAGCGCTATGACTACGGCATGAACCGCACCCTGGTGAACGAGGATGAACCGGCCCACATGGCGCGTCGCCGGGTGCTGCTGGACGCCTTTACCCCCGAGGCCCTGGAGGCCCACGCGCCCATGGTGCGGCGCCTGGTGCGCGAGAAGCTGGATGCCATCATCGATCGGGGCCAGGCCGACCTGGTAGCGGAGATGTTTTGGGAAGTCCCGCTGACCGTGGCGCTCCACTTCCTGGGGGTGCCCGAGGAGGACATGGAGCAGCTGCGCCGCTTTTCGGCGGCCCATACCCTCAACACCTGGGGCCGCCCCTCACCGGAGCAGCAGGTCGAGGTCGCCGAGGCCGTCGGCAAGTTCTGGCAGTACTCTGGCCGGGTGCTGCGCAAGATGCAGTCGCAGCCCAGCGGTGAGGGCTGGATGTACGACATGATCGAAAAAAACCGCGAGATGCCCGAGGTGGTTACCGACAGCTACCTGCACTCGATGATGATGGCGATCATCGTAGCGGCTCATGAGACCACCGCGCTGGCCACCGCCAACGCCTTTCGCCAGCTGCTCTCACGCCCGTCGGTATGGGGTGAGTTGTGCGCCAACCCCGACCTGATTCCATCGGCGGCCGAGGAGTGTCTGCGCCACTCCGGTTCGATGGTTTCCTGGCGGCGTATTGCCACCCGCGAGGTGGAGGTCGGCGGTGTGACCATTCCCGAGGGCGGCAAGATCCTGATGGTGATGGCCTCGGGCAATCACGATCCGCGCCACTTCGAGAACCCCGACGAGCTAGATATCTACCGCGACAATGCCGTGGACCACCTGACCTTCGGCTACGGTAGCCACCAGTGCATGGGCAAGAACCTGGGGCGGATGGAGATGCGCATCTTCCTCGAGGAGTTCACCCGCCGCCTGCCGCACCTGGCGCTCGAGGAGCAGACCTTCACCTTTCTGCCCAACACCTCGCTGCGGGGCCCGGAGGCACTCTGGGTACGCTGGGACCCGGCGCGCAACCCCGAGCGCCTCGACCCTGCGCTACGCAACGAGCAGCGCGACTTCCCGGTGGGGGCGCCGGAGGCCCACGCCATCGTGCGCCGGGTCGGCGTGGCCCGGGCCGAATCCGAGGCCGAAGGCGTGCTCGGGGTGACCCTGGCCGATCCCGGCGGGGGGCGGCTGCCGGCCTGGACCCCGGGCGCCCACCTGGATCTGGTACTCCCCGACGGAGAAACGCGCAAGTACTCTCTCTGCGGCCCTGCCGATAGCGGCGACTGGCGGATCGCCGTGCTGCGTGAGGAGGCGGGCCGCGGTGGTTCACGCTGGGTGCACGACGCCGTTCGCGAGGGCATCGAGCTACGCGTAAGAGGTCCCAAGAATCATTTCCGCCTGGATGAGGGGGCCGACGGCTACCTGCTGATTGCTGGCGGCATCGGTATCACGCCGATCATCGCCATGGCCGACCGACTCAAGGCCTTGGGCAAGCGCTACGAGCTTCACTATGCCGGACGCGGCCTGGCCAGCATGGCCTTCGTCGAGCGGCTCGAGCATGATCATGGCCAGGCGCTGCGCCTCTATCCCAAGGATGAGGGCAAACGGCTCGATCTGGCCGCCCTGCTGGCGGAGCCGGCCACAGGGACCCTGGTGTACGCCTGCGGTCCCGAGCGGCTGCTGGCGGCCCTCGAAGCCGGCACCGTGCACTGGCCGGACGGCAGCCTGCACGTGGAGCACTTCAGTGCCCAGGGGGCACAGCTGGATCCGTCCAGAGAGCACGCCTTCGAGGTCGAACTCGCCGATTCCGATCTGGTCGTGGAGGTGCCCGCCGACCGCAGCGTTTTGCAGGTGCTGCGGGGGGCCGGCATCGACGTGCCGAGTGACTGCGAGGAGGGCCTGTGCGGCTCCTGCCAGGTCGAGGTGGTCGAGGGTGAGATCGATCACCGAGACAAGGTGTTGACCCAGGCCGAACGCGCCAGCCAGGCGACTCTGATCAGCTGCTGTTCGCGGGCCAAGGGCAAACGACTGGTGCTGGCGCTCTAGCCAGCATCCCCACCATAACCACGCCAACTCCCACCACCACGAGGAATATCAACAATGAAAAAACTGGTGACACTGACCGCCGCTTCCGCCCTGCTGGGCATGGGGGCGCTCTCCTCACAGGCGCTTGCGACCGAGCTTCAGGTCAGCACCTGGGCCGGCCCCAATCATGGCGTCAATACCATCGTCTGGCCTACCTGGGCGAACTGGGTAGAAGAGGCCACCGAAGGACGCGTTACCGTCAATGTGGTGCACGACATGGGCCCGCCAGGCGCCCAGATGGAGCTGGTCGCCGACGGCGTGGCCGATGCCACCTGGCTGTTCCACGGCCTGATGCCGGGGCGCTTCGAGCTGACCAAGCTGCCGGAGTTCCCGACATTCGAGGAGTTCTCCTCGGAGGATGCCTCGGTGGCCTACTGGCGCACCCACCACGAGTTCCTGGACGAGGCGGGGGAGCATCGCGGTGTCGAGCTGATCGGCCTGGGGGTTCATGGTCCCGGCTCTCTCTTCCTGAGCGAGAGCATCGACGGCCTCGATGACCTGGCCAACAAGCGCGTGCGCATCGGCGGCGGCATCATGGCCGATATCTCCAGCGCCCTGTCGTTGAGCGGCGTGGCCCTGCCCCCGGGCGGCACCTACGAGGCCGCGACGCAAGGGGTTGTGGACGGCGCCATGCTGACCCTGGAGGGGCTGCGCAGCTTCCGCCTCGCCGAGGTGCTGCCCTACACCGTGGAAATGCCCGGCGGCTTCTATCGGGGCAGCTTCTCGCTGGTGATGAACCCCGACACCTGGGCGTCACTTTCCGACGAGGACCGGGACGCCATCGAGTCGGTCTCCGGCGAGCGGCTCTCGCGGCTGTTCGGCTTCATGATGGACGTCGTTGACGTGCGCGGGGTGGAGTTCGCCCGCGAACGAGGCAATACCTTCATCGAACTGCCGCAAGCCGAGATCGAGCGCTTCATGGCCATGACCGCCGAACTGCCCGACCAGTGGGCCGAGTCGGTTGGCGAAACGGGGGTGGACGGCGAGGCCGCCCTAGCGTACTTCCATGAGGAGCTGGCGAAGGTCGGAGAGGAGCCCGGTATGAAGCCGGAGGATGTGGTCGACAATAGCGCCATGTAGTTTCGTTTGAAACTATTTTGACCTCGGTCAATGCAGCGAGGCTCCCGCGGGTCGATACTGATGCCATACACGATATTCAGAATCACCTGACGGGAGCATCACCATGGCCACTGCACCGATCACTCCGACCCCGACCTGGTGGGAACGCCTGACCGAGCGCTGCTACGCCGCTTCCACGCCCCAGCTGGTCCGTGACGTCCAGCATGAGGCGGGTAAGACCTATCAGACACTGCTGACCGATCTCCAGCGTCCCCTGGAGGATGGTTTCGAGCGCGAGATGGCTCGGCAACTGGCGGCGGGTCAGCCCCCTGCCTTCGTGCCAGCGAAGACCCTGATGCCGGTGATGATGCAGCGTTTCGGCCTGCAGGACGCCGAACTGGCCGGCGAGGCCGGCTACACGGCACTCCGCGACACTTGCAATGCCTGCCCTGTGGTAGGCCACTGCTGGCAGTCCATGCGCGCCGGTGCCGATGTCGAGGAGTGCCGTAGCTTCTGTCCTAACGCCGAGGCGTTCGAGCGCCGCGCCGCTGAGTGAAGCGCTGTCGCCACCCCCCTAGCGCCCCGGCCCCTGCCGGGGCGTCTCCTTTTTGGGGCTCAACTCTGCCGGCACCGCGCTACCAACCCCGCCTTTGAGCGCACGCCCAGCTTGGTGTAGGCGCGCTTGCGGTAGGTCTCGGCAGTGGAGAGGGCAACATCGAGTGTGGCGGCGGCAGTCTTGAGGGTATGGCCGCGCAGCAGGTGGAGGCAGAGCTGGCGCTCCCGTGCGGAGAGTGGGGCGAGGACCTCGACCTCCTCGTCGCTGGCGGGCAGTGGCGCTGGGCCTGACTGGCGGTAGTGGCGGCGGATCAGGCTGGCCAGCAAGGGCATGAGTTCCCTGAGGTGCGCCAGCTCCTCGGGATGGAAACGCCCCCGGCCCAGGTCCCGGTAGAGGTTGAGGTAGTAGACGACGGAGCCGGCGGGAATCACTAGCGAGACCTTGTCGGCCAGGTCGGGAAAGGCGAACAGGTGGCGGCGATAGGCCGGGGACATGGTCTCGGTCTGCATGGGCATCAACTCTCCACTGGTGTCGTCGACACGCGCTTCCAGCATTTCGCATAGCCGGAGGTAATGGGGATCCTGGCGGAAGAGTCCTCCGGCATAGAGGCTGGCGAGGCGCCCGGCGACCTTGGGGTAGCGCGAGTTGTCCACCAGCAGGGTCTCCATCCTGTCGTCACCGGCGTAGGCGAAGAGGATGCACTGCTCGAGGCCCACCCCCCTGTGAAGCAGGGCGATCAGGTCGTCCTCGAAGCTCGGCCTGCCCAGGTGCGTCACGCACTCGGCCACGGCTGCCAGCAGTGCCGACCAGTTCGGGGGGGAGTCCTTGGAGATGCCTTTCGTCATACTTGCTGCGACCTTGGTTGTAGGGGTTGGGGGTTCTGTCCCCTCTTTAAAGGGACAGGTGGCGGCCCGGCCGGGGACTACTCTGCCGACACGTCACACCACAACGCTTACCCCTGTCAGGAGAGAGGCCATGCGACCCGCTGGACGCTCAGAAACCGGTTCGCTCTACTTCGATTATCCGCATTTCCCCTTCGCTCGTCCTGCCGAGCTGGATGGCCAGGCGGTGCGCCACCGCGTGGCCATTGTCGGCGCGGGCCCGGTGGGCGTGACCGCTGCCCTGGAGCTGGCCCGCCACGGCATCGCCTCGGTGGTGCTGGACGACAAGGCGACCGTGAACGACGGCTCCCGGGCCATCTGCATTTCGCGCCACAGCCTGGAGATCCTCCAGCAGCTCGGTGTGGATGCGCCCTTCGAGCAGAAGGGGCTTGGCTGGACCCAGGGCCGCACCTACTTTCGCGACCGCGAGATCTACCGCTTCCGGATGCCGCACTCCGACCAGGAGCGCTACTATCCGATGGTCAACCTGCAGCAGCAGTACATCGAGCAGTTCCTGATCGACAAGGCCCACGCCGGCGAGCTGATCGAGATGCGCTGGCAGAGCGCCGTCACCGGGGTGAGCCAGGACGCTGACGGCGTGACCCTGGAGGTGAGCACCCCCGAGGGCGACTACCGGCTGGCGTGCGACTACCTGCTGGCCGCTGACGGCGGGCGCAGCCGGATCCGCGAGTCGCTGGGGCTCTCCCTGCACGGCCAGGCCTATGAGGGCCGCTACGTGATCGCCGATGTGCGCCTCAAGTCCGACTTCCCCACCGAGCGCCGCGCCTTCTTCCATTCCCGTGCGATGCCCGACACCACCATCCTGGTCCACAGGCAGCCCGACGACATCTGGCGCATCGACTACCAGCTCGGCCCCGGCGAGGACCCGGAGCAGGCCGTCGAGGAAGCCAATATCCGCGAGAAGGTCGAGCTGATCGTGCGCGAGGTGATGCACGAGAGCGATGACTGGGAGCTGGAGTGGTGGAGCCTCTACAAGGCGTATACGTTGGCGCTCGATGATTATCGGCATGGCAGAGTGCTGTTTATCGGTGACAGTGCCCACCTGGTGCCGATCTTCGGCGTGCGCGGCCTCAACAACGGCCTGGCGGATGCCGCCAACGCCGGCTGGAAGCTTGCCTGCTTGCTCCAGGGCCAGGCCCCGGACGCGCTGCTCGACAGCTACAGCCCGGAGCGGCGTGGCGCGACCCTGGATGTCTTCGCCAACGCCGGCAAGAGCACCCGCTTCATGACGCCACCGACCCGCGGCTACCGGCGGATGCGCAACGCCGCCCTGGCGCTGGCCTTCCACAACGATTACGCCAGCGACTTCGCCAACCCCCGCCAGGTGACCCCCTACACCTATGCCGAGAGCCCCCTGACCCTGGCCGACGACCCGGCCTTCGAGGGCGGGCCGCTTCCCGGCGCGCCGTTGATCAATCGCCGCCTGGGTGATGACGACTTCCTGCTCGACCATCTGGGCACGGGCTTCAACCTGCTGCACTTCAGCGAGGATGGCCGCATCGAGCCGGCCCTGCAGCAGAGTGTGGAGGCGCTCCAGGCCCGCGGCATCGACCTCACCCTGCTGCGGGTGGCGCGTTCACCGGGGGATGAAAACACCCTGGTCGACGTGGATGGCAGCCTTTTCGCCGGCTATGGCGCCGACACGGGCAGCGCCTACCTGGCGCGCCCCGACCGGCATGTCGCAGCACGCTGGAAGCATCTCGATACCGCCGAGGGGGATAGCGCGCTCAACACCGCCCTCAAGACCGCCCTGGGAGGGGACGGATCATGACCGCACCGACACTGCCCTTTGACGATTTGGAGAAGGTCTACGAGCAACTGGCCGAGACGCTGGACGCGCTGCCCGAGGAGCAGGAAGGCCACTTCCTGGCCCAGCTGGCCCTGGCCCTGGCCCACCGCCTTCCCGATGTCGACCAGGTGATGGCGGCCATCGAGGAGGCCAGGCAGGGGGCGACTCTCGACTAGGGCGA
The DNA here is from genome assembly GCA_964456005.1 of uncultured Halomonas sp. Taxonomy (GTDB): domain Bacteria; phylum Pseudomonadota; class Gammaproteobacteria; order Pseudomonadales; family Halomonadaceae; genus Halomonas. The sequence goes on from CAYWBG010000002.1 coordinate 28,761, forward strand.
TCGGCTCTCGGACGACACTTCGCGACCCGGCGCCGAGGCGCCGGGTTGTCGTTCCCAGCGTCGCAGTCGCCGGGCGAATACCACGCCCAGCACCAGCAGCCAGACGCCGGCGAGCGCCAGCAGCACCCCGCTACCGGCCAGGCGCAGCACCAGGGCGCCCAGGCTGACGCCCACCGACTGGCCGAGGAACAGGCAGCCGGCGAACACCGCCATGGCGGTGCCGCGGGCGGCGGGCGCCATCTGGGTGGCGTTGGTCTGCAGGGTGCTGTGCATCATGTAGAAGCCGAGTCCGGCGGCGAAGGCGCCACCGGCGGCGGGAGCGGGGGTGGGGGCGAAGGCCAGCAGGCAGAAGCCCAGCCCCATCAGGCCACCGCCGAAGACGGCCAGCCCCGGTTCGCCCAGCCGCCTCACCAGCGGCCTGGCCAGGGCGGCAAACAGCAGCCCCCCGACCCCGAACAGCGCCACCAGCAGCCCCGCCATGGTCAGCGAGACCCCGAGCCGCTCGTGCAGGTGGCTGGCGGCAAAGGCCAGGGCGCCGAAGGCGGCGATGCCCTCCAGGAACACCAGCGCGAGGATCTGCCGGGCGCGGGGGATGGCCAGCACCCCAGAGAGCCGGGCCAGGAAGGCGACCCCGCCGCTGGCTTCTCCCGGCGGCGCCAGCGCCGGCCGGCGAATCACGGCGCCGGTCAGCAGGCCGCCGGCGAGCAGAAAGAGCAGCGCCAGCACCAGGAAGGCGGCCTGCCAGCCCAGGGTGTCGGCGAGCAGCCCGCCCATCACCTGGCCGGCAATCAGTCCCATCACCGCGCCCGAGAGCATGTGGGCCAGGGTGACCTGGCGCGCCTCGTAGTCGACGTTGTTGCCGACCCAGGCCATGGAGAGCGGGATGACTGCGGCGGCGGTGGCCCCGCTCAGGGTGCGGAACAGCAGCAGCGAGGAGAGCGAGCCGGCCAGCGCCGAGCCGATGGCGCCCAGGGCACAGGCCAGGGTGGCCAGACCGATCACCCGCAGGGTGCCGTAGCGATCCCCCAGCGGGCCGTAGCAGAGCTGCATCAGCCCGTAGGCGATGGCGAAGACGGTGATGTTCTGGGCCACATCCGCCAGCGGCCGCTCGAAGGCGCTGGAGAGCGCCGGCAGCATGGCGTCGGTGACTCGCATGGAGGCCATGCTGGCGAAGCCGGCCAGGGCCAGCAGCAGGATCACCCTCGAATTCGTGGAAGTCATGTCTTGTCCGGGGTCAGGGCATGGGAATGGCGGTCTCGTCCTTGATCGCCCGCAGCACGAAGTTGGAGTGGACCTGGGAGATGCCCGGCAGGGTGAAGAGCTTCTCGTTGAGGAAGCGGTCGTAGGCGGCCATGTCCTCTATCACCACGCGCAGCACGAAGTCGGCGTTGCCGGTAGTGGAGTAGCACTGCAGCACCTCCGGGTACTGGGTGACCCGGGCCTCGAAGTCGGAAGTGCTGTCGATGCTGTGGCGGCGCAGGGTGATCATCACCAGGGCGCAGAGCGGCTGGCCGACCCGAGCCGGGTCTACCAGGGCGGCGAAGCGCTTGATCACGCCGCTGGCCTCCAGCGCCTTGACCCGCCGCCAGCAGGCCGCAGGGGAGAGGCCGATCTGCTCGGCGAGCTCCTGGTTGGTGATGCGGCCCTGGCGCTGGAGTACCTTCAGGATGCGGCGGTCGTGGCCGTCGAGCTGGTCATCATGCATGGGGTATTTCACGTCTTGTTACTATATGAAAGATTATTCCTTTTCTGGGAGGAAAATGAAAATCTGTTTCTTGTGGGCGCTATTAACCGGTTGATTTAGCAAGCACCTTTATCGCCCGCGGGGCTAGACTGCAGGCCAGACAACGATAACGAACCCTTGACCGAGGTGGCGACCATGAACGCTCCTACTCCCGCTGCCGTTCCGGGCGATGCCCGCGACGACGCACTCGATGATTATGCCCTGGCCGACCGTTATACCCGTGATAGCGGACGCATCTTCCTGACCGGCACCCAGGCGCTGGTGCGCATCGCCCTGCGCCAGGCCGAGCTCGACCGCCGCGATGGCCGGCACACGGCGGGCTTGATCAGCGGCTACCGCGGCTCGCCCCTGGGCGGCGTCGACCAGGCCCTGTGGCAGGCCAGGGAGCCCCTGGCCCAGGCCAATATCGAGTTCGTGCCGGCCATCAACGAGGACCTGGCGGCCACCATGATGCTGGGCTGTCAGCAGGTGGAGACCGACCCGGACCGCCAGGTCGATGGCGTTTTCGGGCTGTGGTACGGCAAGGGGCCGGGCGTGGATCGCGCCGGCGATGCCCTCAAGCATGGCAATGCCTACGGCAGCTCCCCCAGCGGCGGCGTGCTGGTGGTGGCCGGCGACGACCACGGCTGCGTCTCCTCCTCCATGCCCCACCAGTCCGACGTGGCCTTCATGGCCTGGTTCATGCCGGTGGTGAACCCGGCTTCACTGGCGGAATATGAAGAGTTCGGCCTCTGGGGCTATGCCCTGTCGCGCTTCTCCGGCTGCTGGGTGGGCTTCAAGGCGGTCTCCGAGACCGTGGAGAGCGGCGCCTCCGTCGAGACCACGCCGCTGCCCGAGTTCGCGCCGCCGGACTTCACCCCGCCGCTGGACGGGCTCCACTACCGCTGGCCGGATCTGCCCGGGCCCCAGCTGGAGACCCGCATCGAGCACAAGCTGGCGGCGGTGCAGGCCTTCGCCACCGCCAATCCCATCGATCGGCGTCTCTATGCCAATGAGACGGCGCGTTTCGGCATCGTCACCACCGGCAAGGGCCATCTGGACCTGATGGAGGCGCTGCGCCTGCTGGGTCTCGACGAGGGGAAACTGCGCGAACTGGGGGTGGAGCTCTACAAGGTCGGCATGGTGTGGCCGCTGCATCGGCGCGGGGTGCTCGAGTTCGTGCACGCCAAGCAGGAGGTGCTGGTCATCGAGGAGAAGCGCGGCATCATCGAGAGCCAGATCAAGGAGTACATGTCCGAGCCGGACCGCCCGGGCGAGGTGCTGATCACCGGCAAGCAGGATGAGGCCGGCCGGCCGCTGATCCCCTATGTGGGTGAGCTGAGCCCGCGCCTGCTGGCGGGCTATGTGGCCGAGCGGCTGGAGCGCTTCTTCGGCATCGACCTCTCCGAGCGTCTCACCAAGCTGGACCGCTGCCGCGCCGAGGCCAGGGAGCTGGGGGGCGTGCGCCGCCTGCCCTACTTCTGCTCCGGCTGCCCCCACAACAGCTCCACCCAGGTGCCGGAGGGCAGCAAGGCCCTGGCCGGCATCGGCTGCCACTTCATGGCCTCCTGGATGGGGCGCAACACCGAGTCGTTGATCCAGATGGGCGGCGAAGGGGTCAACTGGGTGGGCAAGAGCCGCTTCACCGGCAATGGCCACATCTTCCAGAACCTGGGCGAGGGCACCTGGTTCCACTCCGGTTCCATGGCGGTCCGCCAGGCGGTGGCCGCCGGGGTCAATATCACCTACAAGGTGCTCTTCAATGACGCCGTGGCCATGACCGGCGGCCAGCCGGTGGACGGCCAGATCACCGTGCCGATGATCGCGAAGAGCTCCGCCGCCGAGGGTGTCAAGCGCATTGCCGTGGTCAGCGACGAGCCCGAGAAGTACCGCGGTCACGAGAAGACGTTCCCCGAGGGGGTGACCTTTCACCACCGGGACGAGATGGACACCCTGCAGCGTGAGCTGCGCGAGATTCCCGGCTGCAGCGTGCTGATCTATGACCAGGTGTGCGCCGCCGAGAAGCGTCGCCGCCGCAAGCGCGGCCTGATGGAGGACCCGGCCAAGCGGGTCTTTATCAACCACCACGTCTGCGAGGGCTGCGGCGACTGCTCGGTGCAGTCCAACTGCCTCTCGGTGGTGCCCCGCGAGACGGAGCTGGGGCGCAAGCGCAGGATCGATCAGTCCTCCTGCAACAAGGATATGTCCTGCGTCGGTGGCTTCTGCCCCAGCTTCGTCACCGTCGAGGGCGGCGAGCTGCGCAAGGGCCAGGGCGTGGCCGTGGACGAGGCGTTCTGGCGCAAGGTGCAGGCGCTGCCGCTGCCCCAGGCGCCCATGCTGACCCGGCCCTATGACCTGCTGGTGGGCGGCGTCGGCGGCACCGGCGTGGTCACCGTGGGCCAGCTGATCACCATGGCCGCCCACCTGGAGGGGCGCGGCACCAGCGTGCTCGACTTCATGGGCTTCGCCCAGAAGGGCGGTACCGTGCTCAGCTATGTGCGCCTGGCGCCTGCGCCCGCCGATCTTCACCAGGTACGTATCGAAGCGGGTCAGGCCGACGCCGTGATCGCCTGCGATATGGTGGTGGGAAGTTCGAAGAAGGCCCTGGATGTGCTTCAGGCCGGTACCACCCGGGTGGTGGCCAACCTGGCCGAGCTGGCCACCGCGGACCATGTGCTCTATCGCGATGCCGATATGCAGGCGGATCAGCGCCTGGCGCTGCTGCGTGACGCCGTCGGTGAGGCCAACTTCGCCACCCTGGACGCCAACCGTCTGGCGGAGCAGCTGCTGGGCGACACCGTCTTCTCCAACGTGATGATGCTCGGCTTCGCCTGGCAGCGTGGCCTGCTGCCGGTCAGCGAGGCGGCGCTCAAGCGCGCCATCGAGCTCAACGGCGTGGCCATCGACAAGAACCTGAGGGCCTTCGCCTGGGGCCGCCTGGCGGCGGAGGAACCGGCTTATCTGCAGCGTCGCCTGGACGATTCGCCGCTGGCCGCCGATGCCAGCCTCGACGATGTGATCGCTCGGCACAGCCGCTGGCTGACGCGCTACCAGAACTCCGCCTATGCCGAGCGCTACGTGCAGAGAGTGGCTAGAGTCCGCGAGGCCGAGGCAAGCCTCGGCGCCGGCGAGGCCCTGACCCAGGCGGTGGCCACCCAGCTCTACCGGCTGATGGCCTACAAGGACGAGTACGAGGTGGCGCGCCTCTATACCGAGAGCGACTTTCTCGAGGAGCTCGACGCCACCTTCGGCGGCGACTACACGCTGACCTTCCACCTGGCGCCGCCGCTGCTCGGCGGGCGCAAGGATGCCAAGGGGCGCCCGGTGAAGCGTCGCTTCGGGCCCTGGATGCTCAAGGCCATGAAGGGACTGGCCCGGCTGCGCGGCCTGCGCAGCGGACCCCTCGACCCCTTCCGCTTCAGCGCCGATCGCAAGCTGGATCGCCGGCTGCTGGCGGAGTACGAGGCGCTGCTCGACGAACTGGCCACGCGGCTGGACGCCGGCACCCACGCCACCGCCCTGGCGCTGGCCAAGCTGCCGGAAGAGGTCCGCGGCTATGGCCCGGTACGCGAGGCGGCGTCGGAGAAGGCCGCCGAGCGTCGCCAGACATTACTCTTGGAGCTGCGCGAGGGACGTCCGGTGACCATCGCCGCCGAGGCGGCCTGAACACAGCGGCGCAAGGAAGGCAGAAGGCCACGCAATGCGTGGCCTTCTGTGCTGGTGCCTTTCCTGACGGCGGCGCGCTATCGAAAGCCACGCCTGTTCATTGGCCTGCCGCCGGTCGGCCCTAGATAGGTGGGTTCTGACGCTCATCCTTCGCCGGCCGGGCAGCGCTCAGTCGCCTCGGCGCGGCCGCGGACCAACAACAGGTGGCTGGCCAGCGCCAGCAGACCCATCAGACCGATGGTCAAGGCCATGGTGCGCGAGGTGCCGTCGTGGAACTGGCCCACCAGGCCGCCCACCACGGCGGCGGTAGTCATCTGCAGGAAGCCGAACAGCGAGGAGGCCGCGCCAGCGCACTGGGGGTTGGGGGCCAGCGCCCCGGCCATGGTCTGGGGCATCAGGATGCCCACCCCCACCATGAACACCATATGGGGGGCCACTACCGCCCAGGGGGCATGCACACCGACGATGGCCAGCCCGGCCATTGCCGTGCCTCCCACCGCGCAGAGCAGGGTGCCGCGCAGGATCAGTCGATCGCGGCCCAGGCGGTGGCTGAAGCGGCCGCTGACCAGGGTGCCGGTGAAGAAGCCTGCCACGATCAGGGTGAAGAGCACCCCATAGAGGGTGGGTGCCACGCCCAGATACTCGATCAGCACGAAGGAGGAGCCGGAGAGGTAGGCAAAGAGCCCCGAGAAGGCCGCGGCATTGACCAGGGTATAGCCGACGAAGGCCCGCTGGCCGAGCAGCATCCGGAAATTGGCCAGTATCGTCCCCGGATGGATCGACTGGCGGCGTGCCCTGGGCAGCGACTCGGGCAGCAGCACCACCAGCACGGCGAGCATCACCGCCGCGTAGAGCGCCAGCACCACGAACACCGACTCCCAGCCGAAGAGCAGCAGCAGCCCAGCCCCCACGATCGGCGCCAGCGCCGGGGCAAGGGCCATGGTGCTGGCCATGTAGGAGAGGATGCGGCCGGCCTCGATGGGGCCGTGGATGTCGCGCACCGCCGCCCGTCCCAGCACCGGGCCGGCGGCACCGCCGAAGGCCTGGAGGAAGCGTCCCACCAGGAGCCACTCGATGCTCGGTGCCAGGGCACAGAGCAGGCTGGCGGCGAGGAACAGCCCGAGGCCGAGGACCATCACCGGCTTGCGGCCGAAGCGGTCCGAGACGGGGCCGCACAGTAGCTGGGCCAGGGCAAAGCCGGCCATGTAGAGGCTCAGGGTCAGCTGTACCCGGTCGGGGCCGGTGTCGAGGGCCTCGGCCATGGCCGGCATGGCCGGCAGGTACATGTCGGTAGCCAAGGGTCCCAGCGCGGTCAGCGCGGCCAGGGTCACCACGGTGGCGGGGGAGGACAGCTTCAGCACCCAAGACTCCTTGTGGTCAACCGTGACGCTTAAGCTCGGGGAGAGCGCGGCAGGAAAGGCGCGGGGGAGGAACGCGAGGCGGGTGCCCCTCGCAAGGAAAGGCACCTGCTTATCATTAGCCTGCTTATTCTAGCTCAGCCGGCGTCGGGTTGCGCCCCCGGCGCGGCCTGCTCGAAGGCCGGCAGGGCCCGGCAGTTGGCCACGATGCGCCGGATCCGCGGATACGCCGACAGGTCGCACTCGAAGCGCTCGGCGTTGAACACCTGAGGGACCAGGCAGAGATCCGCCAGGGTCGGGGTGTCACCGTGGCAGAAGTCGCCGGTGCCGGCCTCGCGCGTCAGCATCGCTTCCAGGGCCTGGAAGCCCTCGGCAATCCAGTAACGGTACCAGGCCAGCTTGGCGTCCTCCTCCACGCCGAGCTCGCCCACCAGGTACTTGAGGACCCGCAGGTTGTTGAGCGGGTGGACCTCGCAGGCCACCAGCTGCGCAAGGGCCCGGACCCTGGCGCGCCCGGCGGCGTCGCCCGGCAGCAGCGCCGGCTCGGGGTGCGTTTCGTCGAGGTACTCGCAGATCGCCAGGGACTGGTTGAGCACCAGGCCATCGTCGGTCACCAGGCTGGGTACCAGCCCCTGGGGGTTGCGGGCGAGGTTATCCTCGCCGCGCTGCTCGCCCTTGACCAGGTTGACCGGGGCCTGCTCAAAGGCCAGACCCTTGAGGTGCATGGCGATTCGCACCCGGTAAGCGGCCGACGAGCGGAAGTAGCCGTAGAGCGTCGTCATGGTCCCTTCCTTCACTTGGGCTGGTACTGCACTACCTGCTGGTCGATGGTGCCGAAGATGTTCTTGCCGTCGCGGTCGAACATCTCGATGCGCACCCGGTCGCCGAAGCGCATGAAGGAGGTCTTCACCTGGCCGTGCAGGATCTGTTCGACCATGCGCACCTCGGCCAGGCAGCTGTAGCCCACGCCGCCATCGGCAATCGGCTTTCCGGGGCCGCCGTCGGGATCCGGGTTGGAGACGGTGCCGGAGCCGACGACGGCACCGGCACCCAGGTAGCGAGTCTTCGCCGCATGGGCCACTAGCTGCGGGAAGCTGAAGATCATGTCGGGGCCTGCCTCGGGTTCGCCGAACTTCTCACCGTTGAAGTGAACGGTCAGCGGCAGGTGGACCTTACCGTCCTGCCAGGCATCGCCCAGCTCGTCCGGGGTGACGGCGATGGGTGAGAAGGCGGAGGCGGGCTTGGCCTGGAAGAAGCCGAAGCCCTTGGCCAGCTCGCCGGGGATCAGGCCGCGCAGGCTGACGTCGTTGACCAGCATCACCAGCTTGATGTGGCCGGCGGCCTGCTCAGGCGTCACCGCCATGGGCACGTCGTCGGTGATCACGGCGATCTCGCCCTCGAAGTCGATACCGTGTTCCTCGCTGACCGCTTCTATGTCTTCGGTGGGCGCGAGAAACTTGTCGCCCCCGCCCTGGTACATCAGCGGATCGTGCCAGAAGGTCTCGGGCATCTCAGCGTTGCGGGCCTGGCGCACCAGTTGGACGTGATTCAGGTAGGCGGAACCATCGGCCCAGTGGTAGGTGCGCGGCAGTGGAGAGTGCAGGGCGCTCTGGTCGAGATCGAAGACACCCTCGGCGCGGCCCTCGTTGAGCTCGGCGTAGCGAGCCTCGAGCCTGGGGCTGGCGGCGTCCCAGTTCTCGATGGCCTGCTGCAGGGTCGGGGCGATATCAGCGGCGGAGACGCCGCGGGCGAGATCGCGGGAGACGATGATCAGCTCGCCGTCACGATCTTTCTTGAGGCTTGCGAGTTTCATCTTGGGGTCCTTTCGTCAGGGGCGGGGCCACCCGGGCCCCGCGCATTATAGGTGTCGATGAGGTCAGGCCTGGTCTGGGGTGAAGTGGGAGCGCAGGGTTGACCAGACGTCCACGTAGTCGCGCTGGCGATACTCCGTGGCTAGCGCTGCCTCGGTGGGATGGAAAACATAACGGCTCTCGAACATGAAGGCCATGGTATTGCCCTGGTACTGCGGCTTGAGCTCGGCATTGGACGCTTTCTCGAAGGTGTCGGCATCCGGACCATGGGGCGACATGCAGTTGTGCAGGCTGGCGCCCCCGGGCAGAAAGCCCTCGGCCTTGGCGTCATATTCACCGTGGATCAGGCCCATGAATTCGCTCATCAGATTGCGGTGGAACCAGGGCGGACGGAAGGTATTCTCGGCCACCATCCAGCGCGGCGGGAAGATGACGAAGTCCAGGTTGGCCATCCCCGGGGTATCGGAGGCCGAGGTCAGCACGGTGAATATCGACGGGTCGGGGTGGTCGAAGCTCACCGTGTTGATGGTGTTGAAGTTGGCCAGGTCGTACTTGTAAGGCGCGTAGTTACCGTGCCAGGCCACCACGTCCAGCGGCGAATGGCCGAGGCGGGTCGCCCAGAAGCGACCGGAGAACTTGGCGACCAGCTCGAAGTCGCCCTCGAGATCTTCAAAGGCGGCCACCGGGCTCTGGAAGTCTCGCGGGTTGGCCAGGCCATTGGCGCCGATGGGGCCGAGACCGGGCAGTTCCATCGGGCTTCCGTAGTTCTCGCAGATATAGCCGCGCGCGGCGTCGACGCCTGCCGCACGACGCACCTGGAACTTGATGCCGCGAGGGATCACGGCGATCTCGCCGTTGTCGACGCCGATCTCGCCGAACTCGGTGCGCAGCCGCAGCGCGCCCAGTTGGGGGACGAAAAGCATCTCGCCATCGGCGTTATAGAAGAAACGCTCCGTCATGTCCTGGTTGAAGGCGTAGACGTGCACGCCAACGCCGCTCTGGGTCCCGGCATCACCGTTGACGGCGATGGTCAGCAGGCCATCGATGAAGTCGGTGGGCTCAGAGGGCAGCGGGGCCGGGTCCCAGCGCATCTGGTTGGGGTCGGCGGCGGGCTTGTCCAGGGGTGAGGTGTGAACCTGTCGGTTCTCCAGCGGCTGATAGCCGCTCTGTACCACGGAGGGGCGGATACGGTAGAACCAGCTTCTCAGATTCTGGTGGCGCGGGGCGGTGAATGCCGAGCCGGTCAGCTGTTCGGCATAGAGGCCGTAGGCACACTTCTGGGGGGAGTTCTGTCCCACGGGCAAGGCGCCGGGGAGGGCCTCGGTGGAGAAGTGATTACGGAAACCGTTCTGATAGTTCAGTTGGTCGGCCATGTCAGTGTCCTCGCTAATGATGTCGTTGTGTTGTTCGGTCACTCAGCGATGCGATGGGTCATCCTGGGCGGCAATGGTCAGGGCGTCTTCCAAGGCCTGCTGGTCACCAATGTGGTTGGCCAGCAGGAGGATGAGTCGCGCGTTGATACGCTCGCTCTCGGCTTCGCTGCGATCGCGATGCGCCTCTGTCAATGCGGCGTAGAAGGCATCCGGGTCCGTGAAGTTGGGGGACAGTTCAAGCCGTGGCATGGCGTGGCTCCTCAGTGGCTAGCGGCTTACCCAGGGCGCGATCGATGGCCTGATTGGCGGCGTTGCGGCGGCACTCGGTCCAGCGGGCGGCGACATGCTGGTCGGGACGAATCAGGTAGGCCGCTCCTGGAGTCAGGCCGTAGCGCTCATCGACCAGGCCCTCGGCATCCTCGATCAGGGTAGTGCGCGGCAGTCGCGTCAGGGCCTGGGAAGCCGGGCCGAGAACGATGAGGTCCAGCTCCGGCTGTTCTGCCAGGAGTGCCGCCAGCTCCGCTGCCAGCGACTCGGCCTGGCTGGTGGTGACGCGACCATCCAGCAGCAGCACGAAGCGGTTGCCGAGCTGGTTAAGCAGCCAGGCACTCTCGCTGCCGAGGCGTATCGGCGCGTCCTTGGCCGGGCTGCCGGGGCGCATCTCGGTCGGGTAGCCTTCGACATCGGGGCCGTTGAGCGGCGAGTCGTCATAGCGGCACGGCATGGAGAGGCGGCCGCTGTTGACCAGGCGGCGGGCGAAGGGGTAATGCTCGGCCAGTTCCAGGGTCGTGTCGCGGAACAGCCGGCTGATGCGGCTCTTCGGCGTGATGAAGTCGGTGGCCCGGGTAGAGTTGAGGATGTTCTCCGCCGCGCCGTGCTGGCGCTCGGTGTTGTAGGTCTCGAGCAGTGCCCGAGGAGCTTCCCCTTTCAGTACCCGGGCCAGTTTCCAGGCCAGGTTCTCGGTGCTCTGCAGGGCGCCGTTAGCGCCGCGGGCGCCGAAGGGCGAGACCTGGTGGGCGGCGTCGCCCATGAACACCACGCCATGATGGATAAAGCTGTCCATCTTGCGGCAGCGGAAGGTGTAGACGCTGGCCCACTCCAGCTCGAACTCCACGCCCTCGCCGAGCATGGCCTGCACGCGGGGGCGGATGTTCTCCTCCTTCTTCTCCTCTTCCGGGTCGGCGTCCCAGCCCAGCTGGAAGTCGATGCGCCAGACATTGTCCGGCTGCTTGTGCAGCAGTACCGATTGATTGGGGTGGAAGGGGGGATCGAACCAGAACCAGCGCTCGGTGGGGAAGTCGGCCTTCATGATCACATCGGCGATCAAGAAGCGGTCCTGGAATACCTGGCCACGGCTCTCCAGGCCCAGCATGTCGCGAATCTTGCTGTTGGCACCGTCGGCCACCAGCAGGTAGTCGCAGGTCAGGCGATAGTCACCGTCCTGGGTGGAGACCGTGATCGTGGACACCTCGGGCTGGGCATCGACCTCGACGACCTTGTGCAGCCAGCGCAGGTCGATCTGTTCGGCCAGCGCCTCGGCGCGATCGACCAGGTACTCCTCGAAGTAGTACTGCTGCAGGTTGATGAAGGCCGGGGCGCGGTGCCCCTCTTCCGGCAGCAGGTTGAAGTCGTAGACCTCGCGGTCCTGGAAGAAGACGCGGCCGTGCTGCCAGGTGACACCCTTGTCGATCATCGGCTGGCCACAGCCGAGACGGTCGAGGATCTCCAGGGTGCGCTTGGCGAAGCAGATGGCGCGCGAGCCTACGCTCACGGTGTTGTTGTCGTCCAGCACCACGCTGGCGATGCCCTGCTGGGCCAGGTCGATGGCCGCCGCGAGGCCGCTGGGGCCGGCGCCGACGATTACCACCGGACAGTGGCGCACGTCCTGGCTTTCCAGCTCGGGAGGGCGTCGGTAGGGATAGACAGGATTATTGTAGGTCGTTGGCATGCGATGCTCCCACGGGGCCGCCGGGTGCGCTGCACCCGGGGCCGGTCACGGTCCTTAGGAGGGTCCCTGGGGGACGCTTACTGGTTCTCGACGACTTCCTGCAGCGAATGCCACATGGCGTTGTCGCGCTCGGCGGTCCAGATGCGCGGATCCGGATACTCGCCGCCCGCCTCGTCGTAGCAGCGGGTGATGTCGAAGGGCACACAGTGATCGAAGATCACCCAGTGGCCGTACTTTGGCTTGAGTAGGGCGTAGGTCTCGGCGTAGCACTCGGAGAGAGACTTGCCGGCGGCCTTGCCCGCCTTGACGCTTTCGTACATGTCGGCGAGGAAGTCGCGGGTGCCCTGGATGGCCTCTTCGCACTGCTCCGGGGTCTGCAGAGCCTCACCGCGGCCCGGCACCAGCTTCTGGGGGGCCATGGCCTGCAGGCGGTCCAGGGTGGCGGGCCAGTATTCGTGGTAGGCATCGCCGGTGTAGGGGGTGGCACCGAACTCGACCAGGTCGCCGGAGAACATCACCTTCTCCTCGGGGAGCCAGACGATGGTGTCGCCCTTGGTGTGGCCGCGGCCCAGGTGGATGATGCGTACCTCGCGCTTGCCCATGTACACCGTCAGTTCTTCCTGAAAGACGATGTTCGGCCAGGTCAGGCCGGGCACGGAGTCCACACCCTTGAACAGGCGCGGGAAGCGGCCGACTTCGGACTCATAGTCCTGCTGGCCGCGCTCAACGATCAGGTCGTAGGTATGCTGGCTGGCGATGATGTTCTCGGCCTCATAGGCCGAGGCACCCAGCACACGCACGGCGTGGTAGTGGGTGAGTACCACATGCTTGATTGGCAGGTCGGTGACCTCGCGAATCCGGCGGATCACATCCTGGGCCATGATCGGGGTGGCCTGGGTGTCGATCACCATCACGCTTTCGTCGCCGATCACGATACCGGTGTTGGGGTCACCCTCGGCGGTGTAGGCGTAGAGGCCCTCCGCCAGCTTGTTGAAGCTGACCTGCTTCTCTTCGGTATCGGCGTGGGACGCGAACTTCTTGCTCATGGTTCCTCCGGTGTCGTCGGGGTCAGGCATTGGACAGTTATGTGTGGGGCAGGAGCATAGTTGCTATTGAAACTATAAGTCCAGCATGTCCAGATCCCGCTCCGGAGGAGTTCGCCCTCGATGGGGTCAAAAACTGCCGCAGATCAAAGACGTCAAGGCGATTTTATACCTAAGTCTAGTGGCTGTAGGTGGCAAATTAGTTGCGCAGGAGACTGTCTGGCGGCAAGGTGGCGACCACAACGATTCCCCGTGACGACCCAGGAGCTATAGAGATCCCATGTCGACCTCAGCACCCCTTTGGCCGCGCGTCGGCCGGGTCTTGCAGCTGACGCTGGAGGGGGTGGCAGGCGCCACCCTCTTCGGCATGATGCTGCTGACCACGGCAGACGTGACCGGCCGCTACTTCTTCAATTCCCCGATCCTCGGGACCGTTGAGCTGACCCAGCTGATGCTGGCGGCGCTGGTGTTCCTGTCGCTGCCGGTGGTGT
>CAYWBG010000003.1:0-39367 GCA_964456005.1 uncultured Halomonas sp.
AGATCCGCGAGCGCAGGCGCAGCTTCTCGATCATCTCCGGGCGGCGCAGGTCGATATAGCGGTGCTTGAGACGCACCTCCTCGCCCACCTTGCCGTGCTCGTCGAGCTGGAAGGGTGGCGTGGCGGCAGTATTGAGGACCTCTACCTCCTTGGCCAGGACCTCGATCATGCCGGTAGGCATGTTGGGGTTCTGGGTCCCCTCCGGGCGCAGCCGCACGCGGCCCTGGATGCGCAGCACATATTCGCTGCGAGCACGGTCGGCATTGGCGAAAGCCTCGGCGGTATCGGGGTCGACCACAACCTGGGCGATGCCATCGCGATCGCGCATGTCGAGGAAGATCACGCCCCCGTGGTCACGGCGGCGATGTACCCAGCCGCACAGGGTGACCGTCTGGTCCACCAGGGTCTCGTTCAGCTGGCCGCAATAATGGCTGCGCATGTCGTATCCTGTTCTGTTGCGTGATGAATAAAAGGGCGATGGGCGGCCTTCAGACCGCCGCGCCATCCTTCTTGGTCGGTGCCTTGGTATGGTCGGTCGGTGGCTTGGCGTCGCTGGCAGGGGCGCCACTATCACCGGCCAGGTTCTTCTTGTCGCCCGACTTGAAGTCGGTCTCGTACCAGCCACCGCCCGCCAATCGGAAACCGGCCGCGGAGATCAGGCGGTTCAGCTCGGGGGTCTTGCAGGCGGGACAGTCGGTCAGCGGGGCGGCGCCGAGCTTCTGCAGCTTCTCGAGACGGTGGCCGCAGGCCTTGCACTCGTATTCGTAGATGGGCATGGTTTGATAACTCAGGCTAATAATGCTACGCAGTCAGGAAGCTACCGGCTAATGCCGGCAGTCATTCAAATGCGGCCGGCCCGCAGAGATTCCAAGCCTGCCAAAGCCCGACATTATAGCGTGTCCACCACCCGTGCGGGCAAGGCACGCCTGATTAGTGCAAGGAACCCACTCCAATGAAAGCCGTTCTTCTCGATGCCGCCAGCCTTGGCCCTGATATCGACCTTTCCCCCCTACGCCAACAGGTAGATGCCCTGTCGGTATACGACAAGAGCAGCACCGCCGAGGCGGGTGAAAGGCTCGCCGGCGCCCGGGTCGCCGTCGTGAACAAGGTGGTGCTCGATGCATCGACCCTTGAGGCCCTGCCCGACCTGAAGCTGATCTGCGTGCTCGCGACAGGGACCAACAACATCGACATGGCGGCCGCCGAGCGCCTGGGCATCGCCGTGAAGAACGTCAGCGGCTATGGTACCGCCAGCGTCGCCCAGCACACCCTGATGCTGATGCTGGCCCTGGCCAACCGGCTGCCCCTCTACCAGCACGACGTGGCCGCCGGGCGCTGGGGCCAGAGCGCCTTCTTCTGCCTGATGGGTCACCGCACCCTGCAGTTGGAAGGCAAGCAACTGGTCATCGTGGGCCAGGGCGTATTGGGGAACCGCGTGGCCCAACTGGCCGAAGCCTTCGGCATGCGTGTGACCTTCTCCGCCCGCCCCGGCAACGAGGCCGGCGACTCCCGTCCGCCGCTGGCCGAGATTGCCCGGGAGGCCGATGTGATCAGTCTTCACTGCCCGCTGAGTGACGCTACCCGCCACCTGGTGGATGACGATCTGCTGGCCACCCTCAAGCCCGGCGCTCTGCTGATCAACTGTGCCCGCGGCGGCATCATCGACGAGGAAGCCGCCTTGATCGCCCTGCGCGAAGGCCGACTCGGTGGGCTCGGTGTCGATGTGTTACCGGTGGAACCGCCAAAGGAGGGCCATTCGCTCATCGACGCCCTGGCGGAGCCGCTTAACCTGATCGTCACGCCCCATAACGCCTGGATCACCCAGGAAGCGCGCCAGAAGATCGTGGCACTCACCGCCGACAACCTGCGCGATTGGCAGGCCGAGTGAGGAGAAACAGGCCTATGCTGCATAATTTCGGTTCCATTAACCTGGACCACGTCTATCGCGTCCCGCACCTGGTGGGCCCGGGCGAGACCCTGGCGAGCCATGACTATCGGGTCGGCCTGGGCGGCAAGGGCGCCAACCAGTCACTGGCCATGGCACTTGCCGGTGGCCAAGTCAGTCATTGGGGGCGGCTGGGTCGACAGGATGCCTGGGCGCGGGACACCCTGGCCCGGGCCGGCGTGAACGTATCGGGTGTGGAACTGGTGAGTGAAGCCAGCGGCCACGCGATCATCCAGGTGGATGATCAGGGGGAGAACGCCATTCTTCTTCATCCTGGTGCCAACCATGGATTCCGGCGGCCGGCACTGGCTGCACTGATAGGCGCCGCCGGGCCGGATGACTGGCTGCTGCTGCAGAATGAGTGCAACGGTCTCGCTGAGCTGCTTCCCCTGGCTGCCGAACAAGGCCTGCGGATCGCCTTCAACCCCGCGCCCATGGACGATAGGGTCCTCGAGCTCCCCCTGTCCAGCTGCCGCCTGCTGTTCGTCAACCGCACCGAAGCGGCCCACCTCGCGGGTCTGGGACTCGATGACGACGCCGAGGCGCTGCTCGATGCCCTGGCGGCAAGGCTCACTGGCGTCGAGTTGGTGCTGACCCTGGGCGGCGAGGGTGCCTGGCATCAGCATGGCGATGAGCGCCTACATCAACCCGCTTGGCCGGTAATGACGGTGGATACTACTGGGGCCGGCGATACCTTTATCGGCTACTTCATGGCCGCACTGCAGGCTGAGCTGCCCGTCCGCGAGTGCCTGCGCCGAGCTTCCGCTGCGGCAGCACTCGCCGTCCAGCGTCCCGGCGCGGCCGAAAGCATTCCCGACGCCCCCGAGGTCGATCGTCTACTGGCCGACGTTCCGGCCTGACCCCCCAAGCTGTTTTTCAAGGAGGCCCCGTGCCGCATCCGATCATCTTCGATACCGATCCCGGCGTAGACGACGCCCAGGCGATTGCCATCGCCTTGCGCCATCCCGAACTCGACTTGCTGGGTCTCACCACTACCTACGGGAATGTGGACGTGGAAATCGCCACCCGCAATGCCCTGCTGCTCGCCGAGCTGGCCGGGCGCGGCGATGTCCCGGTGGCCCAGGGAGCCGCCGCGCCTCTGGTCAAGGCGCGACACCCACCACCCGCCCACATTCACGGCGCCAACGGCCTGGGTGACATTCCGCTGCCTGACGTAGAGGGCAAGGCGGATCCCAGGAGTGCAGCGCAGTTTATCGTCGATACGGTGAATGCACGCCCCGGCGAGGTGTCCTTGGTGACCGTCGGGCCGCTGGGAAATCTCGCCGCGGCCCTTCAGCTCGACCCCAGCCTCACCGAGCGAGTGAAGCAGGTGATCGTCATGGGGGGCTCGATCCGCGAGGGTGGCAACGTGACCCCGGTGTCCGAGGCCAACATGTTTAACGATCCGGACGCCGCCGCCAGGGTGCTCACCGCCGGCTGGCCCCTGACCCTGGTGGGCCTGGATGCCACCCACCGCTGCGTGCTGACTGCCGCTCACATGGCCCGCATCGAGGCTGGCCAGGGCGAGCTCGGTCGAGTGCTGGCCGGCAGCTACGCCTTCTATCGCGGCTTCTATCAGGAGTTCCTGGGTATCGACGGCTGCTGCCCCCACGATAGCTGCGCCTTAGCCTGGCTATTGCGGCCGGAACTCTTCACCACTG
Organism: uncultured Halomonas sp.; assembly: GCA_964456005.1. Lineage (GTDB taxonomy): Bacteria > Pseudomonadota > Gammaproteobacteria > Pseudomonadales > Halomonadaceae > Halomonas. Next base: position 3,607 of record CAYWBG010000003.1, read on the forward strand.
CCAGAGGCCATCTGACAGTCGTCACCGGCGGCGAGGCCGAAGGCCAGACGATCTTTGCCCCCGAGGGGCGCGCCTTCATCGAGTCGCGTTGGGCTCGCACCCCGCCGGTGACGGTCTGCCTGGACGCTCAAGGCGACGCCATCAGTGACTGGATCGCCGATACCCTGGCCTGACCGCTCGCCTCTTGAGGCTTATGACCCCGCGGCGTCATGGCGACCCCATGACGCCACGCGCGCCCGTCAGAGGGTGCGAAAATCATCCGGCTCGTGGGCTTGGATCACCTCGAGTTCCACGTGGGTCACCCGAGCGTTCTCCGGCCCCTTCCAGAGCCACTCGCTGACCGCCTTTACCGCGTCGGGACCTCCGCAAAGCAGGACTTCTACCCGTCCATCGGGCAGGTTCCGGGCATGGCCGGTCACACCCTGCTTGAGGGCCTTCTCCTGGGTGGCTCGGCGATACCAGACTCCCTGCACCTTGCCTGTCACCAGGGCCTTCACGCAGCACTTCTCCATGGGTACCTCCGTCGTCTCCGTGTCAGGGACGGCCCCAGCCGCCCCGGTGGTGCATGCCCAGTTTCTACCAGCCCGATGGCCCAAGGCCAGCCCGAAGGACGACTACCCGCCAACGCCGTGATGGTCGTCGTTAGGAAGGGTTACCATCGGCGTCCAGCAACTCCCGCCGGATCACCACGGCGGTGTTGCGTGGCACCAGCGGCCGCCCCCGCTCGGCCAGGTGGCAACGGGTAAAGGCGGCGCCGAACAGCAAGATAAGCGAGCTGTAGTAGACCCACAGCAGGATCATCACCACCGACCCCGCGGCTCCATAGGTGGAAGCGGTGGCAGTGTGCGACAGATAGACCGCAATACCCGAACGCCCAACGGCGAAGAGCAGCGCGGTGACGATGGCGCCGACCAGCACGTCCCGCCAGCTCAGCACGACGTCAGGCAGCACCTTGAAAATGGTGGCGAAGAGCGCGGAGATCAACGCCAGCGAGACCAGGAACTCGACGCCGGTTGTCAGCAGGCCCACGAAGGGTAGCAGGTCGTTGGTGGCTTGCAGCATGGCTCGCAACATGATGCCGAAAGCCAGCGAGACCAGCAGGATGAAGCCGATGGCGAGCACCACGGTCAGCGACAGCAGGCGGTTCTTGACGAACACCAGGGCGCTGTTGGCGCTGGGCCGGGCAGTGACGCCCCAGATGGTGTTCAACGAAAACTGCATCTGGGCGAACACCGTGGTCGCACCCACCAGCAGCGCGGCGACGCCCAATAGGGTGGGCAGCAGCCCCGATTCCTCGATTCGTGAACTCGCTACCGCCTGCTCAATGGCCGCAGCGGCGTCATGACCCATGGTGTCCTGCAGTTGGGCAACAATCTGACCCTGGGCGGCGTCTTCTCCCAGCACCAGGCCGATCACCGTGACGGCAATGATCATCGTGGGAGCCAGCGAGAATAGCGTATAGAAAGCCAGCGACCCGGCGTAGCTGAAGGCGTTGCGTTCCAGCCACAGGCGCATGGCACCCTGGGTCACGTTCCACCAGAAATACACCGTGGCCCGGAGGCTGCTCGGAGTGAAGTTTCGAAGGTTGATCATGGAATTCTCTGCGTCCCTTTATGCCCTATCAGCATACCGAAATGTCACCGACCGTGCCGCCGGGTCGTGCATTGCGCCTGCCGGGGGCGCTGACCATAATGGGCACGCCCCTTCCAACCAGGAGCGCTCATGAACGATAGCCCGGCCACGCCATCGGACGCCTACGACTTCGATTGCCTGGTATTCATCGGCCGCTTCCAGCCCCCCCACCTGGGCCATCTGGCGGTGATCCATGAGGCCCTCAAGCGCGCCCGTCAGGTGATCGTGATGGTCGGATCGGCCTGGCAGGCGCGCTCGCTGCGCAATCCCTGGCGCTTCGAGGAGCGCCTGCAGATGCTGCACAGCGCATTCGACGAGGAGGACAACGACCGCCTGGCCATCGTGCCGCTGCTGGATGCCCTCTACAATAATGACGTCTGGGTGCGTGACGTGCAGCGCAAGGTGCGTGACATCGCCAGTCCACAGCATGCCCGACTGCCACGAATCGGTCTGATCGGCGCAAGCCGCGGTCAGTCGAGTTACTACCTGTCGCTGTTTCCCCAATGGGAGTCGGTCAGCGTACCGCTGGTGGAGGGTATTTCGGCGAGCCAGATTCGCGAGCGGCTGTTCCGTTCTGCCTCGTCCGCCGATGACTACCTGAGTACCGGCGCCGCTCATGACCTGCCTCCAGGAGTGGTGGCGGCCGTCCATGATTTCTGCGACGGCGACAACTATCGACGGCTGATCGAGGAGCAGCGGCTGCTGGATCAGTACCGTAGCGCCTGGGCCCAGGCCCCCTACCCGCCCATCTTCGTGACGGTGAATGCGGTCGTCGTCCAGTCGGGCCATGTGCTGCTGGTGCGTCGCACCGCCGCCCCCGGCCAGGGGCTCTTCGCCCTGCCCGGAGGCTTCATCAATCCCCATGAGCGACTGCTCGACGCCTGCCTGCGAGAACTGCGTGAGCGAGTTCGGCTCAAGGTGCCGGAGCCAGTACTGAAGGGCTCGCTGCGCGGGCAGCGCCTGTTCGACGAGCCACACCGCAGCTGGCGCGGGCGCACTCTCGCCGAGGCCTTCTACTTTGCATTGCGTCCCGAGCAGCAGCTTCCCCAGCTCAAGCCGGTGAAGGGTGGCGACCACGCCCGCTGGGTGGCCCTTGCCGACCTTGAGCCGGACGCCCTTTTTGAAGACCACTTCTTCATCATTCAGAATTTTTTGGGTCTTCCCGCCGATTTCAGCGGCGGCTGAGGGGTAAAGGACTCCGTAAACCGGCGCTTCATCGGCCTTTTTGGGCTTACGCCGGGAGCGCGGTCGCTCACGCCTGAAGAAAGTCCCGGGGCAGCTTCATCATCTGTTTCCACAGCTTCTCCACGCCGGGCTTATGCACCAGGGAACAACGGTAGAGGCGGATCTCAAGGGGCACGTCCCACCCCTCCCCGCCGGCTCTAACCAGCCGCCCGTTCTTGAGCTCTTCACGGATACAGAAATCGGGGATCCATGCCATCCCCATGCCCTGCAGCACCATCCCTTTGAGCCCCTCGGCCATGGCTGTCTCGTAGACGGTGCGCAGACGCATGCGCAGTGGGTCGTTCTTGAGCAGCATGCGGACGCTGCGGCCTAGGAAGGCGCCTTGGGTATAGGCGAGGAAGGGTATCGACTCTGTGCTCTCCAGCGCGAAGCGCGGCTGGCCCGACTCATCGGGCAGGCTGACCGGCACCATCTTCACCTGGCCAATCGAAAAGGAGGGAAATACCTCGGAGTCGAGTTGCATGCTGGCATAAGGGTCATAGTAGGCCAGCATCAGGTCGCAGTTGCCCTCCCGCAGCACATGGATCGCTTCCCCCACGTTCATGGCGACTAGACGGGTGGGCAGCTCCCCTATGCCCTGCTGGAGGCGAGAGATCCACGGGGGATAGAAGCTGAGTGCCAGGGAGTGGGCGGCGACGATATCCAGCGCTTCGTTGGCCATGGCCAGCCCGCGGAGATGGCCAAGACTCTCGTTGAGCTGTTCGACCAGGTTGCGGGCAGTGACCAGGAACAGCTGCCCCTCCGAGGTGAGGTCGACCGGCGTGGTGGAGCGATCCACCAGGGTCACCCCAACCGCCTGCTCCAGGGAGCGGATACGCCGGCTGAAGGCCGGCTGGGTGACATGGCGCTGACGTGCTGAAGCGGAAAAACTGCGGGTATTGGCCAGGGCAACGAAGTCTTCTAGCCACTTGGTTTCGAGGTTCACCACGACTCCGGGACGCTACAGGATGGGCGGCTGCCGACAGACGGCCACCAAGGGGTTACTAATGTATCACTGGATGGGTGACAGCAGGTAGGCAGCACGCGACACCAGTTTCCGCCACAGTGAGCGCGACGTCAGCTCGTCGAGGCTGATGCGACGACAGTTGGCGAAATCCTTCTCGAGCATCAGCCGCACCTGGGCGGCGAAGCAGCGGTCCGGCACGAAGGCAGTGATCTCGAAATTGAGCCGGAACGACCGATTATCGAGATTTACCGTACCGACGCTGGCCGCGGCATCGTCGATGAGCATCACCTTCTGGTGCAGGAAGCCCGGCTGGTAGCGATAGACCTTGACGCCGGCTCTCAGCATGTCGGGGAGGAAGGAGAAGGCCGAGAGGAACACCAGCAGATGGTCCGGTCGCTCGGGTATCATGATACGCACATCGACCCCGCGCATGGCGGCCAGGCGCAGTGCATCCTGAACCCCCTGGTCGGGAACGAAATAGGGACTTGTGACCCAGAAGCGTTCCCGGGCGCTATGGATGGCGTGCTGCACCAACAGGCTGGCAGTATCCTGGCGGTCTGCCGGACCGGAAGGAACAATAACCACCCGCTGGCTCTCTTCGCAGGTCAGTTCAGGCGTCCAGGTCAGATTGATGACATCGCCCGTGGCCCAGTGCCAATCTTCCCAGAACGCCTCCTGAAGCCCTAGCACGCTGGGGCCGGTCAGCTTTAGGTGGGTATCTCGCCAGGGCTCATCCCGACGCCCTTGCCCCAGGTACTCAACGCCCACGTTGAAACCACCCACCCAGCCTTCCCTGCCGTCCACCACCAGCACCTTGCGATGGTTGCGAAAGTTTAGCTGGAAGCGATGGCGGAACCCCCGGGAAGAGCGGAAAGCACTGACCTCGACGCCGGCCTCGGCGAGGTCGCGAAGGTAGCCTTCGTTGAGCTTGTGACTGCCTACCTCGTCGTAGAGGAAATAGACCCTGACACCTCGGGAAGCAGCATGCTGCAGACGTTGCTTGAGTTCGATGCCCAGGGCGTCGTTGCGCACGATGAAGAACTGGACCAGCACATACTCCTCTGCCTGGTCGATGCCATCGAAGAGGCTCTCGAAGGTGGCCTGGCCGTCGATCAATAATTCAGCGCGGTTGCCGCGGGTCAAGGGCATCATGGCCAACTGCTCGACGGCACGGATATCGGGGTCAAGGGCGTCGGCGATGAAAGGCTCGACCCGTTCGCGATAGCGGGCAAGTACCCGGCGCAACACCGTGTCGCGCTCGCCGCGCGCCGACACATAACCAAAGAAGCGTGGCTGACCGAAGATCCAGTAGGCGGGTACCGCCACGTAGGGCAGTGTCAGCAGGGAGAGGATCCAGGCGATGGCACCCTGGGAGGTGCGGCTGGACAGCAGTGCCAGTACCGCCGAGAGAATGCCCAGCAGATGCACCATAAAGATCGCCAGGCCGATCAGCCAGGATGTCATGTGCTCCCCCTGTAAAAACAGTGGCCTACAGGATACCCAAACGCACACGGCCCCGCCAGGAGACGGGGCCGCACCGCATCACCCTGCGCGATCAAGCACGCTCGGCGATGATCTCCTTCCACTTGGCCGGACCGGTCTGGTGCACCGAGGTGCCCTGGCTGTCCACGGCCACCGTCACCGGCATGTCTTCCACCTCGAACTCGTAGATGGCTTCCATGCCCAGATCCTCGAAGCCCACTACGCGGGCCTGCTTGATCGCCTGGGCGACCAGGTAGGCAGAGCCGCCGACGGCCATCAGGTAAACGGCCTTGTTGTCGCGGATCGCTTCGATAGCAGCCGGGCCGCGCTCGGCCTTGCCGACCATGCCCAGCAGGCCGGTCTCCTCGAGCATAGTGCGGGTGAACTTGTCCATGCGGGTGGCGGTGGTGGGACCCGCCGGGCCAACCACCTCATCACCCACCGGATCTACCGGGCCCACGTAATAAATGAAGCGTCCCTTCATGTCCACGGGCAGCGGCTCGCCCTTGGCGATCATGTCGACCATGCGCTTGTGGGCGGCATCGCGGCCGGTGAGGAGCTTGCCGTTGAGCAGCAGGGTGTCGCCGGGCTGCCAGGTCTGCACTTCTTCCGGTGTCACGCTGTCGAGGTCGACGCGCTTGACGTTCTCGCCCGCCTCCCGGGTGATCTCCGGCCAGTCCTCGAGCTTCGGCGCCGGCAGCGCGGCCGGACCCGAACCATCCAGGGTGAAGTGGGCGTGACGAGTGGCCGCGCAGTTGGGGATGATCGCCACCGGTTTGTTGGCCGCGTGGGTCGGGTAGTCCTTGACCTTGATGTCGAGCACCGTGGTCAGCCCCCCCAGGCCCTGGGCACCGATACCGCTCTTGTTGACGCGGTCGAACAGCTCAAGGCGCAGCTCTTCCGCCCGACTGGAGGCGCCGCGGGCCTGCAACTCTTGGATGTCGATCGGATCAAGGAGCGCTTCCTTGGCGATCTCCATGGCCTTCTCGGCGGTGCCACCGATGCCGATGCCCAGCATGCCCGGCGGGCACCAGCCGGCACCCATCTTGGGCAGCTGTTCCATCACCCAGTCGACCACGTTATCGGAGGGGTTGAGCATGGCGAACTTGGACTTGGCCTCGCTACCGCCTCCCTTGGCCGCCACGTAGACCTCGACGCCATCGCCGGGCACGATCTTGTGGTGAATGATCGCTGGAGTGTTGTCCCCGGTGTTCTTGCGGGCACCGTCCGGATCAGCCAGCACCGAGGCGCGCAGCACATTATCGGGTAACTGGTAGGCCCGGCGTACGCCCTCATTGACCATGTCGTCCAGGCTCATCTCGGCGTCCCAGCGCACATCCATGCCCACATACAGGAAAACGGTCACGATACCGGTGTCCTGGCAGATCGGACGGTGGCCCATGGCGCACATGCGTGAATTGATCAGGATCTGGGCAATGGCATCCTTGGCCGCCGGGTTTTCCTCACGCTCATAGGCCTGAGCCATGGCGTCGATGAAATCCTTCGGGTGGTAATAGGAGATGTATTGCAGCGCATCGGCGACGCTCTGAATCAGATCGTCCTGGCGAATCACGGTCATCAGCAAGGGGCTCCTTGGCGTTGTCGGCTTGCCCGTTCGCGTACCGACTCTATGGCCGGTGTGGCGGGCTCGAACTGAGCACATTATACCCCACCCCGTTGCCTGCTGATATCGATGTCGTCCAAGGTCGCAATGCCATATTTTATAAAAAAGATAACGGTATAAATACACACGGAGGACGAGGCATCACGCCAGCGGCTGGCACCGGGGGCAGGCGTAGAGGCGCCGTGAGGCAACCATGACCCGCTCTACGGCCGTGCCGCAGGCGTGGCACGGCAGGCCGTCGCGCTCGAACACGGCGAAACGCCAGCGCCGCCGTGTGGCGGCCCGCGCCCGGTCGGCGGCGATCCACTCGGGACGATTGGTCACCCCGGCCTGATCGTAGGCCTGGCGGGTGACCTCGAGGATACGGCGAGACAGCCGCTCGAGGGCGCCTTCGTCCAGGTCCATGGGCCTCGCCTTGTGGTGGAGGCCGGCGAAGAAGAGGATCTCGGAGCGCAGGTAGTTGCCGATGCCGGCGAACAGCGACTGGTCCAGCAGCAGCCCACCGAGCCCTCGCCGCCGGAAGTGCGGCTCGACGAGTCTCGCCATGCCCTGCTCGACGGTCACGCCGTGGGTCAGGAGGTCGGGACCCAACCGCGCCAGGAAGGGGTGCTCCTCGAGACAGCTCTCCTCCCAGAGAGAGACGTCCGAGGCGCTGTAGAGGCTCGCCGCCCGCCCCGCCGCCGCCAGCCTAACCCGCAGCGAGCGGCCAGTGTCCGGTTCACGGTCGGTGTCGTGGAGCTTCCAGACGCCGTAGAGCTGGTTATGTGAGTAGAGCACCCGGCCATCGTCGAAGTGGATCAGCAGCGCCTTGCCCCAGCTGTCCACGGCGGTGACGCGACGCCCCGCCAGCGAATCCGCCTCCCGCGCCAGCTCGGGAAAGGCGAACCAGGCGTGGTCCAGCCGCCGTCCCGTCAGCTGCTCATGGACACGGTCGGCGGCGCGGCGGATTTCAGGGCCTTCAGGCATGACGCATCACCCTCAGGCGGACCCCAGGAGCAGCTGACGCTCCTTGAGCTCATGCAGCCGGTCGCGCAGCCGTGCCGCCTCCTCGAACTCCAGATTCTGGGCCGCCTCGAACATGGCGTCCTCAACCCGAGAGACCTCCTTGAGCAGCTCTGTCGGGGAGAGGTCGGCAGGATCGTAGATTCCCTCGGGCTCGGCGACCTTGCGCTCGCCGCGCCGCCCCTTGCCCTTCTTTCCCGGCGCCTGGGCGGCCTCGAGAATATCGGCCACCGAACGGGTCACGGTGGTTGGCGTGATACCGTGCTCCTCGTTGTGGGCGATCTGCTTGGCGCGGCGACGATCGGTCTCCTCCATGGCGCGGCGCATGGAGTCGGTGACCCGGTCGCCATACAGAATCGCCTTGCCATGGGCGTTGCGCGCCGCACGTCCGATGGTCTGGATCAACGAGCGCTCGTTGCGCAGAAACCCCTCCTTGTCGGCGTCGAGAATCGCCACCAACGAGACCTCGGGAATATCGAGGCCCTCGCGCAACAGGTTGATGCCCACCAGCACGTCGAACTTGCCCAGGCGCAGGTCGCGGATGATCTCCACCCGTTCCACGGTATCGATGTCCGAGTGGAGGTAGCGCACACGAACGCCGTGCTCGTCCAGATACTCGGTGAGGTCCTCGGCCATGCGCTTGGTCAAGGTCGTTACCAGCACGCGCTCCCCGACGTTGGTACGCAGGCCAATCTCGGACAGCAGGTCATCCACCTGGGTACTGGCAGGCCGCACCTCCAGTTCGGGATCGAGCAGGCCGGTGGGACGCACGACCTGTTCGACCACGCGGCCGGCATGCGCTGCCTCGTAGGGCCCCGGCGTCGCGGAGACGAAGATCGTCTGGGGACTGATCGCCTCCCACTCCTCGAATTTCATCGGGCGGTTGTCCAGCGCCGACGGCAACCGGAAACCGTACTCGACCAGAGTCTCCTTGCGCGAGCGGTCGCCCTTGTACATGCCGCCTACCTGAGGAACGCTGACGTGGCTCTCGTCGATAAACAGCAGTGCATCATCCGGCAGGTAGTCGAAGAAGGTGGGCGGCGGCTCGCCGGGATGGCGCCCAGAAAGATAGCGGGAGTAGTTCTCGATGCCGTTGCAGTAGCCCAGCTCCAGCATCATCTCGATGTCGTACAGGGTGCGCTGCTCGAGCCGCTGGGCCTCCACCAGCTTGTCGTGCTTGCGCAGCCAGTCGAGTCGTTCGACGAGTTCGGCCTTGATGGCGTCGATTGCCCCCAGAATGGTCTCGCGAGGGGTCACATAGTGGGACTTGGGGTAGACGGTCATGCGCGGCACCTTGCCTCGCACCTCCCCGGTGAGCGGGTCGAACAGGCTGATGCTGTCGACCTCGTCGTCGAACAGTTCGACGCGTACCGCCTCGTCCTCGGCATCGGCCGGGAAGATATCGATGACGTCACCGCGCACGCGGTAAGTGCCGCGCTTGAAGTCCATGTCGTTGCGGGTGTACTGCAGCTCCGCCAGCCGACGCAGAAAGGCCCGCTGGTCGATGAGTTCGCCGCGGGTGAAGTGCAGGCGCATCTTCAGGTACTGGTCGGGATCGCCGAGGCCGTAGATGGCCGATACCGAGACCACGATCAGGGCGTCGCGACGCTCCAATAGCGCCTTGGTAGCAGACAGGCGCATCTGTTCGATGTGCTCGTTGATGGAGGCATCCTTCTCGATGAAGGTATCCGACGAGGGCACATAGGCTTCGGGCTGATAGTAATCGTAATAGGAGACGAAGTACTCCACGGCGTTGTCGGGAAAAAACGCCTTGAACTCACCATAGAGCTGAGCCGCCAGTGTCTTGTTGGGGGCCATGACGATGGTCGGGCGCTGCAGGGTCTCGACAACGTTGGCCATGGTGAAGGTCTTTCCCGACCCGGTCACCCCGAGCAGCGTCTGGTGGGCCAAGCCGGCCTCCAGTCCCTCGACCAGGCCCCCAATGGCCGTGGGCTGGTCGCCGGCGGGCTGGAACTTCGACTGCAGGCGAAAAGGCTTGCTCATGGCATCTCCGGGTCGTTCGGGCGCCGGGGGAAGACGGCTCGATAGGGGCTCAGGCCACCCCGGCGGAAGCGGTCCGCGTGGCCACCTCCACGGTGGAAGTCGTCATCAGCCGGTGGATGGGACACTTGTGACTGATCTCCTCGAGGCGGGCCAGCTGAGCCGGATCCTCGATGCCATGGAAGGTCATGACGACTTCGAGTCGGTAGGTACCGTGACGTTCCTGGCTGTCGTCGCGATTCACCTTGACGCTGATGCCCTCCAGGGGCCACTGCTTGCGCCGGGCATACATCTGGGAGGTAATCGCCTTGCACGCCCCCAGGGAGAGGTCAAAGAAATCATGGGGGTCGGGGGCAGTACCCTCGCCGCCGTAGGCCTCCGGGACGTCGACATAGAGGTCCTCGAAGCCGTCAAGCTCGACCCGCTGGCGATAGATGCTGTTGCGTTCGCTGATGACCTCAATGGTCTTCTTCATCACTTGACCTCGATACCGAGTTTGAGAGAGTTAACGGCCTTGATAAGCGCCTCGCGCTTGACCCGCCCTTCCACGTCGGCGCCGTGACGCCCCACCTCGGCGCTGTCGACACCGTCGAGCATCATCAGCGCGGTGGTAATGCGGTTGATCTGGTCGGCGTTATCGACACCCTTGAAACTCAGCGACTGATGTGCCATAGCGACCTCCGGGGACGGGGATTTAACCAGGCCGATTCTAGCATGGGCGATCGACGCCGACAGCGGTTGCAATGTCGCACCGCAAGCACCATTACGTCAGGATGGAGCACGCAACGACAGAGTGAGGAGCCCGCAGATGAATGCATGGATTACCGCCCTCGGCGGTCGGCAGGAGGCCGAGGATCGGGTCGTCTTCGACACCCCGACGCCGGCCCGGCAGGCACTAGAAACCACCGTCATGGCGCCGCTGGTTCATTTGGGTGTGCTCGACGTGATGGGCCCCGACACCCAGGCTTTCCTTCAGGGGCAGGCCAGCGCTCAGGTGACCCTGGCCGATGGCCACTTCGCCCCCCTGACCGTCTTCTGCACCCCCAAGGGAAGGATGCTGGCCAATGCCCAGTTGCTGCGCGTCGCCCCCGATCACTATCGGCTGATCATGCACCGTGGCCTGGTGCCCTCGCTGGCGGAGCACCTAAACAAGTTTGCCGCCTTCTACAAGACGGAACTCAAGGTGCGCGATGACCTGGTGCTCATTGGGGTCATCGGTCGCGAGGCGCCAGCGATTGCCGAGGTCGGACTGGATATGATCCCGCCGGCGGTCTGGCATCAGGCCGGTAACACCGACACCCAGATGTTGGCCCATCCCGGGCCGCGGCCTCGCCTGCTGGTCTGCTTGCACAACGAACGTGCCCATGACTGCTGGAACCGTTTCGCCGAATCGGCCACCCCGGTAGGTAATGCGGTGTGGTGCCTGCACGACATCCAGGCCGGCCTGGCATGGCTGACCCCACGCCATCGTGACGCCCTGCTCCCCCAGATGATCAACTGGGAAGCGCTCGGCGGCATCAGCTTCAAGAAGGGCTGCTACACCGGGCAGGAGGTGGTGGCGCGCGCCCATTTCCGCGGCCAGGTCAAGAAGCGCCTGGTGCGCGCTCAACTCGATGGCGACCGGCTACCGGCACTCGGAAGCCCCGTGGAGGACGCCAACGGCAAGGCCGTAGGCGAGGTGGTAGCGGCGGAACTCGACGCCTACGACCAGGCGGAGCTACTGGCGGTGATGAGCACCAAGGAGGACCTGGGCCCGCTGCAGGTGGACGGGCAGGCCTTCAAGCGGCTCAAGCTGCCCTACGCCGTGGAGCGCTCGGATCCCGAGACCCTCGCGACTCGAGCGTGACTCATACCCCAAACAGCCGTCGGGCGGTGGCACTGCTGTCCGCCGCCACCCGCTCGGAGGACTGCCCGCGCAGCTCGGCGACGACACGACACACCTCCACCACCCTGGCCGGCTCGTTGCGCTCGCCCTGATGACCGGACAGCGGCATGTCGGGACTGTCGGTTTCCAATACATAGCCGTCATCGGGCAGCGACGCCACGGCGCGCTGCAGGCGTTTTGCCCGATGATAGGTCGCCCCTCCACCGAGGCCGACGACGAAGCCGAGATCGATGAACGTCTTGGCCTGCTGGGGAGAGCCCGCGAAGGCGTGGATCAAGCCGCCGGCGGGGAGCGCCAGCTGGCGCAGCCGCTTGGCCACCTGGTCGTTGGCCCGTACACAGTGAATCACCAACGGCAACGCCCTCCTCTTCGCCAGACGCAGCTGGGCATCGAAAAGCGCCCACTGGCCCTCCAGGGTCTCGGTGAAACGCCCATCGACCCCGCACTCTCCTAACGCCACGACCTGGGGGTGCTCGTCCAGAACCCGAGCCAGGGCATCCGTGTCCCCCTCGGCGTGCGACGCCATGAAGTAGGGGTGCAGCCCCAGGCAGAGGCTGACGTCGTCGCGTTTTCCCAGCGCCAGCACGTCTGGCCAGCGTTCTCGCGTCGTGCCTGGCACCACGAAATGGCCCACACCCGCCACGCGGGCCCGTTCGAACACCGCCTCGCGGTCGGCATCGAAATCAGGGAAGTCCAGATGGCAGTGGGCGTCGATAAGCATCATTAGAAGCTACTAGGCAAAAGGAGCAAGGGGCAAGGAAAACACCCCAGTCTGGCTGAGCGCTCGAAGCGAGGGGCGCCGGGAGCGGGCCGCTAAAGCGTCAGTGTTCCCGGGTGGGCTGGAAACGGATCTCCGGCCAGCGCTCCTGAGTCATCTGCAGATTGACTCGGGTGGGCGCGATGTAGGTCAGGTAGCCACCGCCGTCGATGGCCAGGTTGGCGCTGGCCTTACGCTTGAACTCCTCGAGCTTCTTGGCATCCTCGCAGTAGATCCAGCGGGCTGTATTGACGTTTACGCCCTCGTAGACAGCGTCCACCTTGTACTCCTCCTTGAGGCGATGGGCGACCACGTCGAACTGCAGGGTACCCACGGCGCCAAGGATCAAATCGTTGTTGTCCAACGGCATGAACACCTGGGTGGCCCCCTCCTCGGAGAGCTGCTGCAGGCCCTTCTGAAGCGCCTTCATCTTGAGGGGGTCCTTCAGGCGCACGCGCTTGAAGAGCTCGGGGGCGAAGTGCGGTATGCCGGTAAAGCGCATATCCTCGCCCTGGGTGAAGGTGTCACCGATCTGGATGGTGCCGTGGTTATGCAGGCCGATGATATCGCCCGGCCAGGCCTCCTCCACCTGGGAGCGGTCCGAGGCCATGAAGGTCAGGGCGTCGGCGATCTTGACGTCCTTGCCGATGCGCACGTGACGCATCTTCATGTTCTTCTCGTACTTGCCCGAGCAGACCCGCAGGAAGGCGATGCGGTCACGATGATTCGGGTCCATGTTGGCCTGGATCTTGAAAACGAAGCCGGTGAAGCGGCCGTCCTCAGCTTCCACGGTACGGGTATCGGTCTCTCGCGGCTGGGGCGACGGCGCATACTCCACGAAGCCATCCATCATTTCGCGAACCCCGAAGTTGCCCATGGCGGTGCCGAAGTAGACCGGGGACAATTCACCGCGCAGATAGGCCGCCTGATCGAACTCATGGGAGGCGCCTCGCACCAGCTCTACCTCCATGCGCAGCTCCTCGGCCTGCTCTTCGCCCAGCACGGCGTCCACTTCGGGATTGTCGAGCCCCTCGATGCGCCGGTCGTCGGGGATGCGACTGCCCTGTCCCTGGGTGTAGAGGTGGATCACATCGTGGTAGAGGTGATAGACCCCCCGGAAATGGCGCCCCATCCCGATCGGCCAGGTCATGGGGGCACACTGGATGTTGAGTACCTCCTCGACCTCGTCCATCACCTCGACGGGGTCCCGGACATCGCGATCCATCTTGTTGACGAAGGTGAGAATCGGCGTGGTGCGCAGGCGACACACCTCCATCAGCTTGATGGTCCGTGCCTCGACGCCCTTGGCCCCATCGATCACCATCAGCGCCGAGTCAACCGCGGTCAGAGTGCGGTAGGTGTCCTCTGAGAAGTCCTCGTGGCCGGGGGTATCGAGCAGGTTGACGATGCGGCCCCCGTAGGGAAACTGCATCACCGAGGTGGTCACCGAGATCCCCCGCTCCTGCTCCATCTTCATCCAGTCGGAGGTGGCGTGACGATCGGCGCGCTTGCTTTTCACGGAGCCGGCCATCTGGATGGCGTTGCCGAACAGCAGCATCTTCTCGGTGATGGTGGTCTTGCCCGCGTCGGGGTGGGAAATGATCGCGAAGGTCCTGCGCAGCCCGACTTCCCGGGCCAGAGTGGTGTCTGACATCGATTTGAAATTCGTCTCGAGGCACCGGCCGGCCGGTGCGTGAATGGGGCGTAGGCGGCATTCTACGCCCTAGCCCGCGCGAAATGTAGGGCACCGCCAGCGCAACGCCGCCCGACCGCATGCGATCGGGTATCATCGGGGCAGTCACCAGCGCGGAGTTTCCATGCCCATCACCCAGCCCCTGCCGCTTTCCACTCCCAACCGCAATCTCGTGCGGCTGACCATCGTCCGCGGCATTACCTGGACGGGGTTTCTGGCCGGCATCATCATCGGTGTGGAACTGCTCGACTTTCAGCTGGATGTGACCGCAGTGATCAGCGTCGTGTTGGCCATGGCGCTGATTAACCTGGCCACCTGGTGGCGCCTGGGGCGCCACTGGGCCGTGACCCATGCAGAGTATCTGGCCCACTTGCTGGCCGATGTCGCGGGCCTTACCCTGCTGTTCTATTTCACCGGCGGGTCGAGCAACCCCTTTATCAACTACTACCTCGTGCCGGTGACCATCGCCGCCGCCACACTGCCCTGGCGCTTTGCCTGGATCATCGCCATCAGTGCCATGTTGGCCTATACCTTTCTGATGGGCTTTCATGCGACGGTGCCGCAGCTGACGCATGGTCACCACTCGGACCATGCCATCGATCTGCATGTCCTGGGCATGTGGCTGAACTTTGGACTCTCGGCGGGCCTGGTGACCTTCTTCATCTACAAGATGGCCCATGCACTGCGCAGCCGGGAGCAGGCCCTGTCTCGCACTCGCGAGTCAGCCCTGCGCAACGAGCAGGTCCTCGCCGTGGCCACCCAGGCGGCGGGCACCGCCCACGAGCTGGGCACACCGCTTTCGACCATGGCGGTACTGCTTTCGGAGATGCGCGATGACGCTCGGGACAACCCACTGCTGCAGAAGGACCTGGAGCTGCTGCGCCAGCAGGTGGACACCTGCAAGGCGCGGCTGCGCCAGCTGGTAGAGAGCGCTGACCGTCGGCGCATGGGGGAACCCCAGGTGTGCGACGCCGAGCACTGGCTGAGCGGCGTGGTGCAACGCTGGCTGGTACTGCGCCCGGACGTCAGCCACCGCCTCGAGGTAGCCGAGCGCCGTGGCCGCCCCTGGATCTCGGTCGACACCACCCTGGATCAGGCGCTGACCAACCTGCTCAACAATGCCGCAGACGCCAACCCCGACAACATCCTCATCGACCTGGACTGGAATGATGATGAAGTGGAGATCGATATCCGGGACCACGGCCCTGGTGTCGCCCTGGGCATTGCCGACCAGCTGGGCGATACCTTCGTCTCCACCAAGAGCAAGGGCCTTGGCATTGGCCTGTTTCTGACCCACGCCACCATCAACCGTTTCGACGGCGGCGTCAGCCTCTACAATCACCCGCAGGGCGGCACCCTCACCGAGGTAGTGCTGCCCCGCCGCCAGCCCGAGGGCTGACGCACCGCCGCCCATGCACACGAGGACACCATGCAAGAGCACGAGCCCCCCCAACGCCTCCTGATCATCGACGATGACGAGATGTTCTGCCACGTACTGGACCGCGCCATGCGCCGCCGCGGCTTCGAGGTGCTGGTGGCCCATGACGCCGAGCAGGCGCTGGCCTTGGCCCACCGGCTACGCCCCGACCTTGCCACCCTCGACCTCAAGCTGGAGAACGACTCCGGCCTCAAGCTTCTACCCGAACTTCTGGAAATCGTCCCCGAGTGCCGGGTAGTGGTGCTGACCGGCTACTCGAGCATAGCCACCGCGGTGGAAGCGATAAAACTCGGCGCGGTGAATTACATGTGCAAGCCCGCGGATGCCGACGAGGTCCTGGCCGCCTTTCACAAGGAGACCGGCGACCCGGAGATCGAGGTGGCCGAGCAGCCGCCGTCGATCAACCGCATCGCCTGGGAGCATATCCAGAAGGTGCTTCAGGAGCACGACGGCAACATCTCGGCCACCGCCCGTGCCCTGGGAATGCACCGACGCACCCTGCAGCGCAAGCTGCAGAAGCGGCCGGTACGGCGGTAAGAGCGCCTAGCGCCTAGCGCCTAGCGCCTAGCGCCTAGCGCCTAGCGCCTAGCGCCTCAGGATAATCCTGCTGGCTCTCAGGCATCAAGCGGATTCCCATAGACCTCGAATCAGCCGCCCGTCACCAAGCGGCTGGGCGCTAGGCGCTTGCAGCTAGGCGCTGCCCGAAGGGCGTTACTGAGCTGTCCACCCCAAGTCGATGTTCCAGCTCGAGCCGGTGACGGCGCCGGCGGAGTCGGAGGCCAGATAGGCGACCAGCTCGGCCACTTCGGAGGGTTCGATCAACCGCTTGACGGCAGCATTCTTGAGCATGATCTGCTCGATCACCTCCTGCTCCTCCATGCCGTGCATCTTCGCCTGATCGGCGATCTGGTTGTCCACCAGCGGCGTCTTGACGTAGGCGGGGCAGATGGCATTGGCGGTGATGCCCTGGGGACCTCCCTCCAGAGCCGCGGTCTTTGTCAGGCCGATCATGCCGTGCTTGGCGCTGATGTAGGCCGACTTACCCGGCGAGGCCACCTGGGCATGCACCGAGGCAATATTGATCACTCGCCCCCAGCCGTTCTCGCGCATGGAAGGCCAGACCGCCTGGGTGAGCAGGAAAGGGGCGGTGAGCATCAGGTCGATAATCTGACGCCATTTGGCCTCGGGGAACTCCTCGATGGGCGCAACGTGCTGAATCCCGGCATTGTTGACCAGGATATCCACCCGGCCAAATCGCTTGACCGCTTCGGCGACCGCTGCCTTGCACGCCTCGCCGTCGGTAAGATCGGCCTTGAAGAAGGCAGCCCCGGCCCGCTCGGCGACCTCTTGGCCCGCCGGGTTAAAGTCTACCGCCAGCACCTGATGGCCCTGTTCGCAGAAGTGACGCACTACCGCCTCACCGATGCCGCTGCTGGTACCGGTGATCAGGGCGACGCGGGGTGTAAAAGTGGCAGACGCTGTCATGGACGACTCCTAAATTGATGGCTAACGTGTCGACGAGTGCAGACCCGCCCAGCATAAGGTGCCGGCTCACCGGGCGCCACCTCACCTCGCCGGTCCCGGCGCCATCACCCTCTCCATCAGCTGCT
This sequence comes from uncultured Halomonas sp., assembly GCA_964456005.1. Taxonomy (GTDB): domain Bacteria; phylum Pseudomonadota; class Gammaproteobacteria; order Pseudomonadales; family Halomonadaceae; genus Halomonas. Next base: position 20,922 of record CAYWBG010000003.1, read on the forward strand.
GAGCCAGGCGGCTGGCCGCCTGGCGGTCAGGCAGATCGGAGAGGTCATCGAGCAGCTCGCAACGCCAGCACCAGTGTCGGTCATCGAAATGACAAGCCTCGAGCGTATAGTGTCCCGAAGGGAGGGCGATGTGACAGCGGGCCCCCGCCACGGGTCGCGGCGCCCCGGCCGCGGCCGGAACCATCGCCAGCCACAGCGAGACGGGAGTGACCAGAGCGCCAATCAGCTGATCGCCGGGTGCGGCGTCATCAAGGCGTTGGAAGCAGAGGGCATCGGCCCCCAGCCGGGGATTGAAGTGAGGCCTTGCCTTGGCGGCTTTGAGATGACGATGCGTCCAGGCCTCAGCCAGGTCGCTCAGCCGGGCATACTGTTCGGGGGTCAATGCCTGCATGATGCTCTCCCGGATCGAGGGCATACATTATAACGGCGGCGCCCCGAAGCCGGCGAGAGCCTAGCCTGCTAAGCTGACGAAACCTATACCGCCAGGGAGCTTCCCCATGACCGACGGCGAGCGCCTCGAAGAGGCCATCGACATCGCCCGCGAGGCCGGCGAGATGATAATCGAGGCTCGCCGCCGCCAGACATTCGGGCACCGCTACAAGCCCGGCCAAGAGCTGGTCACGGATGTCGATCTGGCGGTCGACACCCGCATCACCGAGCGCCTCAAGGCGGTCTTTCCCGACGAGGCGAGGCTCAGCGAGGAGCTCGCACCGGACCGCAGCGAACTGTCCAGCGCGGCCCCCCTATGGGTGGTGGACCCCATCGACGGCACCGTCAACTTCGCCCAGGGCTTGCACCATGTCGCGGTCTCCATCGCTTGGGTAAACGCTGGACGGGTCAGGGTGGGCGTGGTCCATGCCCCCTTCCTGGGCGAGACCTTCACGGCCGCAGACGGCCAGGGGGCCTACTGCAATGGAGCCCCTATCCTGGCCAGCCGGCGCAATGAGCTGACACATGCCCTGGTGGGTACCGGCTTCCCCTATCGTCGCGACAGCCGCCCACCGCTGATGCGGCGTCTGGCTGCGGTGCTCGACCACTGCCAGGACGTGCGTCGCAATGGTTCCGCCGCGCTGGACCTCTGCGATGTGGCCTGTGGACGCCTCGACGCCTACTACGAGAGTGTCTCGCCCTGGGACTTCGCCGCCGGCTGGCTGATCGCCCGAGAGGCGGGTGCCACCGTCGGCCACCTCTACCCCTGCCCCACCGGTCTGCTCGAGGACCTCTACGGCGAGAACCTGCTGGTCACGTCACCCGGCATCCACCGCAAACTGGGCGCCCTGTTGCGCCGGGCCGACGTTGGCGAACTGGACGGCTCCTGGGCCTCCCCCTGACGATAGCGACCCCCAATGGCATCGCTTGACGAGTGCTATTGGCCTTTGCCAACGCCATCCTTCACAATCTTGTACGTTTTTCGATTTCACCTTGTCCATGCACCCCATGGCGACCAGGAGCTTCACCATGAACGTGACTATTTTTGGCCGCCCCGGCTGCCCCTTCTGCGTGTTTGCGAAGGAGCTAGCCGAGCGGCTGGAGGATGTCGGCGCCACCGAGGAAGTCAGGTACGTTGATATCCAGGCCGAGGGCATCACCAAGGCCGACCTCGAGAAGACAATCGGCAAGCCGGTCCACACCGTCCCCCAGATATTCGTCGATCGGACACCCATCGGTGGTTTCACCGAGTTCGATCAATACGTCCGCACTCACAATCTGCTGGGTGCCGCCGAGCCTCGGTAACCCCGCTTCCCCATTCGCTGAATCGGCGACCGTGGTACGGGCGTTGAAAGGTCTGACCAGCCCGCTGCCTATACTTCCCGCCAGCATCACGACAAGGGAAGCGCAACGATGCAGAGGGAAGAGTTCGTCCAGCAACTATGGCTGGACTACGTACACCAGCACCCCGAGGTCGCCGGGCTGCGCTTATGGCCGGTGGAGACACCGGCCGAATATCTGGCGCTGCTCACCCTGAACTACGGGCCCTTCGGCATGGAAGCCCTGCTGACGTCTCTCGCCCACCTTGGCTACCGCCCACGCCACCGCCATGCCATGGCCGATCGCGGCCTGCTGTTGACTCTGCTCTCACCCCCCGATGATGGTCCCTGGCTGGTGCTCGGCGAACTGCAGCTGGGCACCTTGTCGCGCCAGCCCAGACAGCGACTCGAGACGCTGGTCGCCCAGGCGCCGCGAGAGGACCGTCGCGGCCAGAACCTGCTGTGTCGTGGCCGTCCATGGCCGATGCCAGACTGGTCTACCTACCTCGCCCTCAGCCAAGCTCACCCGCTGGCCGGCCTTCTCTCAGTGACAGGACCGCGCCTGCACCATGCCGGTTTCGACTGTGAGCGCCTGGGCCACCCCCTCGACGTCCTGGATCAACAGCTGCGCCAGACGGGACTGAACGGCAACCCCGACCGCCACCGCGGCATCTTCCCGATTTCGCCCCTGCTGAACTACCGCTTCTACCCCACCTGCTCACAACGCCTCGCCTTCGCCGAGGGTGACGAACACCGCATCGAGCTCGGTGGCCTGGCGTTGGTGCAGAAGGAAGTATCCGCCAACCACGAACGTGCCGTGGAGCTATTGCTGCCCCACCACACCCGCTGCGAACTCTCCTGACACCGGCACCCCCGGCGGGGCGATGTCTCACCTTGCCGACGACAGCGGCCCGGACGTCATGTCCGGGCCGCCAAATCGTCTACCCTGCGCCGAGGTCAGGCGTCGAAGGTCATCTCCGGCACATTATCCGGAACCACCAGCTTGCCAGCGGTTTTCTCGACGATCTCCTCGACGGAGACGCCGGGGGCGCGCTCCTTGAGATGGAAGGCGCCATCCTTGATCTCCAGATAGGCCAGGTCGGTCAGCACTCGATTGATGCAGCCCGCACCGGTCAGCGGCAGGTTGCACTTCTCGAGCAGCTTGGATTCGCCATGCTTGGAGGCGTGGGTCATAGTGCAGATGATATTCTCGGCACCCGCCACCAGGTCCATGGCGCCCCCCATACCCTTGATCAGCTTGCCGGGAACCATCCAGGAAGCGATATTGCCCTCCTGGTCCACTTCGAAGGCGCCCAGCACGGTCAGGTCCACGTGGCCACCGCGGATCATGGCAAAGGATTCCGCCGAATCGAAGATCGCCGCTCCCGGGCGGGCGGTAACGGTCTGCTTACCGGCATTGATCATATCCGGGTCGACTTCTTCCTCGGTGGGGAAGCGCCCCATGCCCAGCAGGCCGTTCTCGGACTGCATCATGACATCGATGCCTTCGGGGACATAGTTGGCCACCAGTGTCGGGATGCCGATGCCCAGATTGACGTAGAAACCGTCTTCGAGTTCGCGCGCCACGCGCTGCGCCATCTGTTCGCGAGTCAGTGCCATCTTGTTGCCTCTTGTGTTCGAGTGAGAAGCCTGTAATCAGCCAGCCGAATGCGCCATCAGCCCTGGTGGACGGTGCGCTTCTCGATTCGCTTCTCGAAGGTGCCCTGGATGATGCGGTCGACGTAGATGCCCGGCGTGTGGATCTGGTCCGGCTTGAGCTCACCGGGCTCGACGATCTCCTCGACCTCCACCACGGTGACCTTGCCGCAGGTGGCGGCCAGGGGATTGAAATTCAGAGCGGTGTCGCGGTAAATCACGTTCCCGTAGCGATCGGCCTTCCAGCCCTTGACGATGGCGTAGTCGGCGTGGAACGCCTCCTCGAGGATATAGTGACGACCGTCGAACTCACGCACTTCCTTGCCATCACCGATGGGCGTGCCGTAACCCGTGGCGGTGTAGAAAGCGGGGATCCCGGCGCCGCCGGCACGCATCTTCTCGGCCAGGGTGCCTTGCGGGGTCAGGATCACCTCGATCTCGTCGTTGAGCATCTGCTGCTCGAACAGGGCATTCTCCCCGACGTAGGAAGCATAGAAACGGGAAATCTGCTTGTCTTCCAGCAGCAGGCCCAGACCGAAACCGTCCACGCCGCAGTTGTTGGAGATCACCGTCAGGTCCTTGACGGCCCGGCGCTTGATTTCGGCAATCAGATTCTCGGGGATGCCGCAGAGGCCGAAGCCGCCGGCAACCACGGTCATGCCGCTTTCGATGCCTTCCATGGCCTCTTCATAGGAGTTCACGCGTTTGTCGAATCCGGACATAGTGGCGCCTCGTGTTGTTGTGGATGGGTCTAACGGATGAAGGATAGCGGGTCACGGGGACACGGTCGCCCCAGTGTTATCTCTGCCCATATATTTGTTAAGTTTGTTTTTTTTATCAATTGATTTTCCAATCCTATAAATTTGACCTTGGTAGCATGCCGATGACCGTCAAACAGCTTCGCGCCTTCCTCGCGGTGGCCCAGACCCTTAGCTTCACCCAGGCCTGTGAGCGGCTACATCTCTCCCAGCCGGCGCTGAGCCTGGCCATCAAGGGGCTCGAGGAGAGCCTCGGTGGGCGCTTGCTGATACGCAGCACCCGCAGCGTGAGGCTCACCCCCGAGGGAGAATCCCTGCTGCCGCTGGCCAAACGGTTGCTGGCAGAGTGGGACAACACCGAGGAACTGCTGCGCCAGCGCTTCACCCTGCAGCTGGGGCGGCTAGCCGTGGCCACCATGCCCTCTTTTGCCAGCAACCTGCTACCCCCGGCACTGATGGCGTTTCGCCAGCGCCACCCGCGAGTCAACATCACGGTACACGACGTCATCAACGAGCAGGTCATCGACATGGTTCGCAATCGGCAAGTCGAGCTGGGCATCGCCTTCGAGCCAGAGGCCATCGGCAGCCTCTGCTTTACGAGGCTGTTCAGCGACCGCTTCGTCGCCGTGGTGCCGCCTGACTCTCTGCTGGCCCGCCACCCCTACCTGGAGTGGAATACCCTGCTGACCCACGACTTCATCGCCCTGCAGCGGCCTTCCATGGTGCGCCGATTGCTGGAGCAGCAGCTTCAGCGTCAAGGCATCGGCCTGCCGACGGCTTTCGAGAGCCACCAACTGGCTACCGTCGGCCGGATGGTGGCCAGTGGTCTGGGTGTCAGTGCCGTGCCCTCTCTGTGCCGCCAACAGATGGAGGAGTTGGGCGCGCGCTGCCTACCCCTGACCTCCCCCACTATTGAGCGCGACGTGGGGATGATCACCCATGGCGAGCTCTCGGCGGCGGCACTCGCCCTGCGCCAGGTGCTCGAAGAAACCATCGTGCCGCCCGAGGGCTGCCCCGCTCGCTGACCAGGATCACTGGGCAGCCCCGCCCCGATCCTTTAGCATTACCGAATTCTGGGACCTGGGACCCGCCGCCAAGGGAGAGACGCATGCCGGCCCTCAAGGGTGTCGTCAGCAGCTTGCTGCTAATCTTGACCACCGTCCTCTGGGGCGTTCCCCTTATTCTTCTGACCCTGGTCAAGCTGATCACACCCGGGCGTCGCTTGCGGCGACGAGTGCTCAAGGGCCTCAACTGGGTGGCACTCAACTGGGTGGGCAGCAATCTCTGGTGGATGCGTCACTGGCTCAACCCTCGGCTCGAGATGCAGCTTCCCGACGGTCTCTCCCGCGACCAGTGGTGGCTGGTGCTCTCCAACCACCGCAGTTGGACCGACATCTTTCTGCTATTCCTGGCCTTGCACCGGCGCATTCCCATGCCGCACTTCTTCGTCAAGCGCCAATTGATATGGGTGCCCATCGTGGGCCTGGCCTTTTGGGCCATGGAGTTTCCCATGCTGCGCCGCTTATCCCGCGAGCAGCGTGAGCGCCACCCCCACCTGGCCCGCCGCGACCGGGAGGCCACCGAACGCATGTGCCGCCATGCTCAGGAGCGCCCTATCGCCATCTACAACTTCGTGGAAGGAACCCGCTTCTCTCTTGCCAAGCATGCCGCCCAGGAATCGCCTTACAGGCACCTGCTGCGTCCCCGGGCGGGGGGCATCGCCCAGGTCCTGAACCTGCTCGGTGACCGCCTGGGTGGTATCCTCGACGTGACGCTTCACTACGACAACCCCGACCCCACCTTCTGGGGCTTCCTCTGCGGGCGAGAGGGTCGCGTGGTGCTGTCGGCCAGGCGTCTCGAGATTCCCGCCTGGATGCGCGAGGGAGACTATGACGACCCGGACTACAAGGAACGCTTCCACTCATGGCTGAACGCCCTGTGGCAGGAAAAGGACGACGCGCTCTCGCGTTCTTGCTGATGGTGATGCTGCTTGCCGGGTGCGCCTCGCGATCGGAATCCCCCACCGAACGTGCCCCCGACGCGGGCGGCCAGGATACCTGGATCACCGTCCAGCGCGGCGACACCCTGGGCGAGATCGCCCGGCGTGGCGACGTTCCGCTAGCGCGCCTGCAGCGCTTCAATCCCGACATCGACCCCCACCGTCTGGCCGTCGGACAGAAGCTGCTGATGCCCACCCAGCAGGAGCGCGCCCCTTCGGGTGGCCCCTATCGCTACCAGGTAAGACCCGGCGACACCTACTCCAGCATTGCGCGGCGCTTCAACACGCGAGCTGGACGACTCGCGGCCGCCAACCCCGGGATCGAACCGACCGCACTGCGTGTCGGGCAGATGGTTCAGGTCCCGCTATCCGGCAGCAGCACCTCAGGCAGCGGCACCTCAGGCTCGAGCGCCGGCACCAGTTCCCCCAGCCCCGCGGCGACACCTGCCCGCCTTCCGGACCCCGGCGACCTGCCCGCCTCCGCTCGCCAATGGCCCTGGCCCCTCGCCGACTACCGTATCGTGCGACGCTTCGGCACCGACGACCGGGACACCCTGCAACCCATGCTGCTGGCCGGTGAACGCGGTGCCCAGGCCCGGGCCGTGGCCGATGGCGATGTGCGCTTCGCCGATGAGATGCGTCAGCTCGGCAAGGTAGTGATCGTCCACCACGCCGACAACCTGCAGAGCGTCTATGCCCTCTGCGAAGAGCTGCTCGTGACCGACGGCGAACGTGTCAGCCGCGGCACCCCCGTCTGTGAGGTGGGCTTGAGCAACTCCACCGAGCGCTACGATCTGCTCTTTGACCTGCGCCACGGCGGCAAGCCAATCGACCCGCAACGTGTGCTGCGCTGAGCCGACCCTGGCCACTGTCACCTTCCATTCACGATCGCGTCGCCGCCCTGTCATACCCTCCTGAGATCCTCGCTAGCTGACGGGGCCCACGTCGGGCCCGCGACAAATGGGGATTGTCATGCGCATCTGTCTGGTCAGTGAGACCTGGGCGCCCGATATCAACGGTGTCGCCCATACGCTTGGCCACCTGAGCCGGGAGGTCCTGTGCCGTGGCCACCGTCTGCAACTGGTGCGGCCTGCCCCGGCAGTCCCTTCCCTTCCGCGCACCGCCGGCATGGAAGCGGAAATCAGGCTGCGCGGCGTCTCACTGCCCGGTTACCCCGCAGTGCGCCTGGGGCTGCCTGCCGCGCGCTGCCTGCAGCGCTTCTGGCGCGAGCAACGCCCCGATGTCATCTATCTTGCCACTCAGGGGCCACTAGGCTGGTCAGCCCAGAGTGTCGCCACGCGCCTGGCCATCCCCAGCGTGGCCGGCTGGCACACCAATTTCGACCATTACTGTCATGACTATGGCGTTCCCTGGCTGAGCGGCCTGGTGCGCCGCCGGCTGCGCACCTTCCACAACCGTAGCGAGGCCACCCTGGTGCCGACACACCAGCAGGCCAAAGCGCTGATGGCAGATGGCTTCATGGGCGTCCGCGTCATGGCTCGCGGCATCGACGGCGAACGCTTCTCACCGGCCCATCGCGACCCGGCGCTTCGCCAGCAGTGGGGCGCCGACGACCACACCCCGGTGGTCCTGCACGTTGGCCGCCTGGCCCCGGAGAAGAACCTGGCACTGCTGCGTGAAAGCTGCGTGGCACTGAGCGACGCCCGTCCCGATGCCCGGATTGTCATTGTAGGCGACGGCCCCGGACGCAGCGCCCTTGAAGCGGCACTGCCCGGCGCCCGCTTCACCGGCTTCATTCCTCCCGAAGCACTGGCCCGTCACTACGCCAGCGCCGACCTATTCCTGTTTCCCTCGCTCTCCGAGACCTGGGGCAATGTGCTGCTCGAGGCCATGGCCAGCGGCCTGGCTCCCGTCGCGTTCCGCCATGCCGCCGGCGCCGAGCTCATCGATCACGACCAGAGCGGCATGGCGCTGGCAATAGATGACGCCAATGGCTTTTGCCAGGCCGCCGTCACCCTCTGCCAGCAGCCGGCACGGCGGGCTCGCCTGGGTCGTTACGCTCGTCAGCATGCCCTTGACTATACCTGGCCAGCGATGACCGACACCTTCCTCGCGACCCTCGACCACGCCCGGGAGATACGCCATGCAACCTCGCGCCCCCGCCCTGCTTGACCGCCTCGACCTGCTGGAGTGGCGGCTATGCCAACGCATCGGACGGCTAAATCTTTACCGGCCCTGGCTTGTCCTCCTGCGCCTGGCCAGCAGGCTCGGCGACTGGCCCATCTGGGTGGCGCTGGTGATGGCACAGCCACTGCTCCACGAGACGGGTGGCTGGCAGTACCTGACCCAGTACCTCCTGACGTCTCTGGCGGCCATCGCTGTCTATCGCCTGGTGAAGACCCGCCTTTGTCGCGAGCGACCCTTCATCACCTTCGTCGGCAATGTGCGCTGCAGTGAGCCGGCGCGGGACCGCTACAGCTTCCCTAGTGGGCATACCCTGCATGCGGTAATGTTTCTGACACTCTGCGCCAGCCACCTGCCGTGGCTGGCGCCCTGGCTGATACCCCTGGTGGCGCTGATCGCCCTTTCCCGGGTCGGACTCGGCCTGCACTACCTGAGCGATGTGGTGGCCGGCGCCCTTATGGGGTTTCTGTTCGCCTGGGGCAGTCTGGCCCTCGTCGGCTGAGGTTCGGCGTGGCATCCTTGAGCGATGCCAACCGAGACCCTGCTCAACGCCCCGCCCCTGTGGCTTGCGACGCCCCTGCTGGGCGAACCCGACGCCAGGGGGCTACTTGAGACGCTGGATGCCGAGCTTGCCTGGCAGCGTCCTGTCCTGCGCCTCTACGGCCGCGAACACCGCATCCCGCGTAGCCAGGTATGGATGGGGGACCCCGACGCCCGCTACCGCTACTCCGGCCGCGATTTCCTACCCGAGCCCTGGCATCCGGTCGTCGCCGAGGTGAAAGAGAGGGTCATCGCCGCCATGGCCGGGGCGGGCACCCGATGCCGCTTCAACAGCGTGCTGCTCAACCGCTATGACGGTGGCGAGGAGCGCATGGGCTGGCACAGCGATGATGAGCCCGAACTCGGCCCCGACCCGATTATCGCCGCGGTTAGCCTGGGGGGAGAACGTCCGCTGCGCTTTCGCTGGAAGCACCGGAATGCCTCGGCCTTCAACGTCTGGCTGCCCCACGACAGCCTGCTGGTCATGGGGTCGGGGGTGCAGCGTGAGCTGCAACATGCGTTGCTGCCACGGCGACTCCCCGGGCTGCGCATCAGTCTGACCTTCCGTCGGGTCATCGACCGCTGAGAGACCTATCGCTTCATCGACACGTGTCGATCACTGGAAGATAACGGTATAAAAGGGGCTGCCAGACGTCCCCAACGCCAAATGGCCGCCCTAGGGCGGCCATTTGGCGTTCTTGGCGGTGCTGCGTCACTCAGCCACGATGGTAACCTGGGGCCACGAAGGGCATCTTGGTGACCGTCATCGGCAATCGCTTGCCGCGCACCTCCGCCTGGATACCGGTGCCGATCTCGGCCGCTTCAATGGCCACATAGCCCATGGCCACCGGCTTGCCCACGCTGGGGCCGAAACCGCCGGAGGTGACCACGCCGATGGCATTGCCCTGGGCGTCGAACAGCTCGGCGCCCTCTCGCACCGGCGCACGGCCTTCGCCGAGCAAGCCAACCCGCTTGCGCTGATGGTCCCTTGCCTCCACCTGGTGCAGCACCACATCAGCCCCGGGGAAACCGCCGGCCCGCTCGCCGCCGCGCCGGCGCGGCTTGCCGATGGCCCAGATCAGCCCCGCCTCCACTGGTGTGGTCTGGGTATCGATATCATGGCCATAGAGGCAGAGTCCTGCCTCGAGTCGCAGGGAGTCCCGGGCACCCAGGCCAATCGCCTCTACCTCGGGCTCATCGAGCAGGCGACGGGCCAGCACCTCTGCCTGATCGGCGGGCACCGAGATCTCGAAACCGTCCTCGCCGGTATAGCCACTGCGGCTGACCCATACCGAGATGCCATCGATCTCGAAGCGGCCATGCTGCATAAACACCATCTGACAGGCCTCGGGACACAGCCGCCCCATGACCTCGGCGGCCTGGGGCCCTTGAAGGGCCAATAGCCCACGATCGACCACTTCGATCTCGTGCCCCTCAAAGAGCCCGCGCCTGAGGTGGGCAATATCCTGGTCCCTGCAGGCAGCGTTGACCACCAGATAGAGATGGTCACCGGCGTTGACCACCATCAGGTCGTCAAGAATGCCCCCCTCCTCGGAAGTGAAGAGCGCATAGCGCTGCCAGCCCTCCTGGAGACCGACGATATCCGCCGGCACCAGGGTTTCCAGCGCCTCGGCGGGTGTCGGGCCACGCAACAGCAGCTGACCCATATGGGAGACATCGAACAGGCCACAGGCGCTGCGGGTATGCTCATGCTCCTTCTTGACGCCCAACGGATACTGCACCGGCATCGCGTAGCCGGCGAAGGGCACCAGCTTGGCACCCAGTTCCTCATGCAGATCGTACAGCGGCGTTCGCTTGAGTTCGCTCATCTGATTTGCCTCTTTGGGTGACCGGCCATGGCCAGGCATTTAACCCCTGTCGTGGTCGAGCTTCTCGCCGGGGAGAACATCCTTGCCGTCGAAATAGTCACGGGTCAACTTGAAGACCACCGGCGAAAGTAGCGCCAGGGCGATCAGGTTGGGGATCGCCATCATGGCATTGAAGGTATCCGCCATCAGCCAGATGAAGCCCAGCTGCGCCATGGCGCCCAGCGGAATGGCCAGCACGAACAATACCCGGTAGAGCATGATCGAACGGGTGCCGAACAGGAACTGGAAACACTTCTCGCCGTAGAAGGACCAGCCCAGGATGGTAGTAAAGGCGAAGACCGCCAGCGCCAGGGAGACGATCTCGTTGCCGAAGCCGGGTAGCGCCGCATCGAAGGAAAGCGCGGTCAGCGAGGCGCCCGCCTCTCCCTCGACCCACACCGTGGCGGTAAGGATCACCAGGGCGGTGATGGTGCAGACGATGATGGTGTCGATGAAGGTGCCGAGCATGGCGATCAGCCCCTGACGCACCGGATTTTTCGTCTTCGCCGCGGCGTGGGCAATGGGTGCACTCCCCAGACCCGCCTCGTTCGAGAAGATGCCGCGGGCCACGCCAAAGCGAATCGCCGCCATCACCGCCGCACCGGCGAAGCCGCCCATGGCGGCGTGAGGGTTGAAGGCGTAATAGAAGATCATGCTGAAGGCATCACCGAGCTGACCGGCATTGAGGATCAGCACCAGGATGCCCGCCAGGACATAGAGGATGCCCATGATGGGCACCAACTTGCCCGCCACCTTGGCGATCCGCTTGATGCCGCCGAGGATCACCATGGCGGCGAGCACCATGATCACCACGCCGGTGAGCCAATGGGGAATATTGAAGGTGCTATCCATGGCGTCGGCCACCGAGTTGGATTGCACGGTGTTGCCGATGCCGAAGGCCGCCACGGCACCGAAGAAGGCGAAGGCGCCACCGAGCCATAACCATTTCTTGCCCAGACCGTTCTTGATGTAGAACATGGGGCCGCCGACGTGGAAGCCGGTGCTGTCGGTCTCCCGATAACGCACCGCCAGCACCGCCTCGGCAAACTTGGTGGCCATCCCTACCAGGGCGGTGATCCACATCCAGAACACCGCCCCCGGGCCGCCCAGGGCAATGGCCGTCGCCACCCCGGCGATGTTACCGGTACCAATGGTGGCTGAGAGGGCCGTCATCAGGGCATTGAAAGGCGAAATCTCGCCATCATCGTCGGTCTTCGGCTTGCCGTCCGGAGTGTGTTTTTCGTCCCGCCCCTGCCACATCAGCTTGAAGCCAGTTCCCAGCTTGCGAATCGGCATCAGCTTGAGGCCGATCTGGAGATACAGACCCACCCCCAGCAGCAGGATGAGCATCGGCGGTCCCCAGACCACGGCGTTGATGGCCCCGAAGAGTGTGTTCAAGGTTTCCACGTGAATCTCCCTGTACGCTTGTGCTTGTCGTGGTGGTTTACCGTCATCGCGGCACAATGCCAGATGATAATATCGTTGGATATGGCATTGTTCACAGGATCAGCAAATCAAAAACGCCTAAGATAGCGAATCTTGCCACCATGACTCCACCCAGGCAAAGGCACTATCGCCGCTCCTGATGATACCCAACGAAACAAGTTTCCAATCCGAAACCCAACAGAGTCCCTCCGCTGCGACGCACTCCTGCAGAATAGCCCGATCGACCCGCATCGCCGTAACCCCGCCTCCGCTGCAGCACGGCGCTGGCCAGGCGGCGGTTTCCTACTGGCCAAACTTCCCAGTTGGACGAAACGCCCTCATCGGACCACCCTTGAAGGCGGGCGCCTGGCCCACCCACGGCCGAGCGGACTCGCCAAACGCCGCCAATGGCGTTAGCATTTGCGAATCCCGAAAACCTTTTTCGTATAGGAAATTCCGATGAGCTCAATTCCCGCCAACCTTCGCTACGCCAACAGCCACGAATGGGTGCAGGACAACGGTGACGGCACCGTGACCATCGGCATCAGCGACCACGCCCAGCAGGCGCTGGGCGATGTGGTCTTTGTCGAACTGCCCGAGGTGGGACGCACCCTTACCCTCAAGGAAGAGTTCGGGGTAGTCGAGTCGGTCAAGGCCGCCTCCGACCTCTATGCCCCGGTGGCCGGCGACATCATCGCCGTGAACGAAGCCCTCGAGGATGCGCCCGAGACCCTCAACGAGGCCCCCTATGAGGGCGGCTGGATCCTGAAGGTGCGCCTCGAAGACAGCGCCCAGCTCGACGACCTGCTAGACGCCGACGGCTATGCCGCCGTGGCCCAGGCCGACGACTGAGCCGACGTCCCTTGCTCGCCGCCCCGGCCGACCTGGCCGGGGCATGGCTTCCATCACCCGCGTCGTCCCCGCGACGGCCCCGACCACGCTACGGTGCTTCCCATGCCGATCGACACTCGCCGCCTGTCCGACCTGGCCGCTCACGACGACTTCCTCCAGCGCCATAATGGCCCGGGTCGGGACGATGTCGCCGCCATGCTGGCCACCCTCGATATGGAGAGCCTGGACGCGCTGATCCGGCGCACCGTACCCACCGACATTCGCCTGGGCCGCGAGCTCGACCTGGACCCGCCGAGGAGCGAGGCAGAGGCGCTCGACTACCTGCGGCGCCTGGCGCGCCAGAACCGGGTGTTCAAGAGCTACATCGGCCAGGGTTACTACGGCACCCACCTGCCCTCTGTGATCCAGCGCAACGTGCTGGAGAACCCGGGCTGGTACACCGCCTACACCCCCTACCAGCCGGAGATCTCCCAGGGCCGCCTGGAGGGGTTGCTCAACTTCCAACAGATGGTCATGGACCTCACCGGCATGGCGCTTGCCAACGCCTCCCTGCTCGACGAGGCTACCGCCGCTGCCGAAGCCATGGCCCTGTGCAGGCGGGCCAACAAGAAGGCGAAGAGCGGGGTCTTCTTCGTCGCCGATGATGTCCTGCCCCAGACGCTCGACGTGGTGCGCACCCGGGCAGCCTACTTTGGCTTCGAACTGGTGGTGGCGCCCGCCGAACAGCTCGCCGAAACGGATGCCTTCGGGGCACTGCTGCAGTATCCGGGCGAAAGCGGTGAGGTCCACGACCTGGCGCCGCTGCTGGCCGATGCGACCGAGCGCGGCATCATGACCTGCGTGGCCGCCGATATCATGAGCCTGGTACTGCTCACCGAGCCCGGCGCGCTGGGCGCCGACATCGTGGTCGGCTCTACCCAGCGCTTCGGGGTGCCCATGGGCTTCGGCGGGCCACATGCGGCCTTCTTCGCCACCACCGATAAGCTCAAGCGCTCGATCCCGGGGCGCATCATCGGCGTCTCCAGGGACAGCCACGGTGGCCAGGCCCTGCGCATGGCGATGCAGACCCGCGAGCAGCATATCCGCCGCGAAAAGGCCACGTCCAACATCTGTACCGCCCAGGCGCTGCTGGCCAACATCGCCGGCTTCTATGCGGTTTACCATGGCGCCGAGGGGCTGCGCACCATCGCCGGGCGCATCCACCGCCTGACCACCCTGCTGGCGCTGGGTCTCGAGGAGAAGGGGATTGCACTCGTGCATGACAGCTGGTTTGACACCCTCCGCCTGACCGGGGTGGATGCCGGCAAGCTCCACGGCCGAGCCCTGACACGCGAGATCAACCTGCGCTACTTTGCGGGCGGTGACGTTGGGGTCAGCCTCGATGAGACCACCACCACCCAGGACCTCGATGTCCTCTTCGATGTGCTGCTCGGCGAGGAACACGGCCTTTCGGTGGCGGCGCTGGACGAGCGAGCGCTGGCCGAAGGCGCAAGCGGTATTCCCTCCGCATGCCGGCGCGACTCGGACTTTCTCACTCACCCGACCTTCCACCGCTACCGCAGCGAGACAGAGATGCTGCGCTACCTCAAGCGTCTGGAGAACAAGGACCTCTCGCTGGCCCATGCGATGATCCCGCTGGGCTCGTGCACCATGAAGCTCAACGCCACCAGCGAGATGCTCCCCATCAGCTGGCCGGAGTTCGCCAACGTGCACCCCTTCGTGCCCCGCGACCAAGTGGCAGGCTACCAGCAGATGATCGGTGAACTCTCCGCCTTCCTGGAGGAGATCACCGGCTACGACCGCATCTCCATGCAGCCCAACTCCGGAGCCCAGGGCGAGTACGCCGGGCTGATCGCCATCCGCCGCTACCAGGCGGCCGGCGGCGAGGGCCACAGGAACGTCTGCCTGATCCCCAGTTCCGCCCACGGCACCAATCCGGCCTCGGCCGCCATGGTCGGCCTCCAGGTGGTCGTGGTGGAGTGCGATGCCCAAGGCAACGTCGACGTCGACGACCTGCGCGCCAAGGCCGAGCAGCATAGCGATAACCTCTCGGCGATAATGATCACCTACCCCTCCACCCACGGGGTCTTCGAGGCCAACGTCCGAGAGGTGTGCGCGATCGTCCACGAGCACGGCGGCCAGGTTTACGTCGACGGCGCCAACATGAACGCTCAGGTGGGCCTGACCCGCCCCGCCGACTTCGGCGGCGATGTCTCCCACCTCAACCTGCACAAGACCTTCTGCATTCCCCACGGCGGCGGCGGCCCGGGCATGGGCCCGATCGGCGTCAAGGCGCACCTGGCGCCCTTCGTGTCGAACCACGTGGTCACGCCCATTGCCGGCGTCCACACCGACTGCGGCGCCGTTTCGGCCGCGGCCTTCGGCTCGGCATCGATCCTGCCGATCTCCTGGGCCTATATCAAGATGATGGGCGCTCGCGGCCTGCGCGAAGCCACCGAGCTAGCCATCCTTAATGCCAACTACATCGCCGCCCGCCTGAGCGAGCACTACCCGGTGCTCTACCGCGGCGAGACCGGCAGCGTGGCCCATGAGTGCATCCTCGACATCCGCCCGCTCAAGGCCCTCTCGGGAATCAGTGAGGAGGATATCGCCAAGCGCCTGATGGACTATGGTTTTCACGCGCCCACCATGTCCTTTCCGGTACCGGGCACGCTGATGATCGAGCCCACCGAGTCGGAGTCACGCTACGAGATCGACCGCTTCTGCAACGCCATGATCGCCATCCGCGAGGAGGTCCGCCGGGTCGAGGCCGGTGACTGGCCGGCAGACGCCAACCCTCTGGTCAATGCCCCGCACACCCTAGCCGACCTGATGGACGATACCTGGGAAAGGCCCTACTCGCGCGAGCTCGGCGCCTTCCCCACTGCAGCGGTCAAGGCGGCGAAATATTGGCCGGCGGTGAACCGGGTCGACAACGTCTTCGGCGACCGCCAGCTGATCTGCTCCTGTCCCAGCATCGATGAATATCGCGACTGATCCTCTGGGCTGAGCAGGACGACGAAGAGGGTCAACCGAACCCTGCCTGATCGCCGAAACCGAGCAGCGCCTGACGGCGCTGCTCGCGAAAATCCTCCAGGAGGCGTGCATAGCGGCGCGGCACCGCGGCACCGCTACGGGTCACCCGATACAGGGTCTCATGGACCGCCACCGGCAGGTCCAATGCCTTGACTTGTCGTTGCCAGGGGGACGTTTCCAGCACCAGCCGCGACACCACCGTGAAGCCCAGGCCCCTGGCCACCGAATCCAGTACCATGCCTACCTCGTTGGTGAACCCCTGTCGCCGGAAATGGCTCATGGAGCGGAACTCCCGAGGGAAGTTGCCACGCAGCAGCGCGCTGGCGTGGCTGAGGCCATCCGAGTAGTTGACGAAGCCGAGGCCCATCAGATCCGTCAGGCCGCTGCCGGCAAAATCCGCCGGCACCACCAGGCAGAGCGGCTCGCGGTGCCAGAGCTCGACATCTAGATCCGGCTGGCGCACCTGGTCGGTGACGATTCCCAGGTCATAGCGGCCGGCCAGGACGTCCTGGAGGATCTCGTGATTGAAGGCGAAGCAGTAGCTCACCGTCAGCCCAGGATGCATCTGCTGCTGGCCCAGCAGAAAGGGATAGAGCATCACCCCGACACTACCTGGCGACGCCAGGCGGCAATCGCCTGAATAGAGGGAGTCGGCATCCAGCGAATGACGGAACTGCTCGTGCTCGGCAAATAACCTCAGGGCATAGTCGTAGGCACGGCGCCCCGACTCGGTCAGGGTGAAGCGCCGTCCATGACGCTCCAGCAGGGACTTGCCGAGGTACTGCTCGAGCTTGCTCACATGTTGGCTGACGCCGGGCTGGGTCATCTCGAGCCGACGCGCCGTCAGGGTGAAGCTGCCGGTCTCGACCAGGGTAATGAAGGTGCGGAAGTACAGGGCATTGAACATGGCGGGACACATCGCAGGCTGTAAGCGCATTGTATCACCGGCCGCCCAGCTGTCGTGATAGCATCCTCGAAGACAACATTCGCGACAAGGACGCCTAAATGCCCGACACCATTTCCAGCATCATTTCCCCGGAAGGCAGCTTGGAAATTCTCTCCCAGCACGAGATAGCGCGACTGCACGACACCTCGCGGGCCGGCCTGCACGACCTGCTGCGCCGCTGCTCGCTCGCCGTCCTCAACTGTGGCTCCCCCACCGACGACAGCGTCGCGGTGATGGAGGCCTACCGGGATTTCGATATCGAGGTGGTCCCCCAGGACCGCGGCGTGCGCCTCAAGCTCACCAATGCGCCGGCCGAGGCCTTCGTCGACGGCAAGATGATCCGCGGGATCCGCGAGCACCTCTCCGCGGTGCTGCGTGACATCGTCTACGTGTACAACGAGATCCAGACCCACCGGCGCTTCGACCTCTCTACCGGCGAAGGCACCACCAATGCCGTCTTCCACATCCTGCGCAAGGCCGGCACCCTTAAGCCGGGTCGAGACCCCAGCCTGGTGGTATGCTGGGGCGGACACTCCATCTCCCGGGAGGAGTACGAGTACAGCAAGGACGTGGGCTACCATCTCGGCCTGCGCGAGATGGACATCTGCACCGGCTGCGGCCCGGGCGCCATGAAGGGCCCCATGAAGGGTGCCAACGTCGCCCATGCCAAGCAGCGTCGCCACGAAGGCCGCTACCTGGGCGTTTCCGAGCCGGGCATCATCGCCGCCGAGGCACCCAACCCCATTGTCAATGAACTGGTGGTGATGCCCGACATCGAGAAGCGCCTTGAGGCCTTCGTGCGCCTGGGTCATGGCATCATCGTCTTTCCCGGCGGCGTGGGCACCGCCGAGGAGATCCTCTACCTGCTGGGCATCCTACTGCATCCCGACAACGTCGACATGGAGCTTCCGGTGGTCTTCACCGGGCCGGCCAACAGCGTCGACTATTTCCGACGCATCGATGAGTTCCTGGTCTATACCCTGGGCGAAGACGTGAGACGCCTCTATCGAATCATCGTCGACGACCCCACCGAAGTGGCCCGGGCCATGCGCAAGGGCATCGACAAGGTCACCGAGTACCGCCGCACCCGCCAGGACGCCTTCTACTACAACTGGCGCTTGACCATCAACCGCCACTTCCAGGCACCCTTCGAACCCACCCACGAGGCCATGGCCAGTCTCGACCTGAGCCGGGAACTGCCCGTTCACGAGTTGGCGGCCAACCTGCGCCGGGCCTTTTCCGGCATCGTCGCCGGCAACGTCAAGGAGAAGGGAATACGCGCCATCAAGGCCCACGGGCCCTTCCGGATCAGCGCCGAAACCGAGCTGATGGCGCATCTCGACGCGCTGCTCGACTCCTTCGTCGCCCAGGGACGCATGAAGCTGGATGGGGACTATGAGCCCTGTTATACGCTGGGGTGAAGCGCCGAGCGCCGAGCGCCGAGCGCCGAGCGCCGAGCGCCGAGCGCCGAGC
>CAYWBG010000004.1:0-37561 GCA_964456005.1 uncultured Halomonas sp.
TCCGCTACCGGATCTTCAACGCCGACGGCAGCGAGGTGGAGAACTGCGGCAACGGAGCACGCTGCTTTGCCCGTTTCGTGCGCGACCAGCGCCTCACCCACAAGCACGAGATCCACGTAGAGACCGCCGGTGGCACCCTGGTGCTGCAGGTGGAGGACGATGGCCAGGTACGTGTGGACATGGGCGAACCGCGCTTCGCCCCCGAGGCCCTACCCTTCGATGCCGCCGAGGACCGCCCGCTGCATGCCCTAGAGGTCGATGGCGAGTCCCTCGAGATTGGCGTGGCCTCCCTGGGCAACCCCCACGCGGTGCTGCGGGTCGACCAGGTCGATACCGCCGACGTTGAGCGCCTGGGGCCCGCCATCGAGGCCCATCCGCGCTTCCCGAAGCGGGTCAACGCCGGTTTCATGCAGGTCATTTCCCGGAATGAAATACGCCTGCGCGTCTACGAGCGGGGCAGCGGCGAGACCCTGGCCTGCGGCACGGGCGCCTGCGCCGCCGTGGCGTGCGGCATCCGCCAGGGCATCCTGGCGTCTCCGGCCATCGTGCACCTGCTCGGTGGCGACCTGACCATCGAGTGGGGCGGCCCCGGCACGTCCCTCACCATGACCGGCCCCGCCACACGCGTCTTCGATGGCCGCGTTGCCCTGAGCTGAACCCGAGAGTGTGGCAACGGCCCTGCCGGCGTCACCCAAGGAGTCCCGAATGACCCGAGCCGTTCCCGAACCACGCAAGACCCTGGACCCTGACCGGGTCGCCGAGTGGCTGGCCACCCATCCGGACTTCTTCGTCGGTCGCGAAGGGCTGCTCCAGCAGCTCAAGGTGCCGCACCCCGAGGCCCGCGGTGCGACCTCGCTGCTGGAGCGCCTGGTCCACGACCTGCGCTCGCGGGCAGAACAGGCCGAATGGCGCCTGGAGCAGCTGCTCGAGTCGGCCCGCCACAACGAGGGCCAGTACCGTCGCACTCGAGAGTTGGTACTGGCGCTGCTGGAAGCCGAGACCAACGACGCCCTGGGACAGGCCCTGGCCACCCAGCTCGCCGAGCGCTTCTCCACACCGGCGGTGGCACTCTGGTGCCCGGCCAGCCTGACCGACGACGAACCCCACCCCCCTCAGGCGCCACGCCAGGTGCTCGATGACCATGCCGGCCAGCGCCTGGCCGCACTGCTCGACAGCCGCACCAGCCGTTGCACACGGCTCACGCCGACGGACTGGAAGCGCCTGCTGCCCCACGCCACGGCGCCGCGCAAGTCTGGCTCCTGCGCCATCACCCGCCTGAGCCTCGGTGAGCCGCTGGGCTACCTGGTGCTGGCAAGCCCCGACCCGGATCACTTCCGAGCCAGCATGGACACGCTGTTCACCGAATATCTCGGCGACGTGGTAGCCCGACTGCTGACGCGCCTGGCCCACTCGCCCCATGGCTAGCAGACCCTGGGCCGAAGGCCCGTTGGCCCCGGACGTCGACCGCTTCCTGTCGGCCCTGGCGCAGACCGCCAGCCCGGCCACACAGGATGCCTACCGCCGCGACCTCTCCGCCCTGCTGACCTTCCTGGCTGACCAGCAGATCGAGGATTGGGGACGCGTCGACGCCGCCCTGCTGCGACGCTTCCTGGGCGGCGAGCGCGCCAGAGGCCTGGCCGCAAGAAGCCTGGCCAGGCGCCGCTCGGCCCTCTCGCGCCTGGCCGACTACCTCGTCGACGAAGGCCACCTGACCCACAACCCGGTCGCGCTGCTGCGCACCCCGCGTCAACCACGCCACCTGCCAAGGCCGCTGGATGTGGACCAGCTGGCCCGTTTTCTCGACACCCCCCACGACGGCTCGCCCCTGGCGGTTCGCGACCAGGCGATGCTGGAGCTCTTCTACTCCAGCGGCCTGCGTCTGGCCGAGCTGGCCGGCCTCGACCTGCACGACCTGCAGCCCCGGCGGGTGCGGGTGCTGGGCAAGGGCGGCAAGCCCCGCCAGGTGCCGGTAGGCGAGCGCGCCCGTCTGGCACTCGAGGCCTGGCTCGGCCTCCGCGACACCCTCGCCACGCCAGGGATGCCCGCGCTCTTCGTGGGCGCCCGGGGGGGGCGCCTGGGTCATCGCGCCATCCAGCAGCGGCTGGCCGGGCTAGCCCAGCAACGCGGGCTAGCGGAGCACCTGCATCCCCACCGACTGCGCCACTCCTTCGCCAGCCACCTGCTGGAATCGAGTCAGGACCTGCGTGCCGTCCAGGAGCTGCTCGGCCACGCCAACCTGGCCACCACCCAGATCTATACCCGGCTGGACTGGCAACACCTGGCCGCCAGCTACGACAGCGCCCACCCTAGGGCACGGCGCCGCCCCACCGAACCGCGCGACGAGAAACCATCATGAGGCTCGAGGCGATCACCTTCGACCTGGACGACACCCTGTGGGAGAACCGCGGGGTGATGCAGCGCACCGAGATCGGCCACTATGCCTGGCTCGACGAGGCGCTGGCAGGGTGGCTGGAGGAGCGACTGAGCGATCACGGCGATGACGAACACGCGCCGGCGGAGCCTGGTCGCTTCGCCGAGCGCTTTCCGCTGGAGGCCTTCATCGAGCGGCGCGTTCGCCTGGCAAAGGCCCACCCGCTGCGACGGGGCGACTTCACCTGGTTGCGACGCAGGACGCTGATCGAGCTGCTAAGAGAATACGGCCTGGCCGACCCGCACGCCGACCACTGGGCATCCCGAGCGATGGAGCGCTTCATGGTACTGCGCCACGAGGTCACGCCCCATGAGGAAGTGGAGGCCATGCTGGAGACCCTGGGGCAGCGTTACCGGCTGGCCAGTATCACCAACGGCAACGTGGAGGTCGCCCGCCTGGCCCTCGGGCGTCACTTCCCGGTGGCCATCGCCGCCGGGGAGCTGCTGGCGCCCAAGCCCGACCCGCGCCCCTTCCTCGCCGCCCTGGCGCGGCTGAGCACGACGCCGGCCCGAGCGCTGCACGTGGGCGACTCCTGGGCCGAAGACGCCCTTCCGGCGCAGCGGCTGGGGATCCAGGCGGCATGGATCGGCCCCGACGACCGGACACTGCCCGCCGGCATACACCGCCTGGACCACGTGCGCGAGCTACCGGAGCTGATCCGCTGGCTGGTGACGCGGCGCTAGCCCATCAGCCAGGCGTCGAGGCGCGCATGGGCCTCCTCGACGCCCTGGCCCTTGAGCGACGAGAAGAGCTGTATGCTGACCAGATCCTCCCATTCTTGCAGTCGGCTGCGCACCTGCTGCAGGGCGCTCGCCGCCGCGCCGCGCTTGAGCTTGTCGGCCTTGGTCAGCAGGATGTGCACCGGCATCGCCTTGTCATCGGCCCAGCCCAGCAGGGTCTGGTCGAACTCAGTAAGCGGATGGCGGACGTCCATCACCAGCACCAAGCCACGCAGCGAGGCGCGCCGCTGCAGGTAATCGGAGAGGTGGCGCTGCCACTCCAGCTTGACCTGCTCGGGCACCTTGGCGAAGCCGTAGCCGGGCAGGTCCACCAGGCGCCGGTCGGCATCATCCCCCAGGGTGAAAAAGTTGATCAGCTGGGTGCGGCCAGGGGTCTTGGAGATACGCGCCAGGGCCTTCTGACGGGTCAGAGTATTGATGGCGCTGGACTTGCCGGCATTGGAGCGGCCGGCGAAGGCCACCTCGGCGCCGCTGTCAGGCGGACACTGGGCCAGGGTAGGAGCGCTGGTGAGGAAGCGAGCGGTCTGATAGTTGAGTCGCGCCATGGCGATGTCATCCTGACGATGGTCGAAGGGGAACGGGGCGCGGCTTGCATTCCCGCCGCCGGGGTGATTCGGTATAGTACAGTGTCTTTTGTCTGCGACCCGGGGAGAGCGAGTGTAACACCGCGCCCTCGACGTCCGCGAACCAGCAGGTCTAGAGCACCAGGATAGCTCGACCCTGGCTCCCCTCGCGATCCGGGCGGCACCCAGGGTACGTACCGGTCAACAACGTAACGGCATAGTGGAACAGCGATGAGAAAGTTACTGGCAAGCCTGGCAATTACCATGGGCGCCGTTGGCGCCGCCCACGCGGACCTGGAGGCCGACGCCGATGCGGCGGCGGGCCGCGAAAAGGCGCAGACCTGCGCCGCCTGTCACGGACAGGAGGGCATCAGCCCATCGGCCGCCTTCCCGCACCTGGCCGGCCAGCAGGCCTCCTACACGGCCAAGCAGATCATGGACATCCGCGACGGCCATCGCGTGGTGGCCCAGATGGCCGGACAGGTCGATGACTTCTCGGACCAGGACGCCTGGGACGTTGCGGCCTTCTACGCCGATCAGGACGCCAACCTGGGCCAGGCCGAGGATGACGCCGAACTGCTGGCCCGTGGCGAAGAGCTCTACCGCGCCGGCGACCTGGCCAAGGGCATCCCGGCCTGTGCCGCCTGTCACACCCCCACCGGGGAAGGCATCGGCAGCGCCGTCTACCCGGCACTGTCTGGCCAGTTCGTGGACTACACCGTTTCCACCCTGCAGGATTTCGCCGCCGGCGAGCGGGCCAACGACCCGGGCAACATCATGCGCGACATCGCTTCCAGCATGAGCGATGCCGACATGGAAGCCGTGGCCAACTACGTGCTCGGCCTGCATTGAGTTTCGCCGCCCCCAGGACGGCAGTGACAGCAAGGGCGGCCCCACGGCCGCCCTTGTCGTATCAGCGCCAGCGCCGGGAACCCTGATGGCTGGATAGGCTCCAAGGCTGCGTTACTCTGCCCCACCGGTGGCAGATTCACTCGAGGAGAGATAATCCCATGTTGAAGACCCTGATCATCGCCCTGGCGGGTCTCGGCCTGTCGTCACTGGCCTTTGCCTCCGCCCCGGTCGAAGGCCAGCACTATGAACGGCTCCCGGAGGCCGTAGAGACTCAGGTCGAGGCGGGCCAGATCGAAGTCACCGAGGCATTCTGGTACGGCTGCCCGCACTGCAACAACCTGCAGGAGCACGCCAATGCCTGGTACGAGTCGCTGGGCGACGACGTCAGCGTGGTCCACCTACCGGCCACCATGGGGGGTGACTGGAACACCCACGCCACGGCCTATTTCGCCGCCGATCAACTGGGTATCCTCGAGCAGACCCACGCCGACTTCTTCGATGCCATCCATCAGGACGGACGAAGCCTGAACAGCGTCGACGACATCGCCGCCTTCTTCAGCGACTACGGGGTGAGCCAGGAGGAGGCCAAACAGGCCCTGACTTCCTTCGGCGTTCGCAGCCAGGTCAACCAGGCTCACGGGCGCATGCGTGCCATGCGACTGATGGGCGTGCCCGCCCTGGTGGTCGACGGCCGCTATCTGGTCACCCCGAGCAGTGCCGGAAGCCTGGCCAATATGCCGCAGATCGCCGATGCCCTGGTCGATAAGGTTCGCGAGGAGCGCGCTGACTGACATGCCCCATCTGGCCGATGCCAGGACGCCGCCCCTGGAGGGCGGCCACCTGAAGCTGCTTACCTTCAACATGCAGGTAGGGATTCACACCTCGGCCTACCACCACTACCTGACCCGAAGCTGGCAGCATCTGCTGCCACATCCTAAGCGCCTGCGCCGCCTGGACATGGTCAGTGAGGTGCTGGGTCGCTTCGACATCGTCGGCCTCCAGGAGGTCGACGGCGGCAGCTTTCGCTCCAGCCACATCAACCAGGTAGAGTATCTCGCCAGCCATGGCGGCTTTCCACACCACTTTCAGCAGCTCAACCGCAATCTGGGCCGCATCGCCCAGCACAGCAATGGACTGCTGTCGCGCCTGACGCCCAACCGGATCGAGGAGTACCGCTTGCCCGGCACCCTCCCCGGTCGTGGCGCCATCCATGCCTGCTTCGGCGAGGGGCCCGACGCCCTGCATCTGTTCGTCGCCCATCTGGCGCTCAGCCATCGCGGCCGGGTGCGCCAGCTCGACTATCTCTCCGAAATCATTCAGCCGCTACGCCATGTGGTCGTCATGGGCGATCTCAACTGCACCCCGGACCAGCTACACGGTCACGAAAAGTTTTGCGCCTCACTGCCCCTCCACCCAGTGCGTCCCCTGCTCAGCTACCCCTCCTGGCAACCGCGGCGGGCCCTAGACCACATCCTGCTCTCCCATTCGCTGCAGGCCGACGAGGTGCGCGTGCTGGACAACCTCTTCTCCGACCACCTGCCAATCGCCGTGGATGTTCGTCTTCCGCCCGCCTGCCACCAGGCGCTGATCGCACGGCCCAAGGGTAACGTCGGCTGAGTGCCGTTGATGGCCTGGGCTGATAAGAGGATTTGAGACCCAGGGATGACGATCATCGTCGAATCGGCGATGATGCCCGTCGTTTCCGCTTCAATACGAGACTCCCCATGACAGCCCCCACCCGCGAACCGGCCCTGCTTCGGGGCCTGGACGCCTTCACCGACCGGGTCGGCCAGACCATCGCCTGGTTGGTTCTGTTCATGATGGCGGTTCAGTTCGCCATCGTGGTGATGCGCTATGTGTTCAACATCCACAATACCGTGATGCAGGAATCGGTCATGTACATGCATGCCGCGGTCTTCATGCTCGGCGCCGCCTGGACCCTGCGCCGCGACGGTCATGTGCGCGTGGATATCTTCTACCGACGGCTCTCCGCCCGGGGACGCGCCTGGATCGACCTCTGCGGCACCCTCTTCCTGCTGATCCCGGTGGTGCTGTTCATCGCCATCGGCAGCTTCGGCTATGTGCGCAGCAGCTGGGCGATCCTCGAGCGCTCCCCTGACGGCGGCATTCCCGGCGTCTACCTGCTCAAGAGCCTGATCCTGGTGATGATGGCGCTGCTGCTGGTGCAAGGCATCGCTCAGGTGATCCGCAAGGTGCTGGTGATTCGCCACCGGCTGCCCGGCCGCACGCCCGACCACGAGGAGCTCGTGTAATGCTGGCCACTCTCCTCGAGCTCATGCCGCTGATAATGTTTGCCTCGGTGTGCGGCGTGCTGATGCTGGGTTATCCAGTGGCGCTGTCGCTGGCGGGCACCGCCCTGATCTTTGCCGGCCTCGGCTATGCCCTGATTCAGATGGGGGTGCCACTCCCCTTCGAGTCGCGCTATATGGGTGCCATGCCCAACCGCCTCTACGGCATCATGACCAACCAGACGCTGCTGGCGGTGCCGCTGTTCGTGCTGATGGGTGTCCTGCTGGAGAAGTCACGCATCGCCGAGACCCTGCTCGACGCCATGGCGCTGGCCTTCGGCGCCCTGCGCGGTGGCCTGGGCATCGCCGTGGTCCTGGTGGGCATGCTGTTGGCCGCCTCCACCGGCATCGTTGGCGCTACCGTGGTGACCATGGGGCTGCTCTCGCTGCCCACCATGCTCAAGCGCGGCTACTCGCCCCAGCTTGCCACCGGCACCATCTGCGCCACCGGCACGCTGGGCCAGATCATTCCGCCCTCCATCGCCCTGGTGCTACTGGGCGACGTGCTCAACAACGCCTATCAGCAGGCCCAGCTGTCCATGGGGGTGTGGAGTCCGCGCACCCTCTCGGTGGGTGACCTTTTCATCGGCGCCCTGGTGCCGGGTTTGCTGCTGGTGGTGGCCTACATCGCCTACCTACTGATCACCGCTTGGCTCAAGCCGGAAACGGCTCCGCCCGCAGACCGCCGGGCACTGATGGACGAACTGGGCCACACCGGCAGCCTCTGGCCGCTGCTGCTCAAGGGGCTCCTCCCGCCAGTGCTGCTGATCATCGCCGTACTGGGGTCGATTCTCGGGGGCTTCGCCACCCCCACCGAGGCCTCGGCAGTCGGCGCCTTCGGCGCCTTCATGCTGGCCCTGGCCAACCGGCGGCTCAACCTGCCGATCCTGCGCGAGGTGGTGCAGTCCACCACCCAGGTCACCAGCATGGTGTTCCTGATCCTGATCGGCGCAGCGCTCTTTTCGCTGGTGTTCCGGGCCTTCGGGGGCGAGGAGCTGGTCGTCGAGCTGTTCGAGGCGCTGCCTGGCGGCGTGGTGGGCGCGACCCTCGTGGTCATGCTGGTGATCTTCCTGCTCGGCTTCATCCTCGACTTCATCGAGATCACCTTCGTGGTGGTGCCCATCGTCGGCCCGGTGCTGCTGGCCATGGGGGTCGACCCGATCTGGCTCGGCATCATGATCGCGGTGAACCTGCAGACCTCCTTCCTGACGCCTCCCTTCGGTTTCGCGCTCTTCTACCTGCGCGGCGTCACGCCGGATTCGGTGCCCACCTCGGCGATCTACCGAGGGGTGATCCCCTTCATCGGCCTACAGCTGTGTATGCTGCTGGCGCTGGCGCTGATGCCGGAGCTGGCCACCTGGCTACCCTCGGTGCTGTAACGCACTGCTGCCAGGCTATTGGCAAAGAGGGGCCAGCCACTGCTGTGCCAACAGCAGTACCACGGCGTAGCGGGCGCCCTTGGCCAGGGTGATCAAGAGGATGGCTCGCCACCAGGGAAGCCGGAAGATGCCGGCCAGCACGGTGAGCGGATCGCCCACCACCGGCGCCCAGGAGGCCAGCAGGCTCCATTCGCCGAAGCGGAAGTACCAGCGCTCTGCCCTGGCCAGCCCCGCCGGCGAAGCGGGAAACCAGCGCCGGTCCTGGAAACGGCGCGCATAGCGCCCCATCCAGACGTTGATCAGGCTGCCCAGGGTATTGCCGGCGGTAGCCACGACCCACAGCGCCGGGACCGACTCGCCCAGGCACCAGAGCCGCGCCAGCCACACCTCGGAACCGCCGGGAAGCAGGGTGGCGCTGACCAGGGCCACCACAAACAGGCTCAGCATGATCTCTCCTTGACAGGTGACTGCATGACAGACGCATCCCCGATTCCCAACGTGTTGACCATCGCCGGCTCCGACCCCAGCGGGGGCGCCGGCATCCAGGCCGACCTCAAGACCTTCTCGGCACAGGGCAGCTATGGTAGCAGCGTCATCACGGCGCTGACTGCCCAGAACACCCGTGGCGTCAGCGGCGTTCACCCGGTCCCGGCCGAGTTCATCACCGCCCAGCTCGAGACCCTGCTCGACGACGTGCGCATCGACGCGGTGAAGATCGGCATGGTGGCAAGCCTGGACGTGGCCGAGGTGATCCGCGCGGCGCTGAGCCGTCGCCGACCGCGCTGGGTAGTGCTCGATCCGGTGATGGTGGCCAAGAGCGGCGACATCCTGGTGGACGATGCCGGCATCCACGCGGTGCGAGAGGTGCTGGTGCCCCTGGCCGACCTGATCACCCCCAACCTCCCCGAGGCCGCGGTGCTGCTGGGCCTGCCGACCCCCGCGACGCGGGACGAAATGCTGGCCCTGGCCCCGGCGCTGCGCAGGCTGGGCGCCGGCGCCACCCTGCTCAAGGGCGGCCACCTGAGCGGCGAGGAGTGCCCCGACCTACTGATCACCACCGAGTCCGCCACCTGGATCGAGGGCGCCCGCGTCGATACCGGCAACCTGCACGGCACCGGCTGCACCCTCTCCTCGGCCATTACCGCTCGCCTGGCTCGGGGTGACTCACTGCTCGAGGCGGTGGCGAGTGCCAAAGAGTGGCTCGGCGCCGCCCTGGTCGCGAGCCAGCGACTTGACGTGGGTCAGGGTCGCGGCCCGGTTCACCACTTCCACGCCTGGTGGTAGTGACACTGAGGCGTTTCCCCTTGCAGGGTCAGCGCCAGCCTCCCATGCTGAAGGTCCGGAATGCCGGGATGCCAAGGAGCCGTCATGACCCAGACTCTGCTGTTTGCCTGCGACCTGTCTGCCGAGAACCGCGCCGCCTTTGCCCGAGCCGTGCGCCTGGCCGGTGAGCAGGGCGCACGGCTCGATGTCATCCACGTGCTGGATCCCTTCCTGCCCAGGCGAGTCCTGCACGACCTGGAGGAGGCCGTGGTGGCGGACATGCAGGCCACCCTGACCGATATCCGCGAAGACTATGCGTTACCCGAGCCCCAGGTGCTACTGCAGACGGTCGCCGGCTCGCCCTATGCAGAGATCATTCGCGAGGCTCACGAGCGGGACGTGGACATGATCATCCTTGGCGCCCACCGCAAGCGCGGCCAGCCCGACCTGGTGGCCGGCACCACCCTGGCCCGGGTGCTGCGCAGCGCCCCCTGCCCGGTGCTCTCGGTCAGCCACCTGGCCAGCCAGGAGTGGCGCGACATCCTGGTCCCGGTAGACTTCTCGCTGACCTCCCGACACACCCTGCGCGAGACGCTCAAGCGTTTCCCGGACGGCCGATTGACCCTGCTTCACGCCTGGGACATCCCCGGCGAGCGTGAGCTCGGCTCCGACGGCGACTATGCCCGCTGGCGGGATCGCGAGGTGGCCAGGCTACGCACCCAGCTCGAACGGGAGACCGAGCAGCTGATGGGTGAGCTCGATGACGTGCCGGAACTGGAGCTCGTACTGGAGCAGGGCGAACCCCTGGAGGTCCTCATGACCCGCTTGCGCCGCCAGCCACCGGATCTTCTGGCATTGGGTAGCCGCGGCCAGCTCGGCCGCCACAGCCAGATCACCGAGCAACTGCTGGCCGAGCCCCACTGCGACATCATGCTCTGCCGCGCCTGGTAGCACGCCGCTGCCAAGCTCGCCGGGGAGCGCTATCCTGGGAAGGCATTTCGGATCAAAGGGAGCAAGCGATGAAGGCATTGATTCAGCGGGTCACCCGGGCCAGCGTGGCCGTGGAGGGTCGCACCGTGGGCGCCATCAGCCACGGCCTGCTGGCGCTGGTGGGCGTAGAGAAGGAAGACGACGAGGCCGCCGCCGAGCGACTGCTGCACAAGCTGCTGCACTATCGGGTCTTCGGCGACGCCGACGACAAGATGAACCTCGATCTGCAGCAGGTCGACGGCGGGCTGCTGCTGATCTCTCAGTTCACCCTGGCGGCGGACACCCGCAAGGGGCTGCGGCCGAGTTTCTCCAGCGCCGCCTCTCCCGATGAGGGCCACCGCCTCTTCCACTACCTGCTGGAGCGTGCCGAGGCGGCCTGGCCCAAGGTGGAGAGCGGCGAGTTTGCCGCCAGCATGGAGGTCTCGCTGGTCAACGACGGGCCGGTGACGTTTCTGCTGGAGAGCTAGGCGCTTGAAGCTCGGTGCTCGGCGCTTTCCAGTTCCTCCTCGGCGGCCAGCCACTCGGCCTCGAGGTCGTCCAGACGTGACTTGAGTTCGCCCTGGCGGGCCAGGGTGGCGGTGAGCTCCTCCTTGCGCGCGGCATCGGTATAGAGCGCGGCATCGCCCAGCGCCGCCTCCACCTCGGTAAGTTCCGCCTGCACCTTCTCCATGGCCTTCTCGGCCCGGTCGCGCTGTTTCTTCAGCGGGCGAAGCTTCTCACGCAGCTCGGCGGCGGCGCGGCGTGCCGCCTTGCGATCCTCCTTGGGTGCCGCGCTCTCCGCCTGACGCTCTCCCTTCTCGACCCTCGCCTCGCGGCGCTCACCCTCCAGCCGCGCCTTCAGCCAGGCCCGGTAGTCCTCCAGGTCGCCGTCGAAGGGCTCGACCCGATGGTCGGCCACCCGCCAGAACTCATCCACCGTGGCGCGCAGCAGGTGGCGGTCGTGGGAGACGATGATCACCGTGCCTTCGAAGGCCGCCAGCGCCTCGGTGAGCGCCTCGCGCATCTCCAGGTCCAGGTGGTTGGTAGGCTCGTCGAGCAGCAGCAGGTTGGGCTTCTGCCAGGCTACCAGGGCCAGGGCCAGCCGCGCCTTCTCCCCACCGGAGAAGCGCCCCACCTCACCGAAGGCGTCGTCGCCCTGGAAGCCGAAGCCGCCCAGAAACTTGCGGATGTCCAGATCCGCGGCCGTGGGTGAGAGCCGCTGCACGTGCATGAAGGGGGTCGAGGCAAGATCCAGCCCCTCCAGCTGGTGCTGGGCGAAATAGCCGATGGCCAGGTGCTCGCCGGGCACCCGCCTGCCAGAAAGCAGGTCCAGCTCGCCGGTGAGCGACTTGATCAGGGTCGACTTGCCGGCCCCGTTGGGGCCCAGCAGGCCGATGCGCTGACCGGGCAGCAGCGTCAGCTTCACGTTATCAAGTTGTGCCGTCTCGTTGCCCGCCGCATCGCGATAGCCCAGCCGCGCCTCGTCCAGTACCAGCAGCGGGTGGGAGGTCTTGTCCGCCGCGGGAATGGTGAAGTGGAAGGGAGAATCGGCGTGGGCCATGGCGATGTCACCCATGCGCTCCAGCATCTTCAGCCTGCTCTGGGCCTGGCGCGCCTTGTTGGCCTGGTAGCGAAAACGCGCCACGAAGCGTTCGATCTCCTCGCGCCGCGCCTGCTGCTTGACCGCCTCGGCCTGCTGCAGGGCCAGCTTCTCGGCCCGGGTGCGCTCGAAGGTCGAATAGTTGCCCCGGTAGAGCACCAGCGTCTGGCGGTCGAAGTGAACGATGTGATCACAGACCGCGTCGAGGAAATCACGATCGTGGGAGATCAGCAGCAGGGTGCCGGGGTAGCGCATCAGCCACTGCTCGAGCCACAGCAGTGCGTCGAGGTCCAGGTGGTTGGTGGGCTCGTCGAGCAGAAGCACATCGGAGGGCATGAACAGGGTACGCGCCAGGTTGACCCGCATCCGCCAGCCGCCGGAGAAGTCCGACAGCGGGCGCACCAGATCCGCCTGGGTGAAGCCCAGACCCACCAGCAGCTGAGCCGCCCGGGCCGGGGCGCTGTAGCCGTCCAGGGCCTCGATGGCGCCGTGCAGCTCCGCCTCGCGGTGGGCGTGGTCGGACTCCCGCGCGGCGGTCAGGGCCGCTTCGGTCTCGCGCAGCTCGCGGTCGCCGTCCAGCACGTAGTCGACGATGGCACGATCCAGCGCCTCCACCTCCTGGGCCATATGGGCGATACGCTGCCCACCGCTCATCTCGACGTCACCGCGATCAGGGCTCAACTCGCCGAGCAGTAGCTTGAACAGGCTCGACTTGCCGGCGCCGTTGGGGCCGACGATGCCCGCCTTGTGGCCGGCATGCAGGGTCAGGTCGGCCCCTTCCAGCAGGGCCTGGGTACCGCGTTGCAGGGAAACTTGGCGCAGTGCGATCATGCGGGCTCCACGGGCAGTGCGTGAGACTGCCGCCAAGGCGACGACAGCCGAATGATGAACCACGATTCTACCGAAATGACAGCCACTCTGCGGGCCCGGCTGGCCGAGTGCCCCCTGAAAGGCTTCGCCCTGGCGCTCTATGCTCGGCCAGGCATCGAGTCGGCCTGTCTACGACTCCAGGACGAGGCCGGGGTGGACGTCTGCGAGCTGCTGTGGCGCTGCTGGCTGCTCCAGCTGGGCCTGGAGCCCGACGTTCAAGCCACGGTGGAGCTTGCCGAGATTCGGCACTGGCAGCACCGGGTCACGCTTCCACTGCGCCGACTGCGCCGCTCTCTCAAGACTGAGGCGCTTGCCCGGCCCGGTGTTGCCAAGGTGCGCGAGACGCTCAAGCGAGCCGAGCTGGAGGCCGAGCTGGAAACCCTCGCCAGGCTAGAAGAGCTGGCATGGCAAGGTCCCCTTCTGCCGCTATCGGCCGGCGGGGGAAAGAGCGCAGAATATCTTGCCGACAGTCTCCAACTGCAGAAAAAATCACATCTTTCAACGCTTGGCACGGTAATTGACTGCCTTGACCCTCCCCCGGGGCCACGCTAGCCTGATTTTAGACGTGCGGGCAGATTGTCTGCATTGTGTCAGTCGATTTCATGCGATATCGACACGAACAAACCACGAGGGGTAATAAGAATGAAGGCAACCAAGCTGTTGACCACGGCCAGTATCGGCGCCCTGCTCTTCGGGATGTCTGCGGCCGCCCATTCCGCTAACTGGCGTTATGCCCACGAGGAGTTCGAGGGTGACGTGCAGGATGTCTTCGCCCTGGCCTTCAAGGACTACGTCGAGGAACACTCCGACAATACCGTTCAGGTCTACCGTTTCGGCGAGCTGGGCGAGTCCGACGACATCATGGAACAGACCCAGGCCGGCATCCTGCAGTTCGTCAACCAGTCACCGGGCTTCACCGGCTCGCTGATTCCCGAGGCGCAGATCTTCTTCGTCCCCTACTTGCTGCCCGTCGATGAAGAAACCGTCATCGAGTTCTTCGACACCAGCGTGGCCATCAACGAGATGTTCCCTGAGCTCTACGCCGAACAGGGCCTGGAGCTACTGCAGATGTATCCGGAAGGCGAGATGGTCGTCACCCTGGACGAGCCCTTCACGTCGCCGGAAGACCTGCGCGGCAAGAACATCCGCACCATGACCAACCCGCTGCTCACCGAGACCTATCGAGCCTTCGGTGCCAGCCCCACGCCGCTGCCCTGGGGCGAAGTCTACGGCGGCCTGCAGACCGGCATCCTTCAGGGTCAAGAGAATCCGATCTTCTGGATCGAGTCCGGCGGCCTCTACGAGGTCTCGCCGCACCTGGTCTACACCGGTCACGGCTGGTTCACCACCGCCATGATGGCCAACCAGGACTTCTTCAATAGCCTCTCCGAGGACGAGCAACAGCTGGTGCGCGACGCCAGTGACCATGCCTACGATGTCATCATCGAGCATATCTCTGGCCTGGCTGACGAATCCCTGGCCAAGATCCAGGAGGCCTCCGACGAGGTCACCGTGACACGACTCACCGACGAGCAGATCGAGGCCTTCCGCGCCCGCGCCCCGCAGGTCGAGGAGCGTTTCATCGAGCTGACCGGCGAACGCGGTGCCGAGCTGCTAGAGCAGTTCAAGGCTGACCTGGAAGCCGTCACCAACAACTGATCCTCCAGAGCATCGTCAACACTGCACGCAAGGGGGTAGCCGCGAGGCTGCCCCCTCTCTCTTCAGGAACGTTGCTCGTATCGCGCGCCGGCCACTCAGCGTTGAAGCCTTTGCAGCATGTCGCGACACGAGGACGTACTCTCATGGAAGACAGCTAATACTCATGCGTGGGGACTGGACAGGAGCCCGTCGACATGGAAATGAACGAAGACGAAGTTGCGGAAAAAAGCTATCGCTCTACTCTCCCCGGCCCACTGGGTCCCATCGACACCTGGATCAGCCGGGTCGAGTCAGTTCTGCTGGCCATGGGGGTGATCCTCATGGCGGTGAATACCATCGCCAACGTCCTGAGCCGCTTCTTACTCGGCGAGAGCCTGCACTTCTCCGAGGAGGTCAACCGCATCCTGATCGTGCTGGTCACCTTCGCCGGCATCGGCTATGCGGCACGTCATGGCCGCCACATCCGCATGTCGGCCATCTATGACGCCGTACCCACCGGCGGGCGACGCTGGATGATGATCATCATCAGCCTGTTCACCGCACTGGTGATGTTCGTGCTCTGCTACTACTCGATCGGCTATATCACCACCATCTACGGCCGCGGACGCGTGCTGCCCTCGCTCAACATTCCGGTATGGATCATCTATATCTGGGTCCCGGTGGGCTTTGCCATTACCGGCATTCAGTATCTGCTGACCGCCATCAAGAACATGACCTCCCGGGATGTCTACCTATCGACCCATGTGGTGGATGGCTACAAGGACACAGAAACGGAAGTCTGATCCCGATCAAGCCCTAGCGAGGACACCTCATCATGGCAACCATCATCATCTCCATCATGATCGTGCTGCTGCTGCTCGGCTTCCCGATGATGATCCCCCTGGCCACGGCGGCCTTCGTCGGGTTCTACATGACCTTCGGCGGCCTCGGCCAGATGGAAACCCTCATCCAGCAGATGATGGGCGGCATTCGCCCCACGGCACTGATCGCCGTGCCGATGTTCATCCTGGCCGCCGACATCATGACCCGCGGCCAGTCGGCCAACCGCCTTATCAACATGGTCATGAGCTTCGTCGGCCACGTGAAGGGTGGTCTGGCGGTCTCTACCGCCGCCTCCTGCACCCTGTTCGGCGCCGTTTCCGGCTCCACCCAGGCCACGGTGGTCGCGGTGGGCTCGCCGCTGCGCCCACGCATGCTCAAGGCCGGCTACAAGGACCCCTTTACCCTGGCGTTGATCATCAACTCCAGCGACATCGCTTTCCTGATTCCGCCGAGCATCGGCATGATCATCTACGGGGTCATCTCCGGGACCTCCATCGGCGAGTTGTTCATCGCCGGCATTGGGCCGGGCCTGCTGATCCTGGCCATGTTCTCGGTCTACTGCGTGATCTACGCCACCATTAACAAGGTGCCGACCGAGCCGAGGGCGACCTGGAAGGAGCGCGCCGTCTCGGTCAAGGAAGCCCTCTGGCCGCTGGGCTTTCCAGTGCTCATCGTCGGCGGTATCTACGGCGGCATCTTCAGCCCCACCGAAGCCGCAGCGGCCTGCGTGCTCTACGCGGTGCTCCTCGAATTCGTGGTCTTCCGCTCGCTGAAGCTCCACCATATCTACGCCATCGCCAAGTCCACCGGACTGATCACCGCCGTGGTGTTTATCCTGGTGGCGGTAGGCAACGGCTTCTCCTGGATCATCTCCTTCGCGCAAATTCCCCAGACGATACTCGAAGCCGTCGGCGTCAATGAGGCCGGGCCGGTAGGGGTGCTGATCGCTATCTCGGTAGCCTTCTTTGTGGCCTGCATGTTCGTCGACCCCATCGTGGTGATCCTGGTGCTGACGCCGATCTTCGCCCCGGCCATTGCCGCCTCGGGGCTCGATCCGGTGCATGTGGGCGTGCTGATCACCCTCCAGGTGGCGATAGGGTCGGCGACACCACCCTTCGGGTGTGACATCTTCACCGCCATCGCCATCTTCAAGCGCCCCTACTGGGAGGTGATTCGCGGCACCCCGCCCTTCGTCTTCATGCTGGTACTGGCCGCGGCGCTGATCATCATGTTCCCGCAGATCGCGCTCTTCCTGCGCGACCTGGCGTTCCGCTGATCCAAGGAGTCACTGACGATGTTTAATCGGATACTGGTACCGGTGGATGGATCCAAGGGGGCGCTGAAGGCTCTCGAGAAAGGCGCGGGACTGCAGATGCTGACCGGTGCTGAGCTCTACCTGCTATGCGTCTTCAAGCATCACAGCCTCCTCGAGGCCTCGCTCTCCATGGTGCGCCCCGAGAAGCTGGAGATCCCGGACGACGCCCTCAAGGAATACGCCACCGAGATTGCCGTGCATGCCAAGACCCAGGCCATCGAGATGGGCGTGTCACCCGATAAGCTACGCGCCTTCGTCAAGGGGGGGCGCCCCTCGCGTATCATCGTTCGCTTCGCCCGCAAGCGCGAGTGCGACCTGATCGTGATCGGCTCCCAGGGCACCAATGGTGACAAGAGCCTGCTGCTGGGCAGCGTCGCCCAGCGCGTGGCAGGCTCGGCCCACTGCCCGACCCTCGTGGTCTGACGTCCCCTCGCCTCCCTCCGGGCCGGTTCTGCCCCGCGGCGTGCGGGTGCGGAACCGGCCGGCCCTTGTTAGAGTCCCAGAGTCTCTATCCACCGATGGCGCCCTGCGCCAAACCACAAGGTCCCTTCATGAAGAGACTTCTGACCACCGCCTCCCTCGTCGCCCTGATCGGCGCGGCTCCTCTGGCGTTCGCCGCTCCCGAGACCGACCAGGAGCGCCTCGGCTACAGCCTGGGTGTGACCCTCGGCCAGAGCATCCAGCAGGACGTCGACGAACTCGACGTCGATGCCTTCACTCAGGCGATTCGTGATGTCTTCGCCGGCGGGGAACTGGCCATGAGCGACGAGGAGATGGCCGACACCCTGATGCGTTTCCAGCAGGAAGCCATGGCGGCCCGCCAGGCCGAGACCGAGCAACTGGCGGAGACCAACCGCAGCGACGGTGAAGCCTTCCTCGCTACCCACGCCGAGGAGGAGGGCGTCGAAGTCACCGACTCCGGCCTCCAATACCGGGTGATCGAATCCGGCGACGGCGCCACCCCGGGGGCCGACGACAGCGTCCAGGTGCACTACGTGGGCACCCTGATCGACGGTACCGTCTTCGACAGCTCACTGGAGCGGGGTGAGCCGGTGAGTTTCCGGGTCGACCAGGTCATCGACGGCTGGCAGGAGGCCCTGCAGCTGATGAGCGAGGGCGACACCTGGGAGATCGTGATCCCTGCCGAGCTCGCCTACGGGGCTCAGGGCCAAGGCCCCATCGGCCCCTACGAGACGCTGATCTTCAGGGTCGAGCTGCTCGACGTCATGGATGAATGATCCCACCATGCTTCGATTCACTTCCCTCGCCGTCGGCCTCGCCCTGGCGGCGCTTATCGCCGCTCCCGCCCCCGCCGACCGCCTGCCCGAGTTACCCCGCCTGGGCGTCGCCTTCCAGGACGTCAGCGTGATCGGGGTCTCCTCGGGCGGCTACATGGCCACCCAACTGGCGGTGGCCTGGCCCGAGCGCTTCAGCGGCCTCGGCGTCATGGGGGCCGGCCCCTGGTCCTGCGCCCAGGGCACCCTGCGCCGCGCCCTGGGCCAGTGCATGACGACACGCCTGGGTCCACCCGACCTGGGCGAGCTGGAGCAGCGCCTGGCTGGCTACCGCGAGTTGGAACGCGTGGGCAGCGCCGAGCAACTGGCGGAGCTGAGAGTGTTCGTCTGGCATGGTGGGGAGGATGATACCGTCGCCCCGGTGCTGGGCCGCGCTCTGGGCGAGCAGTTCCAGGGCTGGCTGGCAGATCCTGACCAGCAGCTCCGCACCCTGGAGAGTGAGGGAGTCGGCCACGGCTGGCCGGTCAGGCACCGGGATGAGCCGGTGCCCGCCAACGAGCTGGCGGGTTGCCGCCAAGGGGGGGGCACCCACCTCCTGAACTGCAGCATGGATATCGTCGGTGAGGCCATGGCTTGGCTCCACGAGGCACCGCCAGGGGCGGATACGGTCGCCGAGACGGGGGTGTCCAACGGCAACCTGCTGCGCTTCGATCAGGATGACTTCGCCGTCAAGGGGCTCGATTCGAAGGGCTATCTGTTCGTGCCTAATGCATGCGACGAGGGTGGCTGCGGCCTGACGGTGGCCCTGCACGGCTGCGCCATGGGCACAGGGCAGATCGAGGAGGCCTTCGTCCGTCACAACGGTCTCAACGAGTGGGCGACCGCCCAGGATCGAGTGGTGCTCTATCCCCAAGCGGAATCCAGCCTGGCGAACCCCCAGGGCTGCTGGGACTGGTGGGGTTTCGCCGAGAGTACCTGGCAGCTTGACCCGCTCCACGACACCCGTGAGGGAACCCAGACCCGAGCCCTGATGGGGATGATTGACCGTCTTCAGGAGAGCCCGCGCTAAGACAGGCTCTTAGAGCTCGTCGCGCAGCGCCGACAACAAACTGTGATAGGCCGGCGAATAGAGCACCCGCCGCAGAACGGTGCCTTCCCGGTCCACCAGGTAGAGCGAGGAGCTATGGTCGATGGTATAGGCCATCGCCGACTCCGGCGTCTCGACCCGGCGCCACACCACCCCATAGCGCTCGGCCAGCTCTTCCAGCTGTGCCTGGCTGCCGGTCGCGCCGATGAAGCGATCGCCGAAGAAGCCGGTGTACTCGGTCAGGCGCTCCAGGGTGTCGCGTTCGGGATCCACCGAGACCATCAGCGGCACCACCCTGTCACGCTCCTCCTGCTCCAACTCGGATAGCGCCTGGCGCACCACTGCCATGCTCATGGGGCAGACATCGGGGCAGTAGGTATAGCCGAAGAATACCACCGCCACCTGCTCCTCCTCGAGTTGGCTCAGTGAGAAGTCACCCCGGGTCGAGGGCAGCTCGATGGGGCCGCCGGCCAGGCCATTGCCGCCGCTATTATCGCCGAACTGTTGCTGATACCAGCCATAGCCGCCCGTCGCCAGCGCAAGCACGATGACCAGCGCACCGGCCCAGAGTCCCTTTCGCTTCATAGCGCACTTCTCTCCACGTTGAAATCGAATCCGCTGCCCAGCCGTCCCCCGGGAGTGCCGACTAGCACCCGGGCCCGCCAGGGCATGACCGCCTCGGTACAGATGGGAATCTGTCCCTCACCGCGGAAAACACCATCCGCATCCCGGGCCAATGGATAGCGGTGCAGCCCCATGTCCATGTCGCGGCCGACGAAGTCGACTACCACCGATTCCGCCTCAACGCCCTCCACGGTGACGGTCATGGGCAAGCGCTCTA
The DNA here is from genome assembly GCA_964456005.1 of uncultured Halomonas sp. Taxonomy (GTDB): domain Bacteria; phylum Pseudomonadota; class Gammaproteobacteria; order Pseudomonadales; family Halomonadaceae; genus Halomonas. The sequence continues at coordinate 19,936 of CAYWBG010000004.1, forward strand.
GTGCCCGTATCTCGCCCTCGGCGCCCAAGTCCAGCCGCAGCCGGCCGGCGCCACCCAGCGAGGCGCCACAGGCGCCGAGACGCAGGTCGCACCCGGCCTCCTCCGGAAACCAGCGCACCTCCTCGCCTCCGCGAAGACTGTAGCTGGTCACATACCAGAGTGCCACGGCCACGGTCACCAGGGTAAGTAGGATCAGCAGCCGCAGCAGTGGTGGACGCGGCACGGTGGTGGTCTCGGTCGAGGAAGTGGACATGGCGGCGCGGGAGAGACTCCATGGGGATGCTGAATGACAATGGTAAGCTTATCAGCATTCGCCTGTGACAGACTGCGCAAGGATGTCGCAGGGCAACTCGACCAGAGAGAGACCGACATGACGGGAGTGGCGAGTGCGCTGGGCCCCCTGTTCCTGCTGATCCTGCTGGGCGCCGTGATGGGCCGGCTACGCCAGCCGGGCGGCGACTTCTGGCCCCAGATGGAGCGACTGATCTACTTCCTGCTGTTCCCCGCCATGCTGGTGTCGACCCTGGCGACAGCCGACGTCAGCCAGGTTCCGGTGGGGCGGGTAGCCGTGGCGCTGCTCGGCGCCATGGGCCTGTTCGGCGCCCTGTTGTGGGGCCTGCGCGACTGGCTGGGACTTCCCCCTCCGGCGTTTACCTCGGCCTTCCAGGGCGCCCTGCGCTTCAATACCTACGTGGGGGTGGCCGGCGCCGCCGCCCTGCACGGCACGCCGGGTGCCACGGTGGCGGCGGTGGCCGTGGCACTGATGGTGCCGGTGGTCAACGTGCTCTGTGTGACGAGCTTCATTGCCGCGGGGACGCTTGGCGCCGGCAGCCTCGGCAAGAGCTTCGCTGCCCTGGCCCGCAACCCGCTGATCCTCGGCTGCCTGGTCGGTATCGGCCTGAACGTGAGCGGCATCGGCCTGCCGGGCTGGAGCGAAGCCACCGTAGAACTGCTTGGGCGAGCCGCCCTGCCCTTGGGGCTGGTAGCGGTGGGGGTAGCGCTTCGGCCCGCTGCACTGTTGCGACTCGACCGGGGCGTGTGGGCGACCAACCTCGTCAAGTTGGGGCTGATGCCTGCCCTGGTACTGGCCCTTTCCCTTGCACTCGGTCTAGATCCGATCAGCCGCGACGTGGCCCTGCTGTTCGCCGCTCTGCCCACCGCCACCTCCGCCTATATCCTGGCCCGCCAGTTGGGCGGCGATGCCGAGATGATGGCGGCGCTGATCACCGCCCAGACCCTGCTGGCCATGGCCACCCTACCCCTCTGGCTGCGGCTGGCAGGGGCAGGGTAAGACAGAAGTACAGATAAAACAAATTCTCATTCTCATTGAAGAAGCAAAAGAGAATGATTATCCTTATTGCATGGCGTTAATGAGGCGCCATGCCCTGGCAGGCCCCGCCAGTCGCCTGCCAGGGTGTCTCCCTCCTCATTGCTAGTCACGGTCTTGCCGCCGCCCTTCCGAGGGCGGCTTTTTTCGTTAAAGGCCAATCCCTCTCCCCATGGCTACTTTTCACAACCCCAGGGTCTTGCCGCCGCCCTGCCGAGGGCGGCTTTTTTTCGTTGCATAGAAACAACGACGCCCCCACCGAAGGCGGGGCATCAGGAGGAACCGCTTCGGGGAGTCAATCGATGCGGCGGTAGATGAGGTCCCAGACCCCGTGGCCCAGCTTCTCGCCGCGGGCCTCAAACTTGGTCAGTGGGCGGAACTCGGGCCGCGGCACATAGGGGGCGGACTCCGGCGCGGCGGTATTGGCATAGCCCGGGGCGGCGTCCATCACCTCGGCCATCCATTCGGCGTAGGCCTCCCAGTCGGTGGCCAGATGGAAAGTGCCGCCGGCCTTGAGCCGGGTGCGCACCAGTTCCACGAAGGCCGGCTGCACGATGCGCCGCTTGTGATGCTTCTTCTTAGGCCAGGGGTCGGGGAAGAACAGCTGCAGGGTGTCGAGACTTGCCTCGGGCAGGCACTGCTCCAGCACCGCCAGCGCATCCTCGCGGTAGACGCGCAGATTGGTCAGGCCGCGCTTATCGGCCTCGTCGAGCAGCTTGCCGACGCCCGGGGCGTGCACCTCGATACCGATGAAGTCGGTATCGGGATGGGTCTCGGCCTGTTCGATCAGCGAGGCGCCCATGCCGAAGCCGATCTCCAGTACCCGTGGAGCGGTTCGGCCGAAGAGGGTGTCGAGATCCTGGCGGCCATCGGCCAGCGTCAGCCCCAGTCGCGGCCAGACCTCCTCAAGGCCGCGGGTCTGGGCCTGGGTCATGCGGCCGGCACGCAGCACATAGCTCTTGATACCGCGGCGATGCAGGGGCGCATCGGAGCCTTCCGGCCCGGAGGTCGAGGGGGTGTCATCGCGAGAAGGGTCAGTCATGAGGCGATCGGGACTCTCTGTGAACAGGGCAGCCTATGAGCCGTTCAGCCGTTGATGCGGCCGGCGAAGGGGGAAGAGGGGTCGGCGCTCTGGCGACGTGGCATGCGACCGGCCAGGAAGGCTTCGCGGCCTGCCTCGACGGCCTTCTTCATGGCGCCGGCCATCAGCACCGGCTGACGGGCATGGGCGATGGCGGAGTTCAGCAGCACGCCGTCGCAGCCCAGTTCCATGGCCAGAGCGGCATCCGAGGCGGTACCGATCCCGGCGTCCACCAGCACCGGCACATTGGCCTGCTCGATGATCAGGCGGATGTTGTGGGGGTTTTGTATGCCGTGGCCCGACCCTATCAGCGAGCCCAGCGGCATGATGGCGCAGCACCCCAGACGCTCCAGCTCGCGGGCGACGATGGGGTCGTCGCTGGTATAGACCATGACGTCGAAGCCGTCAGCAATGAGCCTCTCGGCAGCGGCCAGAGTTTCAACCACATTGGGATAGAGCGTGGCGTCATCGCCCAGCACTTCGAGCTTGACGAGGTTGTGGCCATCGAGCAGTTCCCGGGCCAGCTTGCAGGTGCGCACCGCGTCCTTGGCGGTGTAGCAGCCGGCGGTGTTGGGGAGCAGAGTGAAGCGCTCCGGCGGCACCGCGTCGAGCAGGCTGGGCTCACCGGCGTCCTGCCCCAGGTTGGTGCGGCGCACAGCGAAGGTGACCACGTCGGCACCCGAGGCGGCGATCGCCTGCCCGGCCTCGTCGAAGTCCTTGTACTTGCCGGTCCCGACCAGTAATCGGGAGGAAAATTCGCGCCCGGCAATGCGCAGGGGCTGATCCTGGAAGAAGTCGGTCATCGGCTTGCCTTCTGTCAGTGTCCTGTGGGGTGCGGGTGGCTTAGCCGCCACCAATGGCGTGAACCACCTCGACCCGGTCGCCCTCGATCAGGCGGGTAGTGGCGTGCTCGCTCCTCGGCACGATCTCCTCGTTGACTTCCACGGCGATGCGACGGCCGGCGAGTCCCAGGGACTCGAGCAGCTGTTCGACCGTGGGGGCAGACGTGAGGTCGGGCGCCAGGGTGTACGCCTCGCCATTGAGCTGTATCTGCATGGCGTTCTCTCTGCGCTCTGGTGGCTGTCGTTGCTCTCGTTGTCAGGCCGGCTGCTGAAGCCGACTGGCGGACGCAATAGCGGAACTATTGTAGCCGACTCCGCCCGCGGGGGGTACGGTGGCGGCCACGACGCGACGTGAGGAGAATGCGATGCAGGATCGAGGCTGGTGGCTGGGAGCGGCGCTGTCGGGCGCCCTGATGGTGATGGCTGGGGCCTTCGGCGCCCACGCCCTGGAGGGGCAGCTGGCCCCGCGTTTCGCGGCGGCCTTCGAGACCGGCGTGCGCTATCAGGCCTGGCACACCCTGGCGCTGCTGGCCGTGCTGGCCTGGCGTGCCGCGTCGCCACTCCCGGGACAGCGGCTGGCCATGGGGCTCTGGGCGGCGGGCATGCTGCTCTTCTCGGGCTCGCTCTATGTCATGGCGCTGACCAGCCTCGGCGGGCTCGGCATGATCACCCCCGTCGGCGGGGTGCTGATGATCGCCGGCTGGTTGGCCCTGGCACTCTGCGTGGTCAGGGCGCCCCGGGGCTGATCACTCCGGGTCCGGCAGGGCATAGGTGGCCGTGACCAGCGCCACTGGCGCCTCGTCACCGGCGGAAAAGAGCTGCACCTCGCCCACCGCCAAGCGCCGGCCCAGCTTGAGGATACGCGCGGTGGCGATGATGTCGCGATCGCCCCGGGGGCGGCGCAGGAAGCGGCAGTGCAGGTCGCTGGTCACCGCCATGGATTCGGGGCCGATCTGGGCCAGAATCGCCACGTAGAGGCAGACGTCGGCCAGACCCATCAGGGTCGGGCCGGAAACGCTGGCACCGGGTCGCAGGTGCTCGTCATCGATGGCCAGGCTCATGGTGGCCCGCATGTAGTCGACGGCCTCGATGGTTCCGATACGCTGGGGAAACACCTCGTCGAGAAAGTCCTCGATGGTGGCGGCAGTCATCACGGTCATCGGAAGGTTCCTTGCAGGTCGGAGTGATGGGTTGACGCTGACGTCAACATAACCGAAAGCGCCCCGGGCAGATACCCGGGGCGCCTCACAGCTACGGGCGGCGCAGCTCAGTGTCTCCACTGCGCTCCGCCCGAAAGCCGGAACCGGTTATTTCGCCTTGTGCACGGCACGCCAGTGGTGCAGCAGCGGTTCGGTATAGCCGGCGGGCTGCACGCGGCCCTTGAAGATCAGGTCGCTGGCGGCCTGGAAGGCGCTGGACCCTGCGTAGTTCGCGCTCATCGGCGTGTAGGTGGGGTCACCAGCGTTCTGCTCGTCAACCACCCTGGCCATGCGCTCAAGGGTCTCCTGGACCCGCGCGGCCTCCACCACGCCATGGTGCAGCCAGTTGGCAATGTGCTGGCTGGAGATGCGCAGGGTGGCACGATCCTCCATCAGGCCCACATCGTGGATGTCCGGCACCTTGGAGCAGCCCACGCCGTGCTCGACCCAGCGCACCACGTAACCGAGGATGCCCTGGCAGTTGTTGTCCAGTTCCTGCTGGAGCTCCTCCTCGGACCAGCTGGCCTCGGCGGTCACCGGTACACTGAGCAGGTCATCCAGATAGTCCGGCTCACCCAGGGCCTCCAGTTCGCGCTGAATGCCGCCAACGTCCACCTGGTGGTAGTGCAAGGCGTGCAGGGTAGCGGCGGTGGGCGATGGCACCCAGGCGGTATTGGCCCCGGCCTTGGGGTGGCCGATCTTCTGTTCCAGCATGGCGGCCATCAGGTCGGGCATGGCCCACATGCCCTTACCGATCTGAGCATGGCCGCGCAGGCCGCAGGCCAGACCGACCTGGACGTTGCTCTTCTCGTAGGCCTGGATCCAAGCGGCGCCCTTCATGTCGCCCTTGCGGATCATCGGGCCCGCCTCCATGGCGGTATGCATCTCGTCGCCGGTACGGTCGAGGAAGCCGGTGTTGATGAACACCACACGAGAAGTGGCCTCGGCGATGCAAGCCTTGAGGTTCACGGTGGTGCGCCGCTCCTCGTCCATGATGCCCATCTTCAAGGTGTCGCGAGCCATACCGAGCGTGTCCTCGATGCGGCCGAACAGCTCATTGGAGAAGGCGACTTCCGCCGGGCCATGCATCTTGGGCTTGACGATATAGACGGACCCCGTGCGGGAATTGCGCGGCTCCCCTTCGCCCTTATTGAGGTCGTGCAAGGCGAGCAGGCCGGTCACGATGCCATCGAGAATGCCCTCGGGCAGCTCGTTGCCCTCGGCATCGAGAACCGCCGGCGTGGTCATCAGGTGACCGACGTTGCGCACGAACATCAGTGAGCGACCGGGCAGGGTCACTGTCTCGCCGTCGGTGTTTGTCCAGCGGCGGTCGGCGTTGAGGCGACGGGTAATGGTCTTGTCACCCTTCTCGACCTGCTCCTCCAGATCGCCCTTCATCAGGCCCAGCCAGTTCGCATAGACGCCAACCTTGTCCTCGGCGTCCACGGCGGCCACCGAGTCCTCGCAGTCCATGATGGCGGTAAGCGCCGCCTCTACCACGACATCCTTGACGCCGGCAGGGTCGGTCTTGCCAATGGGATCCGAGGGGTCGATCTGGATTTCCAGGTGCAGGCCATGGTTGGCCAGCAGTAGCGCCTCGGGGCTGGCGGCATCACCATTGAAGCCGACCAGCTTGCCCGGGTCCTTGAGCCCGGTCTCGCGGCCGCCATCCAGGGTCACGATGAGATGGCCGTCACGCAGTGCGTACTTGACGGCATCGCGGTGGGAGCCGGTGGCCAGCGGGGCGGCACGGTCCAGCACACCACGGGCGTAGGCGATGACCTTTTCGCCACGCTTGGGGTTGAAGCTCGAACCCTTCTCGGCACCGCCCTCCTCGGAAATGGCATCGGTGCCGTAGAGCGCATCATAGAGGCTGCCCCAGCGCGCATTAGCGGCGTTGAGCGCGTAGCGGGCGTTGTTCACCGGAACCACCAGCTGCGGGCCCGCCTGGACGGCGACTTCACGATCCACGTTGGCGGTAGTGACAGAGACCTTGGCCGGAGCGTCTGACAGATAGCCGATCTCCTTCAGGAAGGCGCGATAGGCCGCCATATCGCGGATCGGACCGGGGTTCTCACGATGCCAGGCATCTAACTGCTGCTGCAGCCGCTCGCGTTCGGCGAGCAGTTCACGGTTCTTCGGGGTCAACTCGTGGAAGAGGGCGTCGACGCCGGCCCAGAAGGCCTCGACATCCACGCCGGTGCCCGGGAGTGCCTGCTCGTTGATGAAGCGGTCCAGCTCGGCGGCCACCTGCAAGCGGTGGCGAGTGACACGTTGGGTCATGGTGCATCTCCTCGTGCTGGGCAATCGGCGGGTGCACTGCCGGAATGCCGGAATCGGGGGTGAGTCATGTGTGAATCAATTTTGTGGAAAACACTTCCACATGTAAAGCCGCAAACCGCCTACTTCGCCCTCCGCTAGACCAAAAGATAACTCATCCCTGTCACAGGACGCAGCGATGGCCTCGCCCATCGCTTGGCGCTAGCATGAGTGGGCCCCGCGGAGGATTTGATGAGCGACTTTACCCCCCTACAGGCCCTGGGCCACGTCCGGCTTTTTACACCGGCCGACGCTGTGTCCGGCAGCGACCACCTGGAACGCTACCTGGGCCACTACGGCCTGGCGCCCCTGCTCGTCGAGCATGTGGGGCTACACGTAGGCTACGTGGATGCCCGGAATTTTCGCCTCTGGACTCAGGTATGGAGCCCGGCTGCTCCGGTGGGAACCGCCTTCGTGGTGCACGGCTACTTCGACCATCTGGGGCTCTATCGCCACCTGCTCCAGCACTTGCTCGACCGCAACTGGCGAGTGGTGCTCTGGGATCTGCCCGGCCACGGGCTGTCCAGCGGGGCCCGTGCTTCCATCAATGACTTCGATGACTATGGCGGCTGCCTGCAGGCCCTGCAGCTACAACTGGAGGGACAGGGCCTGGCGCCACGCCCCTGGTTGGGTGTGGGTCAGAGCACCGGCGCGGCGATACTCGCCACCGATGCATTGACTCGCGGAGACGATGGCCAATGGGCGGGCCTGGCACTGCTCGCGCCCCTGGTGCGTCCCACGGGATGGAACCAGTCCAGCTGGCTGCACCTCCTGGTGGGTCCCTTCGTACGCTCCATTCCCCGCAAATTCCACGCTAACTCCACCGACAGCGACTTCGCCGATTTCCTGCGCGATGGCGACCCCCTTCAGAGTGACCGTGTCGCCATCGACTGGGTCAGCGCCATGCGCCGCTGGATGCCCAAGCTACTCGCCCTGCCCCCCAACCCGGTGAAGACTCTGATCCTGCAGGGCGAGCAGGACCTGACGGTGGACTGGGAGTGGAACCTCGCCGTGCTTGAGCGAAAATTCCCTAACGCCGAGATACACCGCCACCCCGAGGCGCGCCACCATCTGGTCAACGAGGCGGAGCCCATTCGCCAGACCCTATTCCACAGATTGGACCGCTTCATCGACTCTCTGGAGCCCGACGCCCCTCGACGCGAGATCCACCTGCCATGAACGCCTACCGCCGAGCATTACCGCTGCTGCTTACAAGTGTGCTGGTCGGCTGTGCCGCGACTCCCGACCGCCCCGAGACCCTGCGACAGGCGCTGCTCAATCTGGGCGAGCGCGCCGCCAAACAGGTCACCGAGGCCCCGCCGCTGCCGACCGCAAACCAGGTGCTGCTGCTGGTTGCCCCGGAGGTGAACGGCGAACTCGGCATTGGCCAAGAACGCTTCCGCGAGAGCCTCACGCGGGCACTGCTGGCGGTGAGCGACGGTCCCCAGGTGCTCGACTGGCAGGAAGCCATGGTGGAAGGGGGCGGCGACAACCAGTGGCGCCTGGAGAGCCGCCTGGAGGCCGATGGTCCACGCCTGACACTTTCCGACCGGGAGCTGCTGCCCTACCGGCTGACTCTGGTGCTGCGCCGACCGGGCGGCGAGGAGGCCCTCTGGGAGGAAAGCCTCCAGGGCGCCTTGGATGCCACCGCCCTGTGACCCTCCCTCTCACCCTTTCAACAGCCGATCCAGCTGCCGGTAGCCGATCGCCTCGATCAGCTGGTCGCGCTCAGGGCTGTTCGCCCCCGCCAGATCGGCCAGGGTCAGCGCCACCCGCAGTACCCGGTGGTAGGCCCGGGCCGATAGCTTGAGCCGCTCCAGCACGCCGGCCAGCCAAGCCCGGTCGGCGGCGGCCAGGGCGCAGGCAGACTCCAGTTCGCGCCCCGCCAGATGGGCGTTCAGGCTCCCCCTGGCCAGCTGCCGTTGCCTGGCTGCCACGACCCTGGCGCGCACGTCGGCGGACGACTCGCCCACCTCCCCGGCGGTGAGCTGCTCCGGCGGCAGCGCCGGCACCTCCACCTGCAGGTCGATACGGTCGAGCAAGGGCCCGGAAAGCCGCGCCTGGTAGCGCTGAATCTGAGCCGCGGTGCAGTGACAGACCTGGCGGGGATCCCCCAGATGGCCGCAGGGACAGGGGTTCATGGCGGCAACGAGCTGAAAGCGAGCGGGATAACGGCGCTCATGGCTGGCCCGGGCGATATGGATCTGCCCCGACTCCATGGGCTCACGCATCACCTCCAGCACGTGGCGCGAATACTCCGGCAGTTCGTCGAGGAACAGCACGCCCTGATGGGCTAGCGATATCTCCCCCGGACGGGGTTTCGAGCCGCCACCCACCAGAGCCACGGCGCTGGCGGTATGGTGGGGGGCTCGGAAGGGGCGTCGCCCCCACTGAGCCGCCAGCGGCAGACCGCTCACCGAGCGCACCGCGGCCACTTCCAGGGCCTCCTCCCGGGTCAGGGGCGGCAAGATACCGGGCAGGCGGCTGGCCAGCATGGTCTTGCCGGTGCCAGGGGGCCCGGCGAAGAGCAGGTTATGCCCCCCGGCGGCGGCCACCTCCAGGGCGCGGCGGGCCTGGTGCTGACCGCGCACCTCGGCGAGGTCAGCCAAGGAGTCGATCGCCGGGGGCGGTGGCGTCAGCCGATGGGCCGGAATGGGTGTCTGGCCCAGCAGGTGCGCGACGACCTCAAGCAGGTGGTCGGCGGGCAGCACTTCGAGGTCACCGGCCAGGGCGGCTTCATCGGCATTGGAGCGGGGTACGATCAGGCGCCGACCCGCCCCGCGAGTGGCCATGGCCAGGGGCAACGCCCCGGTGATGGGACGCAGCCGGCCGTCGAGGGCCAACTCACCGGCGCTCTCGATTCCCTCAAGGGCCTGCGGGGGCAACTGTCCCGATGCCACCAGCAGTCCCAGGGCAATCGGCAGATCGAAGCGCCCACCCTCCTTGGGCAGGTCGGCGGGAGCCAGATTGAGCGTGATGCGACGCAGCGGATAGTCGAGGCCGGCATTGACCAGGGCGCTGCGTACCCGCTCGCGGCTCTCCTTCACCGCTGCCTCGGGGAGGCCCACCAGGGTCATCCCCGGCAGGCCATTGGCCAGGTGGACCTCCACCTGCACCTCGGGGGCCTCGAGACCGAGGCCCGCGCGGGTATGGACAATCGCCAGCGTCATGGGCGCTCCCTCGCCAGGTACCTGCTCTCAGGCTAGCCCAGTGGGCGCCGGCCTGCCCCCTCAGCGTCCGGCTTCGCCGCCCCCAGCGTCTTCCTCGGGCTCGGGCGCGTCATCGCTCGGCGCAGAGGTCGCTTCCCCGGAGGCTGGAGGGGCTGAATCCCCGACAGTGCGCTCCTCAAGCAGCGCCTCCAGAGAAGCCACCTGCTGCTCCAGGGCCTCTACCCGGGCGCGGGTACGCTGCAGGACATCCATCAAGATGTCGAAATCCTCCCGGGACACCAGTTCCAGGCGATCGAAGGCGCCCTTCACCACCTGCTGGATACCCTTCTGGACTTCCTCCGGCGCCTGGGAGGCGCCCTGTAGGCGCTCGCCGACCTGTTGTGCCAGGCGGCTGATGCGATCTTGACTTACCATGCTCTCTCTCCTGCTCATCTCGAATGACTCCCTACAGGATACGCGTGGCGCTCTGCCAACGCATGCCTCGACCACGCCCCGCCATGACGCGCCTGCACCACGGCCCGGCACCACAACGGTGCATGGCCGCACCACCCGACGCTGCCGATACCTTCCCCCCGCCACCAACCAAACATTAATCCACTGAAATAAAACAAGTTTAATGAAAGATGGCACGCTTTCCGCAGCCACAAGGCAAGCGGCCATTCGCGCCGAGACCCAACGTAACCGGGGAGACTAGGGATGAAACTCATCACCGCCATCATCAAGCCATTCAAGCTGGACGATGTCCGCGAGGCGCTGGCCGACAACGGCGTTCAGGGCATCACCGTCACGGAAGTCAAGGGCTTCGGCCGCCAGAAGGGGCACACCGAGCTCTACCGTGGCGCCGAGTACGTGGTCGACTTCCTGCCCAAGGTCAAGGTCGAGGTGGCCGTCGATGACGGCCGCCTGGAGACGGTACTGGAAGCCATCTGCAATGCCGCCAACAGCGGAAAGATCGGTGACGGCAAGGTCTTCGTCACGCCGCTGGATGACGTCATTCGCATCCGCACCGGTGAACGCGGCGGCGACGCCGTCTGATTTTTTCCCGCCTCTGGAGAAACTACCATGATTGAACTGTCCGAGCTGAGCTACGCGCTCGATACCTTTTACTTCCTGATCTGCGGCATATTGGTGATGTGGATGGCCGCCGGCTTCTCGATGCTCGAGGCCGGCCTGGTGCGCTCGAAGAATACCGCCGAGATTCTTACCAAGAATATCGCCCTGTTCGCCATCGCCTGCACCATGTATCTGCTGGTGGGCTACTACATCATGTACTCCAGCCCCGCGGGGGGCTTCCTGCCCAACCTCGGCTTTCTGCTGGGCGGCGAGAACAGCGCCGATGCGGTGCTGGCGGGCGGCGATGACGCTCCCTACTACTCCATGCGCGCCGACTACTTCTTCCAGGTCGTGTTCGTGGCCACCGCCATGTCCATCGTCTCCGGGGCCGTGGCCGAGCGCATGAAGCTGTGGGCCTTCCTAGCTTTTGCCGTAGTGATGACCGCTGTCATCTATCCGGTCTCCGGCTACTGGACCTGGGGCGGCGGCTGGATCGACGCCGCCGGCTTCTCCGATTTCGCCGGCTCCGGCATCGTGCACATGGCAGGTGCCGCCGCGGCCCTGGCCGGCGTACTGGTCCTCGGCCCGCGCAAGGGCAAGTACGGCAAGGACGGCAGCATCTACGCCATCCCCGGCGCCAACCTGCCGCTGGCTACCCTGGGTACCTTCATCCTGTGGATGGGCTGGTTCGGCTTCAACGGCGGCTCCGAGCTGAAGGTCTCCGACGTCGACTCCGCCAACAACGTCGCCCAGGTGCTGGTAAACACCAACGCCGCGGCTGCCGGCGGCGTCATCGCGGCGCTGATCCTGGCCAAGCTGTGGTTCCGCAAGGCGGATCTGACCATGACGCTCAACGGTGCCCTGGCCGGCCTGGTGGCGATCACCGCCGAACCGCTGGCCCCCTCCGCACTGAGCGCCGCACTGATCGGTGCCGTGGGTGGCATCATCGTGGTGGCCGCCATCGTGGGCCTGGACAAGCTGAAGATCGACGATCCCGTGGGTGCCATCTCGGTGCACGGTGTCGTCGGCATCTGGGGCCTGCTGGCCGTGCCGCTGACCAATAGCGACGCCACCTTCGGCGCCCAGTTCATTGGCATGGCCGGCATCTTCGTCTGGGTCTTCGGCGCCAGCCTGATCGTCTGGCTGGTCCTCAAGGCGGTGATGGGGATCCGCGTCAGCGAGGAAGAAGAGTACGAGGGTGTCGACCTTGCCGAGTGCGGCATGGAGGCCTATCCAGAGTTCAGCGTCGCCAACAAGTGATGTCGACGCTTCTCGAGTGAGCTGGCGTGCTCCTCCTGGCCCCTTCGGGGGCCTTTTTTCATCCTGACCGTCGCGGTGTATGCTAGTGGGCAAGCAGGCGCAAGCGGATGGCCTGGCCACCGCACCGAACAGACGAGGAGTCCGACCATGAAACTGGTGACCGCCATCATCAAGCCCTTCAAGCTCGACGACGTGAGGGAATCCCTCTCGGAGATCGGCGTACAGGGCATCACCGTGACCGAGGTGAAGGGCTTCGGTCGCCAGAAGGGCCACACCGAGCTCTACCGAGGTGCCGAGTACGTGGTGGACTTCCTGCCCAAGGTAAAGGTGGAAGTGGCCGTGGACGACGAGATGGCCGAGAAGGTGATCGACGCCATGACCAGCGTCGCCAACACCGGAAAGATCGGCGACGGCAAGATCTTCGTGACACCGCTGGAGCAGGTAATCCGCATCCGCACCGGTGAAACGGGGAAAGACGCCGTTTAAGCGCCGAGCGCCGAGCGCCGAGCGCCGAGCGCCGAGCGCCGAGCGCCGAGCGCCGCAGGATGATGCCTTCGGCCTATCAAGTTCCAAACGAAAATCCCACCGGATATGGCGTCCGGTGGGATTTTCGTTTTCAGCCGCGACACTTCAGCCCGTTGCCAGCCTGCTGGGCGCCGGGCGCTCGGCGCTTACTTCTCCACGAACGCCCGCTCGATCACGTAGTCGCCGGGGTCGCCCATGCGCGGCGAGATCTTGAAGCCCAGGTCGTCCAGCAGGGCACTGGTCTCATCGAGCATGGCGGGGCTGCCGCAGATCATGGCGCGGTCCTGCTTGGGATCCATGACCGGCAGGCCGGCGTCATCGAACAGCTTGCCGGTGCGGATATGGTCGGTCAGGCGCCCCATGGTATGAAAGTCCTCCCGGGTCACCGTGGGGTAATACACCAGCTTCTCGCTGATCTCCTCGCCCAGGTACTCGTGAGCCGGGAGATCCTTCTGGATAAAATCGGCATAGGCCAGTTCGCTGATGCCGCGCACGCCGTGCACCAGCACTATCTTTTCGAAGCGCTCGTAGACTTCCGGATCCTGGATCAGGCTCATGAAGGGAGCCAACCCGGTGCCCGTGGATAACAGGTAGAGATTGCGCCCCGGCAGCAGGTCGTCGGTCACCAGGGTGCCGGTAGGCTTGCGGCTCACCATGATCTGGTCGCCCACCTTGAGGTGCTGCAGACGTGAGGTCAGGGGGCCATCCGGTACCTTGATACTGAAGAACTCCAGGTGATCCTCGTAGTTGGGGCTGGCGATGGAGTAGGCGCGCATCAGCGGCTTGCCGTTGACCTCCAGCCCGATCATCACGAACTGTCCGTTCTTGAAGCGCAGGCTGCGCTCGCGGGTGGTGCGGAAGCTGAACAGGGTGTCGTTCCAATGGTGGACACTGAGCACCTCTTCCAGGGCGAACTTGCTCATGCCGACTCCTCGATATTCATGATCGTCATATATGCAAAAAAAGAATAAAATGCAGGGAAATATTTGAGTTGAATTCTAAGGGAGGGCGAGTTATCTGTTAAATGAATTGTATGGATAACCCTTATCTATAGACTTGATATAGATCATCGGAGCCTTGAGATATGCGTTTCACCCTGCGCCAGCTGGAGGTCTTTGTGGCCGTCGCCCAGCACGAGAGCGTCTCCCGAGCGGCCAGGGCCCTATCGCTCTCCCAGTCCGCCGCGAGCACTGCCCTGGCCGAGCTGGAGCGCCAGTTCGACTGCCAGTTGCTCGACCGCATCGGCAAGCGCCTGAAGCTCAACGCCCTGGGCTTCCAGCTGCTCCCCAAGGCCGTGGCCCTGCTCGACCGCGCCGAGGAGGTAGAGGAGCTACTGCATGGTCAAAGGGGCATCGGCACCCTGGACGTAGGCGCCACCCTGACCATCGGCAACTACCTCGCTACCCTGCTGATCGGCGACTTCATGCAACGCCACCCCGGCAGCCGGGTGCGCCTGGCCGTGCGTAACACCCGAACCATCGTCGAGGGTGTGCGACACCATGAGCTGGATCTGGGGCTCATCGAGGGGCACTGCGAGGCGGAGGATGTGGTCACCCAGCCGTGGGTGGAGGACGAGCTGGCGGTCTTCTGCTCACCCCGTCATCCGCTTGCCGGCGAGGGACCGGTGGCGATGGAACGGCTGCTGCGCGAGGCTTGGATCATGCGCGAGCAGGGCTCGGGCACCCGCATGACCCTGGAGCAGGCCGCGCGCCATCGCCGCGGGCGCTTCAATATCCTGCTGGAATTGGAGCATACCGAGGGTATCAAGCGCGCCGTGGAGTCGGGGCTGGGCATCGGCTGCGTCTCCAAGCTGGCCCTGCGCGACGCCTTCCGCCGCGGCAGCCTGGTGCCGATCGCCACCCCGGAGCTGGATCTGAGCCGCCAGTTCACCTTCATCTGGCACCGCCACAAGTACCTCGCCGCTGGCATGCGTGAATTCCTCAAGCTGTGTCGGCAGATGACCGAGGGTGTGACCCGCAGCGACCAGATCGACCTGCCACCGATACCCTGAACACTTGTTAAGAACCGCATCGGGCCCGGCAATGCCGGGCCCGATGCAGGTCGTGCCGTCGGCTCAGCCTCAGCGCATGTCGCTGACCGCCTCCTGGATCTCCTCCAGGCTTGCCTTGGAAAGATCCTTGGCCAGGGAGTGGATAACTCGCTTGGCGGAAGGCCCGTCGAGCTTATCGCGCAGCTGCCCGAGGAAGCGAGGCGGCGCCACCAGAATGAGTTTCTCCAGGGTATTGTCAACCCGGGCGCGGTAGATGCGCTCGGCCACTTCCTTGGCGAACACCTGCTCCTCGTGGGTACGGGCGACGCTCTCGCCTCCGGAAGAGCGCGACGACGTGGACGTCGACTCGTGCACATCGGCGCCGCGATCGGTTACCAGGTCTCCCTCGTGCAGCCGGCTCGCCGCATGCACCAAACTGTCCTGCTCGACCAGCTTGAGGGCATCCCGGGTGAAGACCCGCGCCCGCGCTGCATCCGCCACCACGATATAGGTTGTCATAGCCACTCCTCGCTATTGGTGTATTGGCGGGGGCATGGCGCAACAGCCGCGCCCCCGCCTCTCGTTCAACATTGGCAAGCCCTACCCGGTTGGTCAACCCGCTTCGCCCGGCTTCGCCCGGCCCTCGGCAGCTGCTGCAGGGACACACGATCTGGGGTAGCATCGTTCGTGGTCGGCAAGGATGTCGGCCCGCCTCATCGCTGCGCTGTACCTCCGGGAGGACCCCGATGCGACAATTCCTGTTTCCCCGCCGCCCGCTGCCCCGCGGTACCCTGCTCTTCTGCCACCTGCTGCTGCAATTCGGCCTCGCGGCCGGCGCGGTTCTGTGGCTGGCGCCCCGCACCCCCTGGCTCGCGTCGCCGGGCTGGGCTGAGGCATGGCCTGCGCTGGCCCTGGGCGGCGGCCTATGGCTGCTGGGCGCCGTGGCTCTGCGGCTGGTCGTCGAGCTGCTGCTGATTCCCCACCACCTGGCTGGCAGCGTGGGTGCCGGGCCGGTGATCACCCGCTCCTTCGAGCGACGCCCCGCGGTGCATGACCCCGATGCCGCCTGGACCAGCGAGGCGTGCCCAATGGCCGCCCCCGAGGAGAGCGTCGGCCGTCCCCGGGTGACCCGCCCCGCCGAGCGGCTGCGTCCACGCGACAGCGAGCCGACGCTGGACCTGGCCGCCGGTGGCGAGCCTGAACCCGCAACCCAGCGAGAGCCACGTCCTTGAACGACCCTCCCCGACGATGCCGGGGACGTGAGCACCTCAGTGGCCGAGGATCTGGCTGAGAAACAGCTGGGTACGCTCCGACTGGGGATTGTTGAAGAAGGGCTCCGGGGCGTTTTCCTCGATGATCTGGCCCTGATCCATGAAGATCACCCGGTCGGCCACGGTCTTGGCAAAGCCCATCTCATGGGTCACGCAGAGCATGGTCATCCCCTCTCGCGCCAGCTCGACCATGACGTCGAGCACCTCCTTGATCATTTCCGGGTCCAGCGCCGAGGTGGGCTCGTCGAAGAGCATCACCTCCGGGTGCATGCAGAGCGAGCGGGCGATGGCCACTCGCTGCTGCTGCCCCCCGGAGAGCTGACCCGGGTACTTGCGCGCCTGTTCAGCGATCTGCACCCGCTCCAGGTACTGCATCGCCTGGGCCTCGGCCTCGCGGCGGGGCTTCTTCTGCACCCACATGGGCGAGAGACAGCAGTTCTCCAGCACCGTCAGGTGGGGGAAAAGATTGAAGTGTTGGAAGACCATGCCAACGCTGCGCCGGATCTGCTCGATGCGCTTGATGTCCTGGGTCAGCGGCACGCCGCCCACCACGATCTCGCCCTGCTGGTGCTCCTCCAGGTGATTGATGCAGCGGATCAGCGTCGACTTGCCTGACCCCGAGGGGCCGCAGATGACGATGCGCTCGCCACGCTTCACCCTGAGGTCGATATCTCTTAGCACATGGAAGTCACCGAACCACTTGTTGACGCCGCGCATCTCGACCATAGGGGCCTCGGCGCCGGCCTGGGACTGGGTTGCCTGGTCACTCATTGTCGTTATTCCTCGATTCGGGTGGCGCCGGTCGCTACTTCTTGTGGCCGGTATTCAGTTTCCGTTCCAGATACTGGCTGTAACGCGACATGCTGAAGCAGAAGATCCAGAACATGAACGCCGCGAACACGTAGCCTTCCAGGGCAAAGCCCAGCCAGCGGGAGTCCGACAGCGCCGCCTGGACGATGCCCAGCAGGTCGAAGAGCCCGATGATCATCACCAGGGTGGTGTCCTTGAACAGCGAGATGAAGGTATTGACGATGCCCGGAATCATCATCTTCAGCGCCTGGGGCAGCACGATAAGTCCCATGCGTTTCCAGTAGGTCATGCCCAATGCCGCCGCCGCCTCCTCCTGGCCTCTGGGAATCGCCTGCAGGCCGCCGCGTATCACCTCCGCCATATAGGCGCTCTGAAACAGGGTGATGCCGATCAGCGCCCGCACCAGGCGGTCAACGCTGACCCCCGTGGGCAAGAACAGGGGCAGCATCACCGAGGCCATGAAGAGGATGGTAATCAGCGGCACGCCGCGCCAGAACTCGATGAACACCACGCAGAAGCTCTTGACGATGGGCATCTCGGAACGGCGCCCGAGCGCCAGCAGAATGCCGATGGGCAGGGCCGCCACCATCCCCACCACAGCCAGAATCAGGGTCAGCATCAGCCCACCCCAGCGGTGGGTCTCCACCAGACGCAGGCCAAAATAGCCGCCGTAGAGCAGCACGTAGGCGACCACTGGGAAGATCAGCAGCGTGACGACGGCGACCCAGCGCTTGAAGGGCAGCCGAGGGATCGCCAGCCAGGCGATCAGCACCGCGAAG
>CAYWBG010000005.1:0-37371 GCA_964456005.1 uncultured Halomonas sp.
GTCGATCACCTGCAGGGCGAAGTCCTCCTTGCTGGTGAAGTAGTGGTAGAACGACCCCTTCGGCGTGTCCGTCCGCTTCAACAGCGCCTGGATACCCAAGTCGTTGTATCCGTGCTCCAGCAGCAGGGTCAGTCCTGCCTCAAGCAAGCGATCCCGCGTGTGAGTTGCCATCCTCTCCCCGCTAGACTGACCGGTCTATTTCAAGATAGAACGACGCCAGAAGCTGTCAAGGCGAAGAAGCCTGGGGCCCAGGCTCATGGCTTGCTGATGGTCACATCTTCCACGGTGGCCGGGGGGGTCACGCCGCGCGTAGGGGGCTGAGCGGCTTTGGCCACGTCATGGTGGCTAAGGACCACCACCTCGCGTGGCCACCACTCGGGATGGTGGTCGCGAATAAAGGCGATCAGCTGCTCCCGGACAATGGCTTCCGCCTCCCAGGCACAGAAGGGTTCGGAGCCCATGAGGTAGAAGGAGACTTCAATCGAGGTCTCACTTTGGTCCGTCACGGCACACAACAGCTTGTCGTGTTCCACGACCCTGTCATCCGCCTTGGCGAATGCCAGGAACTGCTCCCTCAGGATGGCAATATCGGCGCTCAGATGCACATTGAGCACGAGCCTCCGATACTGTTTCGCCTCCTTGGCCGAGAGATTCTGAAAGGGCTTGGAGACAAAATACCCGACAGGCACGATCACTCGCCGCTCATCCCAGGTGCGCAGACGGATAAAGGTGTAGAAGATGCCCTCCACATAGCACCAGTCGTCCTCGAACACCACGAGATCGCCGATCCGTATGGGCTTTGCCAGCGACAGCTGAAAGGAGGAGAGAATGTTGCCCAGCATTGCCTGGCCCGCGATACCCACCAGCACCGTCAGGACACTGGCCGAGGCCAACAGGGATACCCCCAGGGTCCCGAAGAGATCGATATCCGACAGGATATAAACGGTAAGGGCGACCACCGTGACCAGGATGATACCGCGCCGCAGCGCATACAGCGTGGTAAGCAGCTTTCTTTCGTCGCGATACTTGGTGTCGTCGATCTCACCCACCAGCCGCTGGGTCATCCTCAGGAGAAAGGTGTCCAGCAGGCGAAGCGCCATTAGCCCGATGCCCCAGGCAAGGATGATGACCAGCAGCACCCGAAAGCTGGACGTGACCGCGCCGGAGAAAGAGACGACATAGTCCAGCAGGAACTGGGACATCAGCGACATGGCGATGAAGGCCAGCGGTACCTGGACATTGCCAATGAAGACCTTGAAAAGCCCAGCAGGCAGCAGGTTGGCCATCAGCCTCACCAGGGCGAAGACCCCCCATCCGACCAGCCCGACCGCAATGAGAAAGACCGGGATGGCGAGCCACTCCCAGAGCTTGAACATGCCAAACGTCTGGTTGAAACGCTGCGGTATGTGCTGCTCCAGCCAGGAGGGACCGTATTCCTCGTAGAGCAGGCTCACCGCCGAGATGGATTCCGGAGAGATCAACCAGACCGCATCGTCTTCACCGACCCGATAACGACCCAGTCGAATGTCGTAGGTCTGGCCCTGGGCATCCAGTGTCACCAGGGGAAGGTCGCGACGCGGCAGACCCGCTCGGGGATGCTGGCCCGAGGGATCCTCGACCAGGGCGTCACGCTGTGCGGGAAGGTTGGAGACATTGAGCCAGTCGCCTCGCTGGAGGACCTCAGCCAGTTGCCTCGCTACCTCGCCCCCCTGCTCCGCTTGCTCCTCGGGCTCCAGATCCGACAGGTTAAGAAGATGCGCCGCCGACGCATAATCGCCCTCGTCGGTCAATCTGATGAAGTTTCTCACCGCTTCTCGGGGTGTGACACGCTTGACCTCCTCGGGCACCTCCCCCAAGCCAACATTCAGGGCATCCACGGAATACCACAGCCGCTCCTCCCTATCTTCCAATTGCGCCATGCTCAGGGGGGAAAGCGTTAAAGCCAGCGCCAGCAGCGTCCATGCAGTAAGTGTTTTCATAGGGTTGACCGGCTAGGAGACAGCCAGCGTGGCGGGCCATGCGGGCGGTAAGGGGTTGCCTGGGCATACTGCCATCGGCAGCATGTCCATATCGTCTCTCCATCCAAGTACACTTCATGATGAGTTGCAACGCCCGTCACGGGCGAGTGACACGGCAGTTGCCCTCCCCCCGCGATCGCGGCTTCCCCCTCAAGACCTAGACAGGAGCCCAGATGTCAGCCAGCCCGGAGGGAAGTGATCCCCACGACGAGGCGCGTACTCCGCGCGATCTCGAGGAGCTGCTGGCGGCCATCGAGGCGATCGAGGCGCCGTCAGGAAGGGTTCGCTTCGAGGAGATCCTGGAAGCGGTCGGCCGACGTTCCTTCGGCCCGCTGCTGCTGCTGGCCGGTGTGGTTACCCTGATGCCGGTGGTCAGCGGCATTCCCGGGGTACCCTTGTTGATGGCCTGCTTCACGCTGCTGGTTAGCCTGCAGCTGCTGATGGGGCGACTAACCTTCTGGTTGCCGGCCTGGCTTCGCCGACGCTGGGTGTCCCGTTCGGCATTGCACAAGGGGCTGTACTACCTGCATCGCCCAGCGCAGTGGGTCGACCGGCTGCTTGACCAGCGCCTGGTGTTCCTGACCGGTCGACGGGGCATGAAGGCCATTGCCATGGTTTGTTTGCTGGTGGCGCTAGGCATGCCGCCCATGGAGCTGATTCCCTTCTCGGCCAATGTCGCCGGGCTGACGCTATCGCTGTTCGGGTTGGCGCTGATGGCTCGCGACGGGCTGCTGGCACTGGTTGGCTTTCTTCTTGCAGGAACGAGCCTGGCGATCATCGGCATCGCCCTGCTCTGACACTCCCGACTCGCGAATCGCCCTGCCGATGTCATACAGGAGCCGCTCCGCGGGCTCTACCTTGCGCTCGCCCCGGGTACAGGCGACCACCACCACCCGGCGCTCACCCGCCCCCTCGCCGTAGGCGGCAATGCCGGCGTCACAGCTGCGGCGATGCTGGGTGCCGGTCTTGTGGGCGAAGCGAATGTCAGGGCCCAGACCGGCCTTGAGGCGGTCCTCGCCGCTGGTGGTCGCGCTCATGATGGCTAACAACTCGCCGGTGGCCGCGGGGCCCAGCGCCCGACCCTCGCCGATCGCCGCGAGCAGCTCGGCGAAGGCGTCAAGCCGGCCGGCGTTCAGCCCGCTGGCGTAGTAGGCCGCGAAGGCGGCATCCAGGCTCGGCAACTCAAGGGCCGAACGAGGCTCGCCCAGCGTCTCGGCCAGGGCGTCGAGGCGCGCCTCGTCCTCCTCGACCTGGCGCAGCAGGATGAAATCCATGCCGGTCAGTGAGTGCGCCCCTGGGTGCAGCTGCCCGTAGGCCTCGCGGCGCACTTCCACCAGGGGAGTGATCGGCCCCAGGGCCTCGGGGTTGGCCACCAGGGACCTGGCGCGACGATTGACCGCCTCGAGCCCGAGACGCTCGATGAGCATGTCGGTGGCGGTGTTGTCGCTGACGGTGAGCATTGGTACCAGCAACTCGCGCAGAGTGAGGGCTGTGCCGGGTTCCGCCCAGTTGGTGGGGCCGGCGCCGTCCACGTAGTCGCGTTCCCGCAGCACCAGTTGTTCGTCCAGGGTCAGCTCCCCCGCCTCGGCCCGCGCCAGCAGCTCCACGGCCACCGGGATCTTGACCAGCGAGGCCAGGTACCAGTCTTCCTCGTCGCGCCAGCCGAAGCGGGCCTGCTCACCCAGCGGCCTGACATGCACGCCCAGTTCACCGTCGAATCCGGCCTCCAGAGCGACCAGCCTTGCCTCGAGACGGGCCGGCCAGTCGGCGACGTCGCCTGCCAACACGGGCCACGACAGACAGACCATCAGCAGCAAGGTCAACCGACGCATCAGCGACGCTCCCGGAGCCAGCCGGTGAGGGCGATCCAACCCGCGGTGGCCAGCACTAGGGCCAGGCCGATGCCCAGTACCTGCGGATAGTCATAGACCCGCCAGGCCTCCAGCAGGAAGCGGAATACCCCGAAGATCACCACGATATGGAAGATGAAGGCCTTGAGGGCGTCGGAACCGATCACGGTGATCGGCCGCAGGCCAGAGGCGGCCGCCTCGCCGCCGAGCAGGCAGAGCGCCAGGATCACCAGGGCACCGCCCAGGCTGAAGAGCATGAAAGACAGCTCGGGCGGGTGCTTGCCCTGGTTCCAGGCCACTGCCATCAGGGCGGTGTAAGGCTCGCTCTCGGCTGCGACCAGGGCCAGGGAGAAGAAGGCGACCAGCAGCAGCCCGCCGGCGCCGGCGATGGCAACCACCAGCCGCCGTCGGGTCGCCTTCTGCCAGTAACCGCGCAACATTGCCTCGCCGATCAGCAGGCCGACCATCACCAGCGGCAGCCGCGAGAGCTGGCCCCAGGCATAGTGGTCGGCGTCCTCCACCAGGATCGCCTTGAGCGGCTCGATGCCCCAGAAGGTGGCATGCCGCTCCAGCCAGCCGGCGGCCAGGGCGATGGTCACGGGCAGGAGCAGTCGCGACCAGAGCGGCAGGCGCCGCCAGAGCGGCAGCACCCAGGGTAGCCACAGCAGGGCGATGGCGTAGAAGCCCAGGATCTCGACCCAGATCGGGAAACGCTGGTAGAGAAGGGTGTCGAGGATGTCCTCGGGGGCATAGAGCGGCAGCATCTCGACCACCGTCAGCACCTTGTACCAGAACAGCACCTCCAACCCGCGCAGCATCAACTTGAGCCGGCGCTGCGGCCAGCCAGGCTCGCCGGCACGGGGTAGGAAGGCCACGGCCAGCGCGATGCCGAAGACCACGATGAACAGCGACGAGGAAAACTTGGTGAGAAGATGGATCGGCACCATGCCCCAGTCGGGCACCTGGCGGATGCCGATCAGGCCACTCACCGTATGGCTGATGATCATCAGCGCAATGGCGATACCGCGTGCCAGGTCGATGGCCTCGATGCGGCCCTGCCCTGTCGGCAGCTGCGGCCGTTCGACGAGCCTCGCCTTGATTCCCTTCCCTGGCATGGGCGTCCCCCGTGGGTGGCAGTTCGACCGTCAGTCGCTATCCGACAGAAGCGTGACGGACTCAAGGGTCAGCCGTCGGCCCTCGCTTGACGAGTACTCGAAATGGCCTTCCACGCGCACCCTCTGGTCGAGGTGGGGCGCGATCTCATCATGGGGAAAGATCTCCACCCGGTGCAGGTCCTCGTCCTCGATCCAGTAGTGCAGCGGATCATCGAAGTGACGCACCCTTCCCTGGGTGGCCACCCGGTTGCCGTCGTGGGCCGCCGGCTCGTTGGCCAGCACCGGCAGGGGCACCTCGGCCGTGTCGGGTTCGCCGCTGCAGCCGGAGAGCAGCAGCACCACGAGAAACGGGACAGTGAGTAGAGAAACGCGTGACATCAGCAAGGTCCTCATGCGTTGGGGACAAGGATGTGACCTATTCTGGCAGAGTCACTCCTGAACCGCTCCTCTCGCCGACGTGTCGAACCGTCCAGGCAGGCCATCCGGGTGCGCCAGCGTTGAGCGGCTGTCCCGCAACGTTGGCGTCATCCCTTATCATGCCAGGGTCGCGACTGCGCTGTGGTAGCGACTCTGGCCCGTCGACTCGCCCGTCAGGAGATACCATGCATCGCCGCCACTCCCTTGCCGCCCCCCTCCTCTTCCTGGCCATCGCCGGCCTGCCGACTGCTTCCCTGGCGGGAGACTGCCCCCTCCCCGGCCAGTGGCAGCGCGATGGCGAGGCCGTAGATGCCGCCGACCTGATGGCCGAACTGGCCGACCAGCAAGTCGTGCTGCTGGGCGAGCAGCACGAGCGACTGGCCCACCACCGCTGGCAGTTGCACACCCTGGCCGCCCTGCACGCCCATCGTCCCAGCCTGGTGATCGGCCTGGAAATGCTCCCCAGAGAAGCCCAGCCGGCACTGGACGCCTGGGTGGCCGGTGAGCTCGAGGAGAAGGATTTCCTCGAGGCAAGCGATTGGCAGGAGGCCTGGGGTTATGATCCAGACTTCTACCTGCCGATCCTGCATTTCGCCCGCATGCATCGTGTGCCGCTGCGCGCCCTCAACGTCACCCCCGAACTGCGCGGCCGGCTGACCGATGAAGGCTGGGAGGCGGTTCCCGAGACGGAGCGTCACGCCATCACCCCGCCGACGCCGGCCAGCGACGCCTACCGGCAGGCGCTGGCCGATGTCTACGCCCGTCACCCCAGCGCGGGCGACCACGAGGCGGGACTGACCCGCTTCGTCGAGGCGCAGCTGGTCTGGGACCGGGCCATGGCCGCCGGCCTGGCCGAGGCCGCCGACACCAATACCCTGGTGGTGGGCCTGATGGGCCAGGGCCATGTGACCTTCGGCCACGGCGTGCCCCACCAGCTCGACGATCTGGGTATCGCCGATAATCGCAGCCTGCTGCCTTGGAGCCTGGATGATGGCTGCACCCCGCCGGACGAAGTCGCCGATGCCCTCTTCATCCTGGGTGACGAGCGCGGCTTCGGCCCCCCCGAGCCCCAACGGCTGGGTGTGCTCATCGCCCCCCATGAGGCGGGCCTGGAGGTGATGGGGGTGATGCCCGGTAGCCTCGCCGACGAGCTGGGTCTCGAGGAAGGCGATGTGATCCGGGCTGCAGCGGGTCGCTCGCTATCCTCACCCGTCGACCTCACCACGCTGGTGCGCCGCCAGACCCCGGGCACCTTGCTGCCGCTGACCGTGCAGCGCCACGGTGCCAGCGAAGAGCGGCTGGTCCGCTTTCCGGTGGCGACACCATGAGCCGACCCCTCCGTCACCTGGCGACCCGAGTGTTCATCCTGATGTGGCTGGCCGCCGCCGGGGTCGCCTGGGGGACGACAGCTGCAGACGACGACGCCTCCCGCACCCTGTCGATCCGGCTCGACCCCGCTACCCGTCAGCTCCAGGGCGAGTTGCGCCAGGCCCTGCCGGCGGGCGGCCACTTCCACCTGCTGGAGGGACTGACCGTGACCGAGGCCCGCCGCGGCGACGAGGGGCTGGAAGTCGCTCGCGACAACGAGGACCGCTGGAGGATTCCCCCGGGAAACGACGAGGCGGTCACACTGCGCTGGCAAGGCACTCTTCCCGAAGCCGGCGAGCGCGGCCGCCATCGGGTGGCCCCCGATGGCACGCGGCTGCCGACTCGAGGTGGCTGGTACCCGCACCTAAGCGACTCGGCCGGCTCTCTGCGGCTCACGGTCAGGGTGCCGGAGGGCCAGCGCGCCCTGGCCAGCGGCTCACTGCTGGATTCGCATGTCACCGGGGGCGAGCGGGTGGCCCGCTTCCACCATCCCCGCACTCGCGAGGTGGAGGTCGCCGCAGGCCCCTGGCGGCTGCGCGAACGCGAGGTCGAGGGCGTAAGGCTGCGCACCCTCTTTCCGGAAGCGTTGGACGACGCCTTCGCCGAGACCTACCTGGAGCGAGCGGCCGAGGACCTGCGCCACTTCCAGGCGCGCCTGGGCCCACTGCCCTATACCAGCTTCTCCATCGCCGCCTCGCCCGAGCCGGTGGGCCTCGCCTTCCCCGGCTTCACCCTGCTCGGCGAGCGTGTCATCCCGCTGCCCTTCATTCCGCACACCTCCCTGCCCCATGAGCTGATGCACGCTTGGTGGGGCGCAGGAGTAGGCGTCGACTACGCCCGCGGCAACTGGTCCGAGGCCCTCACCACCTACCTGGCCGACTACGCCCTGGCCGAGCGACGTGGCGAGGACGAGGCGATGCGCCGCCGCTGGCTTTCCGACCTGGCGGCCCTGCCCCCGGATCAGGACTCCCCCCTGGTCGCCTTTCGCGGCGGCCCCGACCCGGCTGGTCGACTGATCGGCTACCAGCATGGCGCCCTGCTCTTCCACATGCTGCGCCAGCGCATCGGGGACGACGCCTTCGACCATGGCCTGCGCCGTCTGGCCGATGAGTGGATGCATCGAAGCGCCGACTGGTCAGCATTGATCGACGCCTTCGGCGAGGCGGCCGGTGAGCCATTGGAGGCCTTCATCACTCCCTGGCTCACTCGACCCGGACGCCCCGCCCTGCACCTGGAAGGTGTTCGGCTACAAGCCCGCCACGACGACTACTGGTTGCACGGCGAGTTGATCCAACGCGGCGCCCACGCGCCCTGGCCGCTGAGCGTGCCGCTGGTGGTGGAGACCGAAGCAGGCCCGGTCCGCCTCACCCAAGCCATGGAGTCCGAGCGCCAAGCCTTCGGCGTGGCGCTGACCTCGCGCCCCCTGGCCCTGGAAGTAGACCCGGACGCCGACCTGCTGCGCCACCCCGGCGCAATGCCGACCATTCTGCGTCAGCTGACACTGGACCCGGCCACCCGGGTGCTGGCCCTGGACGAGGCCCTGCGCCCCCTGGCGCACCGGGCCCTCGGGCGCGAGGCCGATGCGCTATCGCCGTCTGCCGATCTCCGCGGGGAAGACGCCACTCCGCTGCTGGTGGTCGGCACCACCGCGGCCCTAGTCGAGTGGCGGCGTACCCATGGCCTGCCCGCACCGCCCCGAAAGGTGGAAACCGAGGGGCAGGCGCGCTTCTGGATGATTCCCGGACAGCGCATCGGCCTGCTCGGCGGCGACAACCCCCAGGCCCTGGCCCGACTCGCCGAGGCGCTTCGCCACCACGGCCAGCGCAGCTATGTCGTACAGGGCCCCGGCGGCGAGACCCGCGAGGCCGGCACCTGGGACGTCGAGAAGAATCCGCTGCGTCTGGAGCTGGAGGCACCGGGGAGCCGGTCGTAGAGGGGAAAACCTGTCGCCGGACCCGCCTCCAGTCGTTATGTAGGGGCGAGGTTGGCCACGCGCTCCCCAGGCAGGCATCATGGGCGCCGTTTCCTTCACCATTTTCGAGGTCAACCAAACCGATGCGAATCCTAATCCGCTACTTCTTCCGAGGCCTGCGCCTGGTGCTGGCACCGGTCGTACTGATCGCCGAGAAGCTATCCACTCCCCAGTCCGTCGAGCGCTCCGCGGAGGAGCAGGCCCGGGTCGACGAGGCCTGCCAGAATCTCGCCCTCTACCAGTTCCGCACCTGCCCCTTCTGCGTCAAGGTGCGCAAGGAGATCGCCCGGCTAGGACTGCCCATTGAGGTACGCGACGCCCAGCTCCACCCGGAGCACCGCCAGGAGTTGGCCGAGGGCGGCGGCCGCGTCAAGGTCCCCTGCCTGAAGATCACCGAGGATGACGGCAGCGTTGAGTGGCTCTACGAGTCCGATGCCATCAACGCCTGGCTGCACCGTCGCTTCGGCAAGGCCAAGTCTCAGGGGAGCACTGGGTAACCTGTTCCACGCTAGCCAGTAGATGGTCAGCCAGCGCCCAGGCCAGTGGAGTCTCGAGAAACGGCAGCGTCAGGCGGCCATTGGCAAGCTGGAGCTGGAGGGTGGCCACCCCTCGGCGACGCTGTAACCAGCTCTGGCGAAAGCGCAGGGAAATCACGTGCGACAGGGGAAAGACACTGGTGCGCTGGCCCCACAGACCCTGGCGCACGCACAGGAAATGTCCCCGCCGGCCCCAGCCCAAGGCGCACCAGCGTAGCTGGGCCACCCCCGCCGCCAGCCCCGCCACGCCGATGACCAGCCCCGCCCAGCCCCATGGCGGCAGGTTACCGGGTCCCACCAGCCAGGCCAGAACCGCCAGCCCTGCCATCAGCCCCAGGCAGATGCGCAGCCACAGCACGCGCCGGTAGAGGCGACTCACCCGCTCCAGCGGCGGCAGCTTGCCGCCCTCCGGCCACAGCGCCTCGATCAGCGCCTCACCCTCGGCCAGGGTCATTCCCGGCACCAGGAAGCGGCGCGACTCGGCCGCCCCACCCCCCAGGGCCCCGAACTGATGGCAGACAAGATACCCCCGTCCCAATACGCGACCCAGGCCGGTCTGGACCCACTCCACCACCTGCAGCCGCGACAGCGACAGGACCTGCTCCTGGCGATGAAAGAGACCGCTAACCTGGACCTGGCGCTCGCCGTCGTCGCGCAGCACATAGCCGTGAAAGCGCCACCAGGCCGCCAGCACGGACAGCATCGCCAATGCCAGCACCACGCTGAGGATGCCCAGGCCCACCGCCACCAGCGGGGAATCCGGCAGCCAGGCACGCAGGTCGAGATGCGGCAGGTGATCATGCAGCCAGCGTTCCAAGGGCTGCACCAGCGGCGACAGCATGGCGGCGATCACATAGATCGAACGGCTGGTCAGGCCGTGTAACACTAGCCCCCTAGGGGTGATGGCATAGCGCACCCGGGACGCGGGCTGAGCCACTGCGTCGGGCTCGCTCGTGGGTGCCTCGGAGAGCGCCTCCGTGTGGTTCGCGACTTGAAGCGTTTTCCCCAGGGCATCGGCCACTTCACGGCGAATGCCCGGCAGCTCGATACGCGAGGCTTCTCCAGCCAGGGTCTCTACCTGCCACTGCACCAAGCCCAGGGGGCGAAGATAGAGCGGCTGGTGTACGGCGATATGCTGAACATGGCGAGCCGCCACCTTGAATTCGCGATGCTCGAAGAGCCCCTTCTGGATGACCAGCACGTCCCCATCGAGACGAAAGCGGAAGCGGCGGTAGTAGAGCAAGCTCAGCAGCGCCCCCAGCAGCAAGAGCAGCGCAAGACCCCCACCGACTTCACGCCACCCGACGCGCTCGACCAGCGCCAGCCCGGCGCCTGCCCCGAGCAGCAAGGGGAGATGCTGGCGTACCAGGGAGAGCGCGGAGGTGACCAGCAACAGCCCCATCGCCCAGGGGGAGAGACGCTGCCACTCGGACAAAGCGAGTCCAGCGGACCCTGGCGACTCTGGCGCCTCGCTCATGGGGTGTCCTCCGTGTGGGACAATGCCGGTGGTTCGCCCTCCAGCCGCGCCAGCAGAAACTGCTTGACCGCCTCGGCACGCTGCGCCGTCAACCCCTCCAGCACGAGGTCAGCGCCGCGCCCACCGGCGGTGAAACAGGCCAGTCGCACCAACCCGAAGGCGCGTTCGACCGGATTGCTGAGGGTTTCGACATGCTGCAGGCGCACCAGGGGCAGCACCTGGGTACGCTTCACCAGCAGGCCCCGACGATAGATCAGGTCATGCTCGCGAAGCCCGTAGGCCCGGCGGCGCGCCTCGAGCCAGCCCAATGCCACGAGGGTCAGCCCCCACCCACCCACCGCCGCAGCAATCCAGGGCTGCCACTGAGCCAGCGCTTCGTCACGCACCGGGAGGTGCAATACCACCGCCGTGATCACCAGCCAGCGCAGCCACTGCAGGATGGCCTGACAGGGGGCCAGGCGGGGCGATACCGATATGAGTGACACCGAGGCGAGCGTCGGCAGCGCCTCTGGATCGATGGCCTGATTGCGAAACTCCATGCTCTGCTCCTCTCTGTCGGGCCCTCGCCTTTCCTCCTGTGTCATACCCTGCCTCGCGTCTGGTGCCCCGGCTCATGCAGCCAGCAGGCGGCCCTGTGATCCGGGCGCGGCATAAAATCCGCTGGGACGTCCCGGTCGCATCGCCCTTCAATGGCCTTGGGGCAGCGCGGGTGGAAACGGCAGCCGGCGGGCGGGTCGATCAGGCTAGGCGGCTCGCCGCCGGGCACCTCGCGCAGGCGGGTGGCATTGGCGGCATCCGGGTCGGAGAGCGCGGCCAGCAGCGCCTGGGTATAGGGGTGCTGGGGAGCATCGAGCAGCTCGTCCACTGCCGCGCTCTCCACCACCTTACCGGCATAGAGTACGAAGATGCGCTCGGCATAGTGGCGCACCGTGGTCAGGTCGTGGGTGACGAAGGCCAGTGTCAGCCCTCGCTTGCGCTGGATACCCTGCAGCAGCTCCAGGATCTCCACCCGGACCGAGGCGTCGAGCATCGACACCGGCTCGTCGGCGATCACCAGCGCCGGTTCGAGGATCAGTGCCCGGGCGATCACCACCCGCTGCTGCTGACCGCCGCTGAGCATGTGCGGAAACTTGCCGAGGAACTCCTCCACCGGGGTGAGTCGCACCTCCTCCAGAGCCGCCCGGATACGCCGTTCGCGCTCGGCGCGGTCCGTGACGCCGTGGATGATCAGCGGTTCCGCCAGCAGGCGCCGCACATCCAGGAAGGGCGGCAGCGCGCCGAAGGGGTCCTGCTGCACATAGCCCACCCTGGCCCGCCAGGCCTTGAGCGCCGTCCCCTTCATTGCCGCCAGGGAGGCGCCCTCGACGCGCACCTCCCCATGGGTGGGACGGTGCAGGCCCAGCAGGGTGCGCACCAGGGAGCTCTTGCCGCAGCCGCTCTCGCCGACGAAAGCCACCGCCTCGCCCCGGGCCAGCGTAAAACTCACGTCATCCACGGCGCGCACCGCCCCCACCCGCAAAAAGCCCCACTGGCGCAGCTCGAACCAGGTGTGCAGGCCGTCCGCTTCCACCAGCGTTGTCTCTGGAGATATCAGCGTCGACATGCTTTTCTCAGCCATGTTCACCTCCCCTGTTAGGCTCATGCAGCCAGCAGCGCACCCGATGGCGACCCTCGACGCTGCTGTCGGCGGGGGCGAAGGCCGGCGGCGACTCGGCGCAGCGGGCGAAGCGCTCGGGGCAGCGCGCGGCGAAACGGCACCCCTCGGGCGGGTCGAGCAGGCTCGGCGGCTGCCCGGGAATAGACCGCGGCCGCTCACGCTCATGGAGTCGCGGCACGCTTTTCATCAGCAGACGCGAATAGGGGTGGGCCGGCACCGTGAAGAAGCGCTCGGCGCTGCACGCCTCCACCATCTCGCCGGCATACATCAGCGCCACCCGGTCGGCCAGTTCGCTGGAGGTCGCCACGTCGTGGGTGATCAGGATGAAGCTGGTACCCTGCTCCGCCTTGATCTCCTTGAGCACGTTCATGATCGCCGCCTGGGTCAACACGTCCAGCGCCGAGGTGGGCTCGTCGAGGATCACCACTTCCGGTTCGGCCACCAATGCCATGGCCAGCACCGCGCGCTGCCGCATACCCCCGGAGAGCTCGAAGGGATAGCGGGCCATGAAGTCCAGCGGCAGCCCCACCCGCTGGAACACCTCGGCGGCACGCTCGAGCGCCCGGCGCCTCGGCCAGCGGTAGATCTCGCGCAGCGGCTCGGCCACCTGCTCCCCCACCTTGACCACGGGATTGAGGGCATTCATGGAGGCCTGCATTACCAGCGCCAGACGCGACCACTGCACCTCGCGGCGAAAACGCTCGTCGGGCAGCTCACTGATCAGGGTATCGCCCAGCCGTACCCTGCCGTCATGGTGTGACAGGTTTCGCGGCAACAGCCGCATCAGGGCCCGTGCCAGAGAGCTCTTGCCACAGCCCGACTCGCCGAGGATGACCAGCGCCTCGCCCCGCTTGACGTCGAAGCTCACGCCGTCCACGGCGCGAACCGCGCCTGCGCGGGTGCGATAGTGCAGCGACAGGTCCTCGACTTTGAGAAGGGTGTCCGCCATCACAGGCTCCTCAGTCGCGGATTGAAGACTCGGTCCAGGGCGAAACCGAGCATGGCGAAGCCCAGGCCGGTGAGCATCAACAGGATCGCCGGAGACACCACCCAGTAGACGTAGCCGTTGTAAAGCGCACTCTGGGACTGGGCGTCATTGAGTACCTTGCCCCAGGTGGGCAACTCGGGGTCGCCGAGGCCCAGTACCGCCAGGGAGGCCTCCAGGAAGACGAAGGTGGGAATCAGGGTGACGAAGGTAGGAATGAGCACCGGCAGGATGCGCGGCAGCATATAGCGCATGATGATGCGCCCATTGGAGGCACCATAGGCCAGCGCCGCCTCGATGTAGGGCGCCTCGCGGATTGGCAGCAGCATGGCACGATAGGTCTTGATGCCGGCGCTGAAAATGCCCAACAGCACGACCACGCCGAGCATCAGCCAGATGCTGGTGGAATAGAGGGTACCCACCATCACCAGGATCGGTAGCACCGGCAGGATCATGTTGACCTCGGTGAGGCGCTGAATCACGGCGTCGACCCAGCCACGGTACCAGACCCCTGCGGCGGCGATCACCAGGGTGGTGAGGGTGGTACCCACTGCGGCGATCAGCCCGAAGGCCAGGGCCACCGGGGTCCCCCAGAGCAGCGCCAGGCTTAGCTCGCGGCGCTGGTGATCGGTGCCGGCGATACCGTGGACCCGCCCGTAAAGGACCAGCTCGGCATCAATCGTCGCTTGCTCGTCGAACACCACAGCGTCGAGCACCAGCCGGTAACGTCCCTTGAGCACCTCGGGCTCGGCTGGTGCTGTCCGCTGCTCGCCCTCAGCGCTGCTCCCCAGCCCCGCATCGCCGGGCTCGGCCAGTAGCCCGATATGCGGTACCCGGCCGCCGAGACGCCGTTCCAGGCCGCGATCCTGGGAGATCGAGACCCGGTCCTGGCGGCCGACGCGATGCCCACCCAGGGCAATCTCCCGGCCGTCCGGTGTCTCCCAGGTGAGTCGCACGAAGGGAGGCCGGGCATGCTCCTCGGCGCCCAGGAAGAGATTGATCTCGCTGGGGAAGCCATCGTAGGCGAAATCGATCTCCAGAGGCATGCGCAGGCGCCGCCCGCCCGGAAAGCGGGTCTCCTCCACCTCGGCGTCCTGGCTGGCGACTGTCAGGGTGCGCGCGGCATTGCCTCCTGTGATGCGGTCCACCCAAGCGGGGGAAGCGTTGACAGGGTGACGCTGCCACATCTCGCCACCCCGCCAGCGCTCCAGGGCGTCACCGTAGGGAATCGCCACCACCGTGGTGATGGCCACACCGATGAGCAGCAGGATGATCAGGCTCCCCACCAGAGCCGAGGGGTAACGGGCCAGCTCCCGCCAGGCCCGGCGGCCGGGCAAACCGATCATGAGCGCCCTCCCTGGATTCTTACCCGCGGGTCGAGGAGTGCATAGAGGATGTCGAGCAGGAACACCGTACCCGCCAGCAGATAGGCGAAGATGACCACACCGCCGATGATCACCGGGGTGTCACGGTGGCCGATGGCCTGGAAAAGCAGCGAACCGAGCCCGGGCCAGTTGAACACCTGCTCGAGGATGATCGCCCCGCTCCACAGGCCGATCAGCATCAGCAAAAAGCTGGTGATGATGGGCGAAAGCGCCGGGCGCAGGATATAGCGCCGCTCGATGCGCCTCGCGGAGAGTCCCTTGGCGCGGGCCATCTCCACGTAGTCTTCGCTGGAGTGGATCAAGAAGAAGGTCCGCCAGGAGTAGATGGAGACGAAGATCGACGACAGGAACATGGCCGCCACCGGCAGCAGCATGTGGCGGATGAGGCTGGCGGCGTACGCTAGCCGGCTCTCGGGCGGCGGCGCGGTGACCATGCCGCCGGCAGGCAGCAGCGGCGCCAGGAAGGCGAAGATCAGGATCAGGAAGATGCCATAGAACCAGCCCGGCGCGGCGGAGCTGGGCGCCAGCGCGATCACCGTGCGGTCCAGGGCGCTGCCGTAGCGCCGCGACAAATGGAGTGCCGCGAACACCGCGGTGAAGAACACCAGCAGGTTGGCGGTACCGAACAGCAGCAGGGTCGCCGGCAGGCGCTCGGTGATGATGTCGCGCACCTCGCGGGAACCGCGGTCACTGTGCATCTGCTCGGCACGCCCCAGATCGAGGCTCATGGCCCGCTGCAGATAGTCCAGGCTGCGCACCACGAAGGGCTGGTCGAGACGCAGCCGCTCCACCTCCAGGGCCACCTGGCGTGACACCAGGGCGTTGCGTTCCTCGCCGGGCAGGTCGAAGAAGGCGGGATCGGCGCGCACCGCCTCGGTCACCTCGCTTCTGATCTGCACCAGGCGCAGCTCGTCCACCTGGCCGCCCATGTTGGCCACCACGATGGTCAGGTAGACCCCCACCAGCACAGTGGCCAGCAGCGCGACCAGGCGCTTGACGGCATACAGCAGCAGGTGGCGAAGATCGCGCAGCCGAGCGCGGCGCAGGGAAGGCCGCTGGCTATCGGTGGATGCCTTGGGCATGTGCGAGGTTTCAGACGTCATGGACGGGCCTCCTCGCCAGCGGTTGGCACTGTCGCAAACACGTGAGAGGCAAAGGAGGGCATCGCCACCCGGTGGCTGGTCACCGCCAGCTCCAGGCTGTTGGCGCCGCTACCGAGCCCCGCCAGCATCTCGGCGTCGAGCACCACCTGCCAGTCGCCTTCGCCCAGGTAACGGGCCTGGCCGCGATGGGCCAGCGCACCCTGGCCATCGAACAGCAGGTAGCGCACCTCGCCGATCGCCTCCTTGGGATAGGGTTCGCCCTCCACGGTCACCGCCAGGCGAAATTCAGCGGCCTCGCGCCCCTCGGCGCCGCCGGCGGCGAGGCCGTTGCGCCCCCCGGTATGACCCGCCTCCACCACCAGAGGGCCGTCGAGCACCAGCTCCGGGATAGGGGCGCGGCTCAGCCCGAGCCAACGGTCGGCCGGGTCGCGAAAGCCCTCGAAGCGGCGCAGCACCACGCTGCCTTCCACCGGATGCACCGAGTGCAGCTGGTAGGGGCCATTGCCGACCCAGAAGTGGCCGTGGCGCTCATGCCAGGCGGTGAGTGCCGCGAAGCGCGCTTCCCGCTCGCCTGGCGCGAGCCAGTCGGCCAGGGCCTCCTCGTAGGGCAGCGCAACCGCCTCCCTGGCCTGTTCCACCAGACGGGCCAGCGTCGGCAGGCTGGGCCCGGCCACCAGGCTCAGCCAGTCGACGCCGTGGCGGTCGGCCTTGTTGGAGGAGAAGGCCACCTCGCCACGCCGCTCCCCGAGGATCCCCAGCATCAGGGTGTGCCAGGGCAGCGGGCTCGGGGCTCGGGCGGCGACCAGGCTCTCGGCATCGGGATAGATCTGGTCACTGTAGACCTCGATCACCAGCGGCTCGGTGGAGAGGATATTCCAGCCGCGGAAATGACGCTGGAATGCCTCGAAGGTGGGCAAGTGGGCCGGGTCGAACAGCGGACTCGATTCGCTGGCGCGCTCGGCGTCGAGGATCCAGGGCAGCACGAAGTCGGCCGGCGAGAGCGGCGAGCCGTCGTGCCACTGGCGGGTGAAGAGCTCGGGCTCGTAGTGGATCCGCACTCGGGTTCGCGCTGTGAGGCCCTCCGGGTGCGCCTCCTCGGCGCCAAGGAAGCGCCCATGGACCGGATCCCACTCGACCCAGGCCTGCTCGGGTACCTCTATTCGGGGTGCCTCGGTCACCTCGAGCCAGTCGAGTGTGCGCTCCATGGGCACCCCCGCCTCCACCGTCACCTCGGCGCGGTCGATGCGCTGGGGGTGATAGAGCCCGGTGTAGGGGTCGGGCAGCACCACCGGGTCCATGGTGCCGCGGGTGATCATGCGGTCGAAGGCCCAGTTGCTACCGGCCACCGGGTTCCAGGGTTCGCCGAGCAGGCCCGGTAGTCCGATCACCATGCGACCCCCCAGTCGGTCGGTATAGCGCAAGGTATAGGGCCACAGCGACGAGCCGGAGACACCTCCGGCGAGATCGGCGCCCACCGCCACGTTGGCGGCTCGGGCCGAGGCATTGAGCTGGTCCACCAGCCACACCCGGGAAGAGTCAGCCAGGGCGAGTTCCAGTGCCTGGGACATCATCGCCTGGCGCTCCTCCCAGTCGCGGTAGTCACGACGCGACAGCCGCTCGGCCAGGTCGTCGAACGCCGGTTCCGGCCGGTAGGCCTGCCACAGCGGTTCGGCACGCCCCCGCGGCGTATAGTAGAAACTGAAATTGTCGGCCTGGTCGCGCTGGATCACCAGCGAGACCCAGGCCCCGGTGTAGAGGTGCCAGTGGCCGGCCGCAGGATCGCTGGCGATCCAGAGTCGCGAGGCCTCCTCGGCGGTACGGTAGCGCCGCTCGACGTCGAAGCCTTCATCCTGCAGGAGGTTGGCCAGGTAATCCCCCACCCGCCGGCGCTCGTCCTCGGTGCGGATCAGCAGGCGCAGGCGCACCGGCTCGCCCTGATAGATCCACTGCCCGCCCTCACGCCGGGCGCCGAGTTCGCGCATGCCCGCGTCGATCGCCTCGCGGGCGCGCTCGGGGTCGTGGGCGTAACGCAGCTCCAGCTCCCGGGCCACCTCGGCCAACCGCGCGTAGTCGGGAAAGGCGGTGGAGAGGGGCAGGGTGCGCGGCACGGCCAGGCCGCCGTAGAGTTCCTCGGCCACGTGGCGGCGGTCGACCAGCCAGTTGAGCGCCTCGCGAATGGCCGGCAGGTAAAAGGGATTGAGACTGCCGTCGGCCAGCGTCGGACCCGCTGGATTGAGCGTCAGCTCACTCGAGGTGCCGTAGGCCAGGTCGTGTCCGGCGTAGGGGGAGTCTCGCAGGCGGTTGAATACCGTGGGGCTGGAGATGCCCTGACTGAAGAGCTGATGGCTACCCGCCTCGATCAGCCCGGTGACCCGGCCGATGTCGGTCTCCCGGGTGAAGACCAGCTCGTCGACCAGGGCGCCGGTGCGCCCTGCCAGGGCCGCAGGGTCGAGTTCGGCGTCCAGGCGCGGTGGCTCACTAGCCGGTCGCTCCAGCGCCGGCCAGATGGCTACTGCGACTACCGCTGCCAACAGCAGCGCACTGATGCCCAGTCCCACGCCTCTCATTGCCTTGTTGCGACTCCCGTGATGATTCCTGAATCTACTCTGACCGAGCCCTGGC
Source organism: uncultured Halomonas sp. (assembly GCA_964456005.1). Taxonomy (GTDB): domain Bacteria; phylum Pseudomonadota; class Gammaproteobacteria; order Pseudomonadales; family Halomonadaceae; genus Halomonas. The sequence goes on from CAYWBG010000005.1 coordinate 18,506, forward strand.
GCTGAAGGACAGGCGCCGAGGGTGTCGGGATTCAACGCTATACCCGCCGGGGCGAGAGCCGGCAATAGTGGACCCGATCGCCACAGACGCCTACACCTTGGAACATGACTTCGGATCCGACACTCCCCGGCCGCGGCCCCCTGCCGCTGCTTCGCTTCCTGGGGCTGGTGCTGCTGGGTGCGGCGATCGGCGGGGTGGCCTCGCTGGCCGCCGCCGGCTTCGTTCGTGGCGTGCTGTGGCTCAACGAACTGCTGTTGATCTCCCCGCGCAGCCGAGTGATGTTTTCCTACCCGAATATGCTGATGCTGGCCACGATTGCCGTGCCGACCCTGGGCGGGCTGATCGTCGGCTACTTGCACCGCCTCATTCCCGAGCGGCGCCCCCACACCCCCGCCGATGCCATCGCCGCGGTGCAGACCCGCCGCGGTCAGCTTCCGGCCCGTGCCGGAGGTATCACCGCGCTGAGCGCCCTGATCTCCCTGGGTGCCGGCGCCTCGGTGGGCCAGTACGGCCCGCTGGTCCACCTGGGGGCCACCCTGGGCTCGCTCGGCGCTCGGCTGATGCGGCTGAGCCGCTCGGAGGACAACATCACTATCGCCTGCGGCGTGGCCGCGGCCATCGCCACCGCCTTCAATGCGCCGCTGGCGGGCATCATCTTCGCCCATGAGGTGGTGCTGCGCCACTATGCGCTGCGCGCCTTCGCCCCCATCGCCGCGGCCGCCATCGTCGGCCATGTGATCGCCACCCAGGCGCTGGATCAGGGCGCGCTCTTCCACGTCGCCGACACCGCGGTGCCACAGGCCTGGGAGTTCGCCCTCTTCGTCGCTATCGGCGGGCTCGGTGCCCTGCTCGCCGGCGCCTACATGCATGCCATCCTCGGTGTCGGCCGCCTGGCCGGTAGTCTGCCCCTGCGCCCGGAGCTGCGCCCCGCTCTGGCCGGCGCCCTCCTGGGGCTGACCGCTCTCTGGGTGCCCGACATCCTGGGCATGGGCCAGGAGACCCTGCGCTTCGCCACCATCGCCGGTGCCTTCGGCGGCGGGGAGCTACTGCTGGTACTGATCCTCAAGGTGGCGGCCACCGCCCTGTGTCTTGGCATGGGCTTCAGCGGTGGCGTGTTTAGCCCCGCCCTGGTGATCGGCACCCTGTTCGGAGCGCTCTGCGGCACTCTGGTGGCAAGCCTCAGCGGCGGCCCCCAGGATACCTTCATCTTCTACGCGGTCTGCGGCATGGTCGCCGTTACCGCCCCGGTGATCGGCGCTCCGCTGACCAGCCTGCTGATCGTCTTCGAGCTGACCGGCAACTACGCCCTGACCACGGCAGCCCTGGCCAGCGTGATCCTGGCCAGTCCCATCGCCGCCCAGCTTTTCGGCCGTTCGCTGTTCGACATCCAGCTTCACGGCCGTGGCCTGGACCTCTCCTCCGGACGCGGCAGGGCCCTGCTGATGGACACCCCGGTGATCGACTATATGACCCAGGACTGCGTCACTCTCTCCCCCGATGCCCCCCTGGACGAGGCCATCACCACCCTGGCCCGGGAGCGCCACAGCGAGGCCTACCTGGTGGATAAGCGAGGGCGCTACCAAGGCTGCGTGACGTTGGCCGAACTGGAGGCGGCCCGACAGGAGGCGGGCTCACGCCGGAGAACCCGCGACTGCGTGGACCCGGAGCGCCCCACTTTGAACCCGGGGTCCACCCTGTGGGAAGCCATGGCCCTGGTGGAAGAGGTGACCGGCGAGGCGCTGGCGGTCGTTGACAAGGGCGTCTTCCGGGGCGTGGTCTACGAGGTGCATATCGCCCACGCCTATCTCCACCAGAGCGACTCCCTGCGTCGCGAGGAGCACGGCCATGGTTAGGCGTTTGAGCATGGGTCTGCTGCTGGGGCTGGCCACCTGGGGCTCGACCGCCCTCGCCGAACCGCTGCGAGTACTCAGCTGGGGCGGGGCCTACGAACTCGCCCAGCGCGAGGCACTGTTCGCCCCCTTCACGGAGCAGACCGGCCAGGAGGTGGAGGTCCACCAATACGACGGCGGCCTCGACGCGCTACGGCGTGCCGGGGCGGCAGGCGAGGCCCCCTGGGATGTCGTCGACATGACCCGCAGCCAGGCCATGGCCGCCTGCCAGGAAGGGCTGCTGCACCCCCTGCCTGACGATCTACCCGCCCCGGCACCCGACGGCACTTCCGCCGAACAGGACTTTCTGCCCGGCGCCATCGGCGACTGCGCGCTCACCCACTCGCTCTTCGCCACCGTGGTCGCCTATCGCACCGATGCCTTCCCGGGTCAGCGCCCCACGCGCATTGCCGACCTCTTCGACCAGGAGCGCTTCCCCGGGCCCCGCGCCCTGCAGCGCACCCCGGCGGTCAACCTGGAGTGGGCGCTGCTCTCCTATGGCGTCCCCCGCGAGGAGCTCTACCGGCTGCTCAGCACCCCGCGGGGCCTGCGCCTGGCCCTGGAGCGACTGGGTGAGCTCGAGGAGACGCACTGGTGGGAGGCCGGCGACGAGTCGCCTCGCTTGCTCGCCGAGGGCAAGGTGGTGATGGCTTCGGGCTACAACGGGCGTTTCTTCGATGCCGTGGTCAACCAGGGCGTCCCCATCGAGATTCTCTGGGACGCTCAGGTTCAGGAGCACGAGACCTGGGCGATTCCTCGCCACACCGCCCAGCCGGAGGCGGCCAGGGCCTTCCTGCGCTTCGCCACCTCCACCGAACGCCTCACCGCCCTGGCTCGGCATATTCCCTATGGGCCGGCGCGACACTCGGCGGCGAGGCGAGTCAGCACCCATCCGGCGAGCGGCGTGGACATGCGTCTGCACATCCCCACCCACCCGCTCAACGCACAACGCGCCATCCAGAAGGACGAAACCTGGTATGCCCACACCCTGTCGCGCATGGATCACTTTTTCACCGTCTGGCTGGAGGGGATGGAGCCGTCGGCTCCGCAAACAGCCGGAAAGGTCGAAGACCGAGAGGCAACGCCCTGACGACCGGCAGACTCACTCGCCTTTACGCTGGCCTGGCCCGCAGCAGCAGGTTGCGCGGCGTGAGCTCCCGGGCGCAGAAGGTGCCCAGCTCTCCCGTGAAGCCGGCCTCCTCCAGGAAGACCAGGCGATCCAGCGCAAGCCACACTTCCAGCGGCCGGCGGAAGAGGTGGCGGACGAGCTCCAGTCGCGCCACTTCCGCCTGGCGCCGCCACCCCGCCGCCTCGAGACCGACCCAGTCGATGCCAGCGGGCAGCGCGATTGCCTTCTGTCCCGCGGCCCAGCGACAGAAGCCCTCGAAGGTCGATGGCATCTGCCCGTAGGCGAGGCTGGGTACCGGCAGGTACTCATCGATACCGCGCACCTCACGTTGCAGTCGGTCGAAGCCAATCCGCCAGGCTCCGGCCCGTTCGCGGCTGCGTTGCACATGACGCGGCGCAGTGACGGTTTCCTGCACCGCCAGGCCAAGATCCTCCCGGGAGAGCGCCAGGCCATGGGCCTCCGCCAGGGCTCGACCCTGCCGCGAGAGCGGCCGATAGCGAGCAGCGGTCGTGCGCTGGTAGCAGCAGGGGGCCAGGGTCACGGCGCAGCCCGCACCTGCGGCCAGCTCGAGAAGACGCACGTGGAGGTCGCCGCAGGCGTGCAGCGCCACCGCATGGGTGTGCTCCGACAGCCAGCCAGCGGTGTCGGTGCTCATCACGTCCCGGGGCACCAGCCGCACCGCTGCCCCCTGACGCTCGGCCAGCGCCTGGCCCTGCTCACACAGCGCCGGCTGCCACTCCAGGGCGGTAACCGGGGTGGCATGCCAGCGCGCCAGGACGCGGGACAGGTGCCCCTTGCCGGCACACCACTCGACCAGCGCCTGCCCCGAGGCCAGTTGGATCTGCGGCAGGAAGGCCTCGATCTGCTGCCACTTGCGGCCGCCCACATGCTGGCTCCAGGCCTCGGGCAGCACGTCGGGAGCGCCAGCCAGGTGCGGCAGCGCCACCAGTTCAGCCAACTCGGTCACCGGCAGCCAGGGAGAGAGCGGCGAGTCGGTGAAAGGCTCTGCATGAAGACGCGCCAGCTCAGCCTCATCGAGCGCCAACAGCACCGCATGCAGGTCGGGATAGGACCCGGCCCAGGGCACTTGGGGATGCTGAAACGGCAGCGGTCGCCACAGCGGCTGCCACTCAACCAATTGCTGGGTGAGGCGGTGCAGGCGCTGGGCGTGGCTCAAGTCATCGGGCATGGCGTCGCAGTCTCGGCAGAAGAGGGCATTGTAGGAGCTCCGCGTTTGGCTTGCATAGGCGAGTGCCAAGCGACAGAGTCGAGGGCTGTGCCGTCCGGCCAACCCCGACGGCGCAGCCCTCTTTCCCCTTCTTCCATTGCCCGGAGCCGCCCGCGATGTCTGCCTCCCATGATGACTCCCCCCGCAGCGTGCTGGTCACCGGCTGCTCAAGCGGCATTGGCCACGCCGCCGCCCTGGCCCTGGCCCGACGCGGCTGGCGGGTGTTCGCCACCGCCCGCCACGAGGCGGACCTGGCCAGGCTGCGCGATGATGGCCTGACGGCCCTCTACTTGGAGCTGAACAACAGCAAGTCGATCAACGCCTGCGTCAAGGCGGTGCTGGCGGAAACCGGCGGGCGGCTAGACGCGCTGTTCAACAATGCCGCCTATGGCCAGCCGGGGGCGGTGGAGGACCTCTCCCGAGAGGTGCTGCGCGCCCAGTTGGAGACCAATCTGCTCGGCACTCACGAGCTCACCTGCCGAGTGCTTCCGGTGATGCGCCGCCAGGGCGGTGGGCGAATCGTGCAGAACAGCTCGGTGCTCGGCTTTGCCGCCCTGCCCTACCGCGGCGCCTACGTCTGCTCCAAGTTCGCCCTGGAGGGGCTGACCGACACCCTGCGCCTGGAGCTTTCAGGTACCGGGATCCACGTCAGCCTGATCGAGCCCGGCCCCATCAGCAGCTGCTTCCGCGAGAACGCCTACCGGGCCTTCAAGGCAAACATCGACGTCACGGGTAGCCCCCATGCCCGAACCTACCGCGCAGTGGAGGCACGGTTGGCCGGCAATGATGACGGCGGCGCCTTCACCCTGGGTCCCGAGGCCGTGATCAAGCGGCTCGTTCATGCACTCGAAAGCCGACGCCCGAAAGCGCGCTACCATGTCACCGTGCCCACCTACCTGTTCGGCACCCTGAAGCGGCTACTCACCACCCGGACGCTGGACCGAGTCCTCTTGCGATCGACCCGCCGCGAGCGCCAGCCCTGAGGCCGGGAACAGCCCCAGAGAGGAAATCGGATGCTGCCGCGCCCCTTCCGTTCTGAGGGCGGAGGTCCCGATAGGTCTGGCGCCGGCTATACAACCGGACGTGGCAGCCGGCACGGTTGAAGCGTTAGCATTGGACCGGCATCGCCACCTCTGGGAGATATCCGGTATGCACACGCCCCCGCTCGCCGTCGCGCATACGCCCCTGGTTGCCGTCTACGGCACGCTGAAACGCGGGCTTCGCAACCATCACTGGCTGGAGGGCGCCGACTTCCTGGGCAGTGACCGGCTGACTCTCGCGACTCTCTACGACTTGGGTCCCTTTCCCGGCGCCAAGCCAGAACCCTCCCACGGGGTCGAGGTGGAGGTGTTCCGGGTCAACGCCCGCCTACTCGCTAACCTGGATCGCCTAGAGGACTACCGCGTCCGCACCCCCAAGGCCGGCCTCTACGATCGCGCCGTTTTCACCACGACCTTCGGTCCGGCATGGCTCTACCTCTATAATCCCGAGGTGAAAGACTGCCCCGCCATTCGACGGGGCGGATGGCGGCCAGGGATGTGAATAACCTATCGTGAAGACACCGAACGGCTGATCCACAAGGAGGATGCCATGGGTCGACTCTTCTCTTTGATTGTCATTGCTGGCCTGGTCTATGGCGGGCTCTATTTCTACTACGGTGCGACCGTGAAGCAGATCGTCGAGCAACAGCTCGACACCCGTGGCCTTACCGCGGTAGAAGTCGAGCGCGTGGATTATGGTCCCCTGGCGCCGGTCAGCACTGACACTCGCCTCTCGGCTACCGTCCACTATCGCGGCGCCGAAGCCACCCTGGATATCCGCGTCATCGGCCATCCGATCTTCTCGGACGAGATTCGCCTGGAACTGGATGGCCTGCAGGCCCTGCGGCTAACCATCGGTGCCGGGGGATGAAGGCCAACCGGAGAAAGGCCGTCGGCTATTCTCGCCAGGGGTGTCGCTGCAGCGCACGGCCAGCGAATACGAGCGGTTGCGTCGGGTCAGCCGATGAGATCGATGCGAAACGCTCCCAGACTATCGCCAGGTCATCGTCCATGAGGTGAGAATCACGCAGTACTCCTTCCACGGCGAAGTCCTGAGCCAGATTGACATCAATCGTGACATCGATGAAGGGCGCCCCAAAGGTGAGCCCCTCGCGCGGCTCGGGATAAGACCAGCGAACGCTTTCCTCCACCACCTCGGCAAGAAAACCGTTTTGAACGGTCAACTGGTCCACTACAGCAGCCGGACTGTGGGTGCCGTTGGTCGTCATCATCGGATAAGGCGCTGAGAACGCGATGTCCCCTTCGTGCGTCTCCTTCCATTGTTGTGGCACCGACTCGGCGACGGACGCAGGCGATAGGCAGCCTACGTCGAGGCAGGCCATCGCCTCGGCCTGGGCATCGGTAAGCTCTGCTCGGGCCATGCTAGTGGTGGCCGCCGTTACGGACTGCACGGGTCGCATCACCAGGCGGTACGACACATGAGGTGCAGCATCCGGAACATCGGCGAGTGCCTTGGGCCGAACCGGTCCCATATTGAAGCGGTCGATCTGCACGAAACTGACGGGAATGCGGTAGGCCTTGGGATCGTAGGGGCCCATTTGCTCCATGCCGAAGCGAATGCGATAGCGTGCATGCGCTAGTGGCGCCTCCTCGGATTCCAGCAAGAGCAAGGCGCGTGTCAGGGGGCCTGCGCGGTTCAAGGCCCGGTAGGCCTCAGAGTCATCCCCGGCGTATTCATCGAGCAGACGGGCCTCGGCCGTTGAAGCCTCCAGCGGCCGATACCCCGCCACATCGGTATAGAGGTTCGCAAGATGGCGCATCTCACCGGAGGTGATATCGGGTGCCACCGCAGGCTGCTCGCCCTCGGGCAGAGGGTCGAGATAGTGGGCATTCACCCAGCCTGAGCCGCCGGGCAGACCCGCATACCACACCTCGACCCAGGTGCTTCCGTGCACCCGCTCTACCCCATCGGCGAGCGCGACATTGGTCGCATCCGGTGCGAGCCGGCCGATGATGACACTGCCTTCTACCCCCGGAATATTCCGGATATTAAGCCTGTCATCCTCAGCAACGCCGACCACGCGGAAGCGCGGCGCGTCGGCGGGCGGGTGCACCCGTCGGTTGTCGGGTCGCTGAAAGGGATCGTCGATGCTCTCAACTCCCCCGACTACGTCACCCTGGGCTGCAGTGACGGGCGTGCCCTGCCCCATCGCCGGGGAGATGACCAGTGCCCACGGCACCAGGACCATGATGGCCAAAGGCAGGAGCCCGCAAGAGAGTTTCTCACGTAGCAGGGCTGGCATCATACGGCACTGCCCTCCATCTCGTGCCGCCGGCATTAGTGGACCTCCAGCGGGATCGTGGCCAGCACCTCGCCGCTGTCGGAGGCGCGATAGCGAATCTCGTAGCTTCCTGCCCGGGACGGAGCGAAGAGCTGGGCCGGGCTTCCCTGGGACGCACGCGCATCCTGCAGCGCGCTGTCATCTGGATCGGCGCCGGCCTCAACGATCTCGATGAGATCCTCGAAGCGCCCCGGGCCAGTGAAGCTGATCTCGACGACCCCTCCCGTCTCCACGGGTCCGTCAACCGTCAGACTGGCATCCGTTCCGCCCACAGTGATCGGGATAGCCGCCAGAGTCCGGTCCGAGTCGTTGATGACGTAGCGGATTTCGTAGTCACCCTCGTCCCGTGGGGCGGTCAGGGTTACGCTGTCGCCGGAGGCTCGGCTGCTGGCACTTCGACTGTCCCCGCTGTCGCCATCGGGTGCGTCGGGCTTCACGACGGCAATAAAATCACGGCGATTCTGCGGCCCCTCCCAGCGCACCTCGAAGTCCGATCCCGGAAGGACGGTCTCCGGCGCTTCGAGCGAGGCGGAGACTGGCGTCAGCGTCACTTCCTGGGAGGCCAGGACGCGGCGGCTGTCGCGAATCACGTAGCGCACCTCAAAGGTCCCCAGGGCGTCGGGGGCCTGAATCGTGACGGCTTCGCCGCTGTCGGACACTCGGCTGCTGGCGGCGCGGCCATGGCCGGTGTCGTCGTCCGGTGCGCCCGCCGGAACGATCACAACATAGTCGTTGCGATTGACCGGGCCCTCCCATTCCACTTCAAACCTTGCCCCGGCGCCGATTTCTTCGGGGGCAGAGACCGATGCCTCGACCGGGGTCAGCGTCACCTCCTGGGAAGCAAGGACGCGGCGGCTATCACGAATCACGTAGCGCACCTCAAAGGTCCCCAGGGCGTCGGGGGCCTGGATCGTGGCGGCTTCGCCGCTGTCTGACACTCGAGTGCTGGCGGCGCGGCCATGGCCGGTATCGTCATCCGGCGCCCCGGCTTCCACGATCACGACGTAGTCATTGCGATTGACCGGACCCTCCCATTCCACTTCGAATCTTGCCCCGGCGCTGATTTCTTCGGGGGCGGAGACCGTTGCCTCGACCGGGGTCAGCGTTACTTCCTGGGAGGCAATCACGCGGCGGCTATCACGAATCACGTAGCGCACCTCGTAAGTTCCGAGGGCGTCGGGCGCCTGGATCGTGACCGGCTCGCCGCTGTCGGACACTCGGGTGCTGGCGGCGCGGCCATGGCCGGTATCGTCATCCGGCGCCCCGGCTTCCACGATCACGACGTAGTCGTTGCGATTGACCGGACCCTCCCAATCCACTTCGAACCTTGCCCCGGCGCCGATTTCCTCGGGGGCGGAAACTCTGGCCTCGACGGGCTCAAGCACAATCTCGCGGCTCGCCAGCGTCGCGTCGGTTTCGCCATGGACATAACGCAGCTCGAAGGTTCCGAGGGCATCGGGCATCTGGATGGAAACGCTATCGTTGCCACTCACGCGGCTGCTGGCACGACGCGAGTGACCCGAGGCACCCTCAGGCGCTCCCGGCTCCACGACGGTAATAACGTCGCTTTCGTCTTCGGGGCCATCCCAGCGCACCTCGATCGTGGAACCGACGGGTGCGCTGTCCGGCGCATGGATCTCCGCCGTGGGCAACTCAGGCTCCACCCGAACCTCCTCAGGCTCCGGGGCTGGAGCGGCGATCTGGTTGAGAGCCGTGCTGAGCTCCTCGCCTGACTGGGTCGTGAACAGTTGCCCGCCGGTCTGCTCCGACACACAGGAGAGCGTCTGTACCGCCTCCTCTTCCAAAGCGAAACCCACCACATGGGCGCGAATGTCGATGCCTTCCGCGGCGATGTCCGCGGCCAGCGCACAGGGGTCGCCCCCGCAGTTCTCCAGACCGTCGGTCACCAGAATGATATCGGCCGCTTCCGCGGTAGGCGGGATCATGTCACGCGCCAGCGCCATGGAATCCGTCAACGGTGTCATGCCTTGAGGATTGAGCTCGCGTATCGTCCGCGAAATCTCTTCTCCACTGTAGGTACCCAGCGCCAGGACCGTCTCGATGTCGGCGCAGTCACCGCGACGGTTGTGCCCGTAGGCCACGACGCCAAAAGGCACGCTGGAGTCACGGCTTCCGGAAAACTCCTCGATCACCTCGCGGGCGACCTCGATCCGCGATTTGCCATCTTCGAGGCGGGCCCACATCGAGCCCGAAGCGTCGAATACCATCACGCTGACCCGTTCATCGGACAGCGCCGGTGTCGCCACAAGACACGACGTTGCAAGAAGCGTCCCTGCGATCGTCAGGCGAAAGGGTGTTTCCAACATGTTCGGCTCCTGGCAGTTCGGACTCTGGACATATCTCGACCGCGCGACCCACCCGTCGCATATATTGGCAACAGCGTAGCAACCCTAGGTGCTTGGCACCCTATCCGAATGAAGGGGGGTGCCCGTAGGCGACGTCACGCGACAGCAAGGGATTGTCGAATCAAGCGCCGCCTCGGACCCCTCGGCGGTATGGCGTGATATCCTCGCCGTTGAATCGCCGGCAAGCTTGCCGGCCCCATAAGCCAGACCGTCAGGAGACTCCCATGGCCAAGGCAACTGCGCGTCATATTCTGGTAGACAGCAAGGAACAGTGTGAGGCCCTCAAGGCCGAGATCGAGGGTGGCCGCGACTTCGCCGAAGTCGCTCGTGAAAAGTCCAACTGCCCTTCAGGACGCCAGGGCGGCGATCTGGGCAGCTTCGGTCCTGGTCAGATGGTCCGCGAGTTCGACGAGGTGGTGTTCTCCGGTGACTTGAACAAGGTACATGGCCCGGTGAAGACCCAGTTCGGCTATCACCTGCTCGAGATCACCAGCCGCAGCTGAGCCTGCTCAACGCCGACTCCCGCCGCGCAGGATCTTCCTGGGCGGCTTTTTCTTGTACATATACTGTAAAACCTACACCCTCCTGTATCATTAGTAGAGTCGCGTTAAGATAGAGGCGTTATCGTAGATGCCAAGGAGCAGAGCATGAATGACGAGGCCTTCCAGAAGAGCATCCGCAAGCTATTGAAGACCGTGGGTGTTACTACCCAGCAGGAAATTGACAAGGCGGTGCAGCAGGGCTTGGCCGAGGGGTATCTCAAAGGCGACGAGCGGCTGCCGGTGCGAGTCACCGTCGAGGTAGATGGTCTGAGCCTGGCCCTGGATTTCGACGGGGACATCACCCTTGAGTAAGTCCCCGGTCATCTCCATCGAGAGGCTCTCGAAGTCCTATGCCGGCGGCTTCGAGGCGCTGAAGGAGGTTAGCCTGGACATCCACCGCGGTGAGATCTTCGCCCTGCTGGGCCCCAACGGGGCGGGAAAGACCACCCTGATCAGCGTAATCTGCGGCCTAGCCAACGCCACTTCCGGCCGGGTGCTGGTGGATGGCCACGACAACGTGAGCGAGTTCCGTGCGGCTCGGGAACGCATCGGCCTGGTACCCCAGGAGCTGACCAACGAGGCCTTTACGACCGTGTGGAACACCGTTAGCTTCAGTCGCGGGCTGTTCGGCAAGGGCAAGAATCCGGCCCATATCGAAGAGGTACTGCGTTCGTTGTCGCTGTGGGACAAACGCAACAACCGCCTGATCACCCTCTCCGGTGGTATGAAGCGTCGGGTGCTGATCGCCAAGGCGCTGGCCCATGAGCCGGAAATCCTGTTTCTTGATGAGCCCACCGCCGGCGTCGACGTGGAACTGCGCCGCGACATGTGGGAAGTGGTGCGACAACTGCGCAACAGCGGCGTGACCATCATTCTCACCACCCATTACATCGAAGAAGCCGAGGAGATGGCCGACCGCATCGGGGTGATCCGCCGCGGCGAGTTGGTACTGGTCGAGGATAAACATGCCTTGATGCGCAAGCTGGGCAGCAAGGAACTGACGCTGCACCTGCGCGAGCCGCTGGAGGCGGTGCCCGAATCGCTCGCCCGTCATGATCTGGCGCTGGCCGAAGAGGGCCACGCACTGGTTTATACCTATGACGCGAACGAATCGGGCGAAGACCAGGCCGGCATCGCCGAGCTGCTGGCCGACCTTGAAGCCGCTGGTATCGGCTTCAAGGACCTGCACACCCGGCAGAGCTCTCTCGAGGAGATCTTCGTCAGCCTGGTCAAGGAGACGGCATGAACCTTCAGTCCGTGAAGACCCTTTACCTGGCCGAAATGGCCCGCAGTCTGCGTACCGTTCTGCAGAGCATCGTCTCGCCGGTGATCTCCACCTCGCTCTACTTCGTGGTCTTCGGTGCGGCCATCGGCACCCGGATCAGCGAGGTGAACGGCGTCAGCTACGGCGCCTTCATTGTGCCGGGCCTGATCATGCTGATGCTGCTGACCCAGAGCGTCTCCAACGCTTCCTTCGGAATCTTCTTCCCACGTTTCTCGGGATCGATCTACGAGATCCTCTCGGCGCCCATCTCCTACTGGGAGATCGTGATCGGCTATGTTGGGGCGGCGGCCACCAAGTCGATCGTGCTGGGGCTGATCGTCCTGCTCACCGCCCGGCTGTTCGTGCCCTACTCCATCGAGCACCCGCTGATGATGGTGCTTTTCCTGCTGCTCACCGCGGTGACCTTCAGCCTGCTGGGCTTCATCATCGGCATCTGGGCCGACGGCTTCGAGAAGCTGCAACTGGTGCCGCTGCTGGTGATTACCCCGCTGACCTTCCTCGGCGGCACCTTCTACTCCATCGACATGCTGCCCCCCTTCTGGCAGGCGGTGACCCTGGCCAACCCCGTGGTCTATCTGGTCAGCGGCTTCCGCTGGAGCTTCTACGGCATCAGCGACGTCAGCCCGGTGGTCAGCCTGGGGATGATCCTGCTGTTCCTGACCGTGGCGCTGGTGCTGGTGGAGCGGATCTTCCGTACCGGCTATCGCTTGAAGCCCTAGCAGCCCCGATACCCCGGCCTTGGGGCCGGGGCGAGCGTGGTCAGGATTCGGCGTGGGCTAGGTGGGTGGCTGGCCGGCCCAAGCCAGTCGCGTGCCCTCCTCGCTCAGGGCGAGCGCAGCGGCAGGGCCCCGTCGGGGCATCGGCAGCACGTTAGCCGCCGCCTCGGCGTCAAGCGGGGGCAGCAGCCCATGGCGAAGTGCTCGAGACGTTCGACCACATCCCCCGTTTCCCGCGAGGGCTAGTGAAACGTATTGTAGCCACGGGAAGGCGTCCCCGTTCGTTTGCGGAGGGAAGGCCAAAGGCAAGTCGAGAGGAACAGGACTGACGGGGAGTCGGCGGCCGCCTCAGCAGCGAGATGAGGCTGAATACCGGCCGTCACCTTTCTCGCTTCCAGGCAGGCGCGGGAAGGTGCACCAGGCTCTGCAACCGAGAGCCTGGTGAGTTGAGGCGACTGAATCTCAGAGGGGCTGAGAGGCAATCAACCCAGCGTCTCGCCGGCAAGCATGAACCAGGTTTCGAGGACGGCATCCGGATTCAGGGACACCGAATCGATGCCCTGCTCCATCAGCCACTTGGCCAGGTCCGGGTGGTCCGACGGACCCTGACCGCAGATGCCGATGTACTTGCCCCGAGCACGGCAAGCCTGAATGGCCATGGCCAACAGCTTCTTCACCGCCGGATTACGTTCGTCGAAGAGGTGGGCGACGATGCCCGAGTCGCGATCCAGACCCAGCGTGAGCTGTGTGAGGTCGTTGGAGCCAATGGAGAATCCGTCGAAGTGCTCGAGGAACTCATCGGCGAGCAGGGCGTTGGCCGGCAGTTCACACATCATGATCACCTTGAGACCACGGTCGCCACTCTTCAGGCCGTTGGCCGCCAGCAGTTCGACCACCTCGCGAGCCTCATCGGTCGTGCGTACAAAGGGCACCATGATCTCGATATTATCCAGGCCCATCTCATCGCGGACCCGCTTGAGCGCCCGGCACTCCAGTTCGAAGCAGGGACGGAAGGAGTCGGAGATATAGCGAGAGGCACCACGAAACCCCAGCATGGGGTTCTCCTCGCCCGGCTCGTAGAGCTTGCCACCGATCAGGTTCTCGTACTCGTTGGACTTAAAGTCCGAGAGGCGCACGATCACTCGCTGGGGGTGGAAGGCCGCGGCCAGGGTGGAGATGCCCTCGGCCAGCTTGTCGACGTAGAAATCCACTGGGCTGGCATAGCCGGCGGTGCGCAGGTCGATAGTCTGCTGCAAATCCGCGGGCAGGGTGTCGTACTCGAGCAGCGCCTTGGGGTGGACGCCGATCATGCGATTGATGATGAACTCCAGTCGTGCCAGGCCCACGCCGGCATTGGGCAGGCTGGCGAAGCCGAAGGCACGGTCGGGGTTGCCCACGTTCATCATGATCTTGAAGGGGATCTCGGGCATGGCGTCGACACTGGTCACCCGGCGGTCGAACTCCAGCAGCCCCTCGTAGACATGGCCTGCATCGCCCTCGGCACAGGAGACGGTGACATCACGGCCATCCGCCAGGACCTCGGTGGCATCGCCGCAGCCCACCACGGCGGGGATGCCTAGCTCACGAGCGATGATGGCGGCATGGCAGGTGCGGCCGCCGCGATTGGTGACGATGGCCGAGGCACGTTTCATGATCGGCTCCCAGTCAGGGTCGGTCATGTCGGTGACCAGGACATCGCCTGGCTTGACCTTGTCCATGTCATCAGGCGAGAAGACCACCTTCACCGCGCCGCGACCGATGCGCTGACCGATGGCACGGCCGCTGACCAGGGTGCGGCCCTTCTCCTTGAGCTGGAAGCGTTCGAGTTTGCCGCCCTCCTGCTGGGAGACCACGGTCTCGGGGCGCGCCTGGACGATGTAGAGCTCGCCATCGTCGCCGTCCAGCGCCCACTCGATGTCCATGGGCCTGCCGTAATGCTCCTCGATGGTGACCGCCTGTCGGGCCAGGCCCATCACCTGATCGTCATTGAGGCAGAAGCGGCCCCGATCCTTGAGCGGGACGTCGACCGTTTCCACGGATTTTCCGGCGCTGGCCTCCTCGCCGTAGACCATCTTGATGAGCTTTGAGCCAAGGTTACGGCGCAGCACAGCCGGTCGGCCGGCGGCGAGCGTCGGCTTGTGGACGTAGAACTCGTCGGGGTTCACCGCCCCCTGCACCACCGTCTCGCCCAGGCCCCAGGAGGCGGTGACGAAGACCGCGTCGCGGTAGCCGGACTCGGTGTCCAGGGTGAACATGACGCCGGAGGCGCCGGTCTCGGAGCGCACCATCTTCTGCACGCCGGCCGAGAGGGCCACGTTCTCGTGGGCGTAGCCGCGGTGCACGCGGTAGGAGATGGCGCGGTCGTTGAACAGCGAGGCGAACACCTCGTGGACGGCGCGCTTGATGTTGTCGAAGCCCTCGATGTTGAGGAAGGTCTCCTGCTGGCCGGCGAAGGAGGCATCCGGCAGGTCCTCGGCGGTGGCCGAGGAGCGCACGGCGACCTTGAGGTTCGGATGCTGGGCGAGCAGTTGGTCGTAGGCGGTGCGCAGGTGCTGCTCGAAGGTGGGCGGCAGCGGGGTGTCGATGACCCACTGACGGATTTCTGCGCCGGTCTTCGCCAGGGCGGTGACATCGTCCACGTCCAGGGTCGCCAGGGCAGAATTGATCCGCTCGTTGAGGCCCTTATGAGAGAGGAACTCGCGGTAAGCATGGGCCGTGGTGGCAAAGCCGCCAGGCACGGTGACGCCGGCGCCGGCCAGGTTCGAGATCATCTCCCCCAGGGAGGCGTTCTTGCCCCCGACCCGCTCCACATCGTCCATGCCCAACTCATTGAACCACAGAATGTAATCTTCCACGTGACCCCCTCGGATATCGACGACCGTATGATTCGTGCCGCTCGGCAACGCCGCCGTACGGGCACGAATGGATGGTCGCGACTCTACCAGCGGCAGACCATATTCGCCATTGGTCTAACATCGAAGTCACTGGAGGATTTTTACAACAATCCGCATCTTTGCTGCATTTCTGTAGTCCGGCAGGGAATGATGGCGTGGATCCTGCCGCTTGTCGCGGAGCGGGCAGGCGCCGACAATGAGCAGAAATCCCTTCCCAGACAACAGCGATACCGCCATGACCCGTACCGCCTTCTTTATCTCCGACGGCACCGGCATCACGGCCGAGAGCCTCGGCCGCAGCCTCCTGGCGCAGTTTGAGAACGTCGAGATCCGTATGCTGACCAAGCCCTACATCGACTCCATCGAGAAGGCTCACGGCCTGGTCGAAGTCATCAACGGCACGGCAGTCAGCGACGGTGAGCGGCCGATCATCATCGACACCATCGTCGACGAGGAGATTCGTCAGGTGATCCGTGAGGCCGAGGGGTTCAAGATCGACATCTTCTCGACCTTCCTCAAGCCTCTGGAGCAGGAGTTGGAGACCCACTCCAGCTACACCGTGGGCCGCACCCACTCCATCGGCAAGGATGAGGTCTACATGGACCGCATCCACTCGGTTCACTTCGCCCTGGACAACGACGACGGCGCCCGTACCCACCAGTACAACAAGGCCGACGTAATACTGATCGGCGTGTCGCGCTGCGGCAAGACCCCGACCTCGCTCTATCTGGCCCTGCAGTTCGGGATTCGCGCGGCCAACTATCCTCTCACCGAAGACGACCTGGACGAGGATGGCACCCTCAAGCTACCCAAGGCGCTGGCCCCGCACCGCCACAAGCTATTCGGCCTGACCATCGATCCACGCCGGTTGGCGGCGATCCGCCATGAACGCCGTCCTCACAGCCGCTACAGCTCCATGGATCAGTGTGTGCAGGAGGTGGGGCAGGCCGAGGGGATCTACCGCCAGCTCCATATCCCTTTCATCGATACCACCCGCTTCTCCGTGGAAGAGATCTCCACCCGGATGATCGCCGAGATGGGGCTGACGCGGCGCTTCTCGCCGCGGTAGGCGCTGTTAGCGGACCACTCCGTCCCGTCTCAGCCTGGCGATATCCTCCTGGGTCAGGCCCATATCGGCCAGAATGGCGTCGCTGTCCTGGCCGAGGCGGGGCGGGGCCACCTCGCTAGTGGCGGAGTCGCCGTCGAAGCGCAGCGGATTGGCCACCTGGGGCACCTCCAGCGCACCGCGCTTCAGGGTGCGGCGAATACCGCGATGCTGCACCTGGGGGTCGTCGAACACTTCGCTTAGGGTATTGATGGGACCGGCTGGGATACCGCGGGCCTCTAGCTCGGTGAGCCAATCGTCGCGATCACGGGTCCTAAAGATCGCCTGGATCAACGGCACCAGCACATCACGGTTGCCGACCCGGGCCGCATTGGTGGCGTAGGCCGGGTCCTCGGCCCACTCCGGATGGCCCACCAGGTGAGCAAAGCGCGCGAACTGGGTATCGTTGCCCACGGTGAGCACCAAGTGGCCATCGGCGCAGGCAAAGGCCTGGTAAGGCACGATATTGGGATGGGCATTGCCATGGCGTTCGGGATCGCGCTCCGATACCAAGGCATTGAGTGCCTGATTGGCCAAGGTCGCTACCTGAACGTCGAGTAGCGCCAGGTCCACATGGCATCCCTCACCGGTGCGCCCCCTCTCCTGCAGTGCGGCCAGCACCCCTACGGTAGCGTAGAGCCCGGTCATCACGTCGGTGATGGCCACGCCCGTCTTCATGGGCATGCCGTCGGCCTCGCCGGATAGGCTCATCAGCCCGCCCATGGCCTGGATCATGAAGTCATAGCCGGCGCGGTGAGCATAGGGCCCATCCTGGCCAAAGCCAGTGATGGAGCAGCCAATCAGCCGCGAGTTGAGCGACTTCAGACTCGCGTAGTCCAGACCATAGCGGGCCAGGCCGCCCACCTTGAAGTTCTCGAGAAGTATGTCTGCCCCCGCCGCCAGACGGCGGACCAGCGCCTGGCCCTCCTCCGTGGCGATATCCACGGCCAGCGACTGCTTACCGCGGTTGGCGCAAAGGTAGTAGGCGGCCACCTGCTCCAGTGAGTCGCCTTCGGCCAGCCAGGGGGGGCCCCAGCCGCGGGTATCGTCGCCGCGTTCAGGGTGTTCGACCTTGATCACCCGGGCGCCCAAGTCAGCGAGCAGCTGGCCGGCCCAAGGACCGGCCAGCACCCGCGATATGTCGAGCACCGTGATGCCATTCAGCGGTCCGCTCATGCTGAGCTCCTGTTCAGCCGGTAAACGCCTGTATGCCCGTCTGTGCGCGGCCCAGAATCAGGGCGTGGACGTCGTGGGTACCTTCATAGGTGTTGACGGCCTCGAGGTTCATGACGTGACGGATCACGTGGTACTCGTCGCTGATGCCATTGCCGCCATGCATGTCCCGGGCGACCCGAGCGATATCCAGGGCCTTGCCACAGTTATTGCGCTTGATCAGCGAGATCGCCTCCGGCACCAGCTGGCCATCATCGATCATGCGGCCTACGCGCAGGGCGGCCTGCAGGCCGAGGGTGATTTCGGTCTGCATGTCGGCAAGCTTCTTCTGGATCAGCTGGTTGGCGGCCAGCGGGCGACCGAACTGCTTGCGCTCCAGGGTATAGTCGCGAGCCGCATGCCAGCACGCCTCCGCGGCCCCCATGCTGCCCCAGGCGATACCGAAGCGGGCACGGTTGAGACAGGAGAAGGGACCCTTTAGGCCGGTGACGTTGGGCAGGCGCTGCTCATCCGAGACCTCTACGTCCTGCATGGCGATCTGGCCGGTGATGGAAGCGCGCAGGCTGAACTTGCCCTCGATCTTGGGGGCGGTAAGGCCCTGCATGCCCTTCTCGAGGATGAAGCCGTTGACGACGCCCTCATCGTCTCTCGCCCAGATCACGAAGACATCGGCAATGGGTGAGTTGGTGATCCAGGTCTTGGTACCGTTGAGACGCCAGCCACTGTCGGTTCGGGTGGCACGCGTGCTCATGCCGCCGGGGTCGGAGCCGTGATCCGGCTCGGTAAGCCCGAAGCAGCCGACCCACTCGCCGGTGGCCAGCCTTGGCAAGTATTTCTCGCGCTGGGCCTCGCTGCCGAAGGCGTGGATGGGGTACATCACCAGGCTCGACTGCACGCTCATGGCGCTGCGATAGCCAGAGTCGACCCGCTCCACTTCGCGGGCGACCAGGCCATAGCTGACGTAGTTGAGCCCGGCACAGCCGTAGCCGTCGATGGTGGAACCCAGCAGGCCGAGCTCACCCATCTCGTTCATGATCTCGCGATGGAAGATCTCGTGGCGATTAGCCTCCAGGACCCGTGGCAGGAGCTTCTCCTGGCAGTAATCGTGGGCAGTCTGAAGGACCATGCGCTCGTCTTCGGAGAGCTGGTCGATCAGGCGGAAGGGATCTTCCCAGGTGACGGGGGTGATCTGGCTC
>CAYWBG010000006.1:0-37069 GCA_964456005.1 uncultured Halomonas sp.
AGATACGCCGGGATCACCTGGACGCCTTCGAGGCCTTCCTGGCCGACCCAAGGCCTCGGGAGCGTTGGATTGGGCCGACCAAGCCGCGCCACGCCGATGACTGGAGACCCTTCAGGGGGCCGCTGTCGCCGGCCAGCCGCCGGCAGAGCCTGGTGATCCTGCAGGGTATGTTCGGCTGGCTGGCCGAGGCGGGCTGGGTGAATCACAACCCCTTCCGGCTGATGCGCGACAAGCGCCGTCGGCTGGACAATCGCCAGGGACGCATCGAGCGCTACCTGGAGCGTCCGCTGTGGGAGTGGCTCTGGGCTTGGCTGAACAGAGGGCCCGCCTGGCCGGAAGAGGAGAAAGGCGCTTCACCGCGGGAGCACTTCGAGTGGCAGCGTCGCCGCCTGGTGTTCGGCTTCGCCTACCTTCTGGCGCCGCGCATTGGCGAGATGACCGCGGCACGCATGGGGGATTTCCATCGGCGTGAAGGGCGCTGGTGGTGGCGGGTGACGGGGAAGGGCGACAAGCTGGCGGTGATTCCAGTGCCGCCGGACATGGTCGCGCTGCTGACGGAGTGGCGACTGGCCCTGGGGCTTGCCCCAGAGCCCCTGCCGGATGATGCCACGCCTCTTGTGCGCGCCCTGGATGGCCAGCGTGGCCTGGGTGACAACCGTCTCTATCGGTTGATCCGCGACACCTTTGGCGAGGCCGCCGCGGCGCTGGAGGCAGAGCAAGGGGAGGGTGGACGGCTCGGCGCCATGCGACTGCGCCAGGCCACACCCCACTGGCTACGTCATACGGCGCTGACCCATCAGGCCCAGGCGGGCGTGGAACTGCGCTACCTGGCCGCTACCGCCCGACATTCGCGACTGGACACCACGTCGCGCTACCTGCACGCCGAGGATGAGGCTTGGCATCGACAGCAGGCATGGCACGGTCTTTGAGGGCCAGACTCCCGGGGCGGACTCACCCGAAGAAGTCGCGATTCTTGCGGAACCGGTGGCATGGAAGCGGTCTGACGCCAACAGACTGAACCGGTATAATCCCGACATCGACCTTAAAGGAGTTTACATGACCACTGAGACCACCGCTGAACAGGCTCAGCAGGAGCTGATCGACGAGTTCGAGATGTTCGATAACTGGATGGATCGCTATCAGTACATCATCGACATGGGCAAGGCTCTGCCGACTTTCCCGGAGGAGTGGAAGACCGAGGAGTTCAAGATCCAGGGCTGTCAATCCAATGTCTGGATGCATCACCGTAACGACGGCGAAACGATCCACTTCGATGCCATTTCCGATGCGGCCATCGTCTCGGGGCTGATCGCCGTGCTGATGCGTATCTATGACGGCAGGCCCGCGGCAGAGATCCGTGCCACCGACCCGCACTTCCTCAAGGACCTGGGTCTCGACAAGCACCTCTCGCCGACGCGCAGCAATGGCCTTAACGCCATGCTTCAGCGTATCTATCAGGTAGCCGAACAGGAAACCGCCTGAGCGTCAGGACCGCCGAGCGCTATTGTCGCCACCATTCCCGTCAGACCGCGGGCGAAAATGCTCATCGAGTTCGGGGTCCTCGCGGCAGAGTGCCTCGCTGGGGCCACCGGGAACCGGGTCGATGCCTCCCTTACAGCCTGGGTGGCACCGGGCAATGCGCCGAGCCGCCATCCACGCGCCCCGGAAGGGCCCGTGGACCTGGATTGCCTCCGCGGTATAGCTCGAGCAGCTGGGCCAGTAGCGACAGCGGGGGCCTAACAAGGGGCTCAGGGTCAGCTGATAGAGCTTCACCAGGCCGACCATCAGCCAGACCAGGCTAAGGCGCAGCACGCGCAGCCACCGGGCCAGCCAAGCGGCGAGGCAGGGCATCTCAGCCCTTGCCGTAGAGGGTGTCGGGATCGATCAGGGGGGCGGAGGCGATTCGCGCCTCGTCGCCCTCCAGGGCCACATAGAAGCAGCTACGCCTGCCGCTGTGGCAGGCCGGACCGGTCTGGTCGACCTGCAGCAGCAAGGTATCGCCATCGCAGTCCAGAGCAGCGCCGCGCAGCAGCTGCTGCTGGCCGGAGCTCTCGCCCTTGCGCCACCGCTTGCCCCGCGAGCGCGACCAGTAGCAGACCCTGCGGGTGCGCAGCGTCTCCTCAAGCGCCTCGCGATTCATCCAGGCCATCATCAGCACCTCGCCACTGTCATGCTGCTGAGCGATGGCGGGAATCAGGCCATCGGCGTTGAAGCGGATGGCCTCGAGGATCTCGCCCAGGGGATGGCGGCTATTGCGTTCGGCCCGCTCCAGGGCTTTGAAGGTATCTTGCATGTCGGGATGTCCGGGTCAGACGGTAGAGGGGGTGGCGGCATGGCAGGCTTCGCAGTAACCCTGCAGCTCGATGGTCTGGCGCTCCACTCGGAAGCCCAGGTCGCGAGCGTGTCTGGCCAGCTGGGCGTTGACGTCATCCAGATGGAGCTCCTCGACGCGACCACAGAGCCGACAGATCAGCAGTTGAAAACCGTGAGCGTGCTCGGGGCAGGGGCAGGCGACATAGGCGTTGAGTGACTCGATGCGATGCACGAGTCCCTGCTCGATCAAGAATTCCAGGGCCCGGTAGACGGTGGGCGGCCGCGCCGCGGCGTGCTCCTCTGTCAGGCGGTCGAGCAGGTCATAAGCCTTCAAGCTGCCCGGGGCATCGGCGATAATTTCCAGTACGCGGCGGCGAATTGGCGTGAAGCGCACCCCGCGGTGCTGGCATTGTCGTTCGGCCTGGTGCAGCAAGGCACGAGAGTCTGTCATGACGGCCTGTGGTGGCGAAGTGGAGCCCAGTATTCTACGCACCGGGCACGCAGCGAGCCAGTCGCGCTCAGCCTAGCTCGGGCTCAAAAACGGTCTCCGCGACCGATTCCAGCTCACTGCGCCTGGCAAAGTGGCGTTGGGCGAAGGCGACCCGAGACTCGGGCGACTCGCCCTCGGCCTGGCGCTCCACCAGATCGAGTCGGCGTCGCAGCCCCTCGCCGTTGGCCATCTGGATCGCCAGGCCGGGGCGAGCATTGAGTTCTAGCAGCATGGGCCCCTGCTCGCGATCGAGCACCATGTCAGTGCCCAGATAACCGAGTCCGGTCATCTCGAAGCAACCGGCGGCCAAGCGAAGCAGAGCGTCCCAGTCGGGGATGCTGAGACTGGCCAACTCGTGGCCGGTATCGGGATGGTCATGGCGGGTGCGATCGAACTGCACCCCCCGGATGGCGGTCCCGGTGGCGATATCCAGGCCCACGCCCACGGCGCCTTGATGCAGGTTGGCCTTGCCGTCAGAGGCGGCGGTTGAGAGCCGCATCATGGCCATCACCGGGTAGCCCTTGAAGACGATGACCCGAATGTCAGGCACTCCCTCGTAGGTGTACTCGGCGAGCCGCTCGTCGAAATTGATCAGCGCCTCGATGACCGCGACGTCGGGAGACCCGCCTAGGGAGTAGAGGCCGGACAGGATGTTCGACACATGGCGTTTTACGTCTTCCTGGCCGAACCGAGCGCCGCTCGGCTTGATGTAAGCACCTTCCTCACAGCGCTCGATCACCAGTATTCCCTTGCCGCCGCTACCCTTGGCCGGCTTGATGACGAAGCCGTGGTGGCCCTCGAGCATCGCACGGATCTGCCTGACATCGAACTGGGTGGTGACGGTGCCGATCAGCGCCGGTGTGGTGATCCCGTACTGCTGGGCCAGCAGCTTGGTCTTGAGTTTGTCGTCCACCAGCGGGTAAAGCCGCCGATCGTTGTAGCGGCCGATATAGCGGATATTGCGGCGATTCATGCCGACGATGCCCTTGGCATGCAGCTTTCCGGGAGTGGTCCACATGGCATCAATCCTCGGTCACGGGTTTAAAGCGTCTCAGCTCGAGCAGCCGGTAGCCCGTGTAGTTGCCGAGCATCAGGATCAGTGCCATCAGGATCATCTGAACCCCCAGGAAGTTGAAGGTGATATGGCGCACCCACGGATTGTTCATGGCCAGGTAGGCGATGACCGCGGTGAGCAGGCTGCCGCCCCCCTGGATCAGCACCTCCTTGGGACCTTCCTCTTCCCAGAGGATCGACATCCGCTCGATGGTCCAGGAGAGGATGATCATGGGGAAGAAGGTGATGGTCAGCCCGGCGTTGAGCCCGAAGCGATAGGAGAGTACCGAGAAGGCGGAGATGATGGCGATGACCGTGATGATCACCGCCGTGACCCTCGCCACCAGCAATAGATTGAGGTAGGAGAGGTAGCTGCGGATTACCAGACCCACTGCCACGATCAGCAAGAAGCCGATCAGTCCGGTGAGCAGACTGGTCTGGATGAAGGCCAGGGCGATCAACACCGGCATGAAGGTTCCCGAGGTCTTGATGCCCACCAGGATGCGCAGGATGACCACGACCAGCGCACCAATGGGAATCAACAGGATAGTCTGGAACAGCGCCTGCTCCTCCAACGGGAGGCTATGGATGGAAAAGTTAAGCAGAGTGTCCTGGGCCGCCGCCAGCTGGTTGCGTACCGCGGCGGCGGCTGGCTGGTTGTGGGTCAGCATCGAGAAGGTGACCCGCGAGTTGGTCCCCCCCTGGACCTCCAGCACGGCCTGGCCGGAGGACTCCCAGAGCAGCAGGTTGTCGGGTCGTCCCCGCTCGCCGGTGGCGGAGTCGAACAGCGCCCAGCGCTCACCGTCGAAGACCTGCACCCACTGGTCGAGCGTCTGGCGTCGCCGGCCGTCCTCAAGCAGCAGTCCGCTGACTTCTCGGGCCGGAACGCCGGCCTGATTGAGAAGCCGCACCAGCAGCGGGCCACGTTCGAACTGGGTCAGAAGCAAGCGGGTGTTCTCCCCCTGGCGTTCGTCGCCGAAGTCGCCAATCAGCTCCCGGGCGAAGGTGAAAGCGTCGGCACTGCGTGCCCAGGCGCGTTCGATCACCTGGCTAGCGGCAGTGTCATAGGGGCGTTCCCAGACGATGTCGCGACGCAGGGCAGGGGGGTCGACCTCAGGCGGCCGCGAGTCCGGTGCCACCAGCAACTGGGTGGTGTAGTAGAGCTGTTGATTGCCGGTGGCCTCGCGGATCGACCACTGGGCGCGGCGTGCGCTGTTTTCCTCCATGAATGCCAGACCGTAGCCGGGAGAGGCGGTATGCTCAGTGAGCAGACGGAATCCCTGCTGGTTCGACGGCAGGGCCATGTCCACCAACACCGGCTCGCCCCGGGCCGTGAAACTGACCAGCGCTTCGACTTCCCACACCTGGCGTTGCTCGCCGGGCGTCCAGGGGACTTCGAGGTTGACGTGGCGGTGCAGGCTCAGGCCGATACCACCCACCAGCAGCAGGCCAACGAGCAGGTAGAAGGGCAGTCGTGACATGGGTCATCCTTGGTAGAGCTATTGGCCAGGCGCCGAGGTGGCTTTCAGGCCTCGTCGTCGTCGAGAGCGTCTTCCTGGTCGCGCTCGGCTTCCTCTGCCGGGCGTCCACCGGGGAATTCCGGTCGCTCGTGAAGGTAGGTCTCGGCAACATCGATTACCGCGATATCCATCAGGAAACGCCTGCCAAGCAGAGCCGGGTAGTTGAGGTGGGAGCGATCACTGAGGGTGAACTCCACCGACTCGCGGATCGGCCCGAGAGTCATCATCAGGCTAACCACGGGACGCGATTCTTCGCCGGCCGCCTGGAGGATGCGCACGCGACGCTCGACCGGTGCCTCGATCCATTCGCCACGGACATCCTCAACCATCACATCCTCGTCGGTGAGTCCGAGCCTGAAGCGTACCCAGTTCTCGCCATCCCGCTCGAAGCGGGTGATCTCGCTGGCCGAGAGCGACGAAGTTTGGGCTCCGGAATCGACCCTTGCCTTAAGATAGGTGCCCACGTCGGGGAGCCCGATCCACTCGCTGCGACCGACGATGGCCTTGTGAGCGAGACCCCGTTCGTCGGCGGCACAGTCAGAGGTCACCACCACGGGCTCATCGCCACCGAGCTCCAGGCGTTCGATATCGGCGCGCAGATGACGCAGCAGACTTCCGACTTCGCGCACGTCAGCGTTGAGGATATCCTGGCGCCGAGCCTGTTCGTCCAGGGTGCGATTCGTCAGGTCGCAGCGCGTGGCCAGCTGGGTTTCCAGGCGGTCGATACGCAAGGCAAACTCGTCAGGGCCCAGCACAGGCTCCGGGTCGTTCGGCTCGAGAGGCATGGCGCAGCCGCTAAGCAGGAACAGCGACAGAAGACCGACGGTCTGCAGGCGTAGAGGCATGAGGTGGGCAGGGTCCTTTAAGGAGAGTTGTGATGATAAGGAGTCGTCGGCGGAATTGTCCAACCGGGATAGAACAAAACGTGTGGCGCCGAAGCCGCCGGTGAGACGAGCGACAGTCTATTTAACATAATATACATTATGCGAACCCGTGGAGGTTAGCGCCGGCACCCTTTATTGCCTAGAATATCGCTACCAAACTGATTCATGGATGCAGCAATGTACAAGATTCGCTCCTTGCGCTTCATTCCCCTCCTGTTGGCCTTGCTGCTGACGGGCTGTGGCGGCGTGGATATCGATCGCTACGCGGGTAGCTCACCCCGGCTCGACATCGGCGAGTACTTTGCCGGCCAGACACGCGCCTGGGGGTTGGTCCAGAACTACCGTGGCGAGGTCCAGCGCCGTTTCACCGTGGAGATCGAAGGCGATTACGACGGCGACACCCTGGTCCTGGACGAACACTTCCTGTACGACGACGGCGAGACCGACCGCCGCGTCTGGACCTTCGAGCGCCGGGACAACGGCCTCTGGGTCGGCAGCGCCAACGACGTCGAGGGGCCTGTGGAGGCCCACCAGGCGGGCCATGCCTTCAACATGACCTACCGGCTTCCCGTGGAAGTCTCGGGGCGCGAGATCACCTTCACCATGGACGACTGGATGTATCTGCAGCCAGATGACCGTCTCATCAACCGCACTTCCATGAAGAAGTTCGGATTGACGCTGGCCGAGATTACCATCGTCTTCGAGCGGACCCCTTGACGACGACGCCCCCGGCTCATGAAAGCCGGAGGCGTCGAAAGTCTGGATGATCGATGACAGATCAGATCGGCTTCGCGTCGTCGGCCTCTGCCGGCGCATAGGAGCCATCTTCCCGGTGGACTTCCGTGCCGGTCAGGCCCGGCGTGAACACGCAGGCCAGGTGCATGGTCTTGCTGGCACGCAACAGGTGTTCGTCATGCTGGTCGAGAATGTAGATGTCACCCGGCTTGATCGGCCAGATCTTGCCATCGGCCAGGGTCTCTACCTCGCCTTCTCCCTCCATGCAGAATACCGCCTCGAAGTGGTGCTTGTAGTGGATATGGGTCTCGGTCCCCTCATAGATTCGGGTGATATGGAACGAGCAGCTGCCGCCATCATCGGCCAGGCTCAGGCGAGTGCTGTCCCAGTTGCCATTCTCGGCCTTCACAAGGCGGTCGGACTTGCGGGCTTCCTCGAGATTACGAACGATCATGGATGATCTCCAATGCTGTCTTTGACAGACCGATCGACTTGCCGATCGGTCGTTGACCAAACCACCCTTGGGCGGTCTCCTCAGACTATCAGCTCAGGGCCTGTTTGGCGCTGGCTTCGAGGATATCCAGTCCTTCTTTCAGGTCCTCGTCGGTGATGGTCAGCGGACAGAGGCACTTCACCACCTCGCCGTCCTGGCCGCTGGTCTCGATGACCAGGCCATTCTCGAAGGCTTGGTGGGTAATCTTGTCGGCGATGTCGCCGCTGCCCACGTCGATGCCGCGCATCAGGCCACGGCCACGCTCAGAGGCCTCGATGCCCTGCTCGCGGATCCAGCCCGCGATCCCGGCGAAGCGTTCGGCAACGATTTCGCCCTTGCGCTGGACCTCACGCTCGAACTCGTCGTTGCCCCAGTAGTGGCGCAGCGCCGCAGCGGCGGTGGTGAAGGCCAGGGCGAAGCCCCGGAAGGTACCGTTATACTGTCCGGGCTTCCAGACGTCGAGCTCGGGGCGCATCAGCACCTGGGCGAACGGCAGGCCAAGACCCGAGAGCGACTTGGAATTGGTGACGATGTCCGGCACCACGTCGGCGTGTTCGAAGCTGAAGAACTTGCCGGTTCGACCGCAGCCAGCCTGGATGTCGTCGACGATAAGCAGGATGTCGTGGGCGCGGCAGATCTGCTCCAGGCGCTTGAGCCACTGGGTGCTGCAGACATTGATGCCGCCCTCCCCCTGAACCGTTTCGACGATCACGCCGGCCGGCACGTCAAGCCCGCCTGACTTATCGGTGAGCAACTTCTCGAAGTAGTCGAGGGTATCGGTGCCCTCGCCCAGGTAGCCGTCGAAGGGCAGGAAGCTGCCGCCCACGGTGGGCACACCGCCGGTGGCCTCGCGAAACTTGCGGTTGCCGGTGGTGGCCAGTGCGCCCATGGTCACGCCGTGAAAACCGTTGGTGAAGGTGACGATGTTGTGGCGACCCTTGGCGTTACGTGCCAGGCGGATGGCCGCCTCCACGGCGTTGGTGCCGGTCGGCCCGGGGAACTGGACCTTGTAGTCCAGGCCCCGCGGCTTGAGGATCAGTTCCACGAAGGTCGCCAGGTAGTCGCGCTTGGCGGCTGTCCAGAAGTCCAGGCCGTGGATGATGTTGTCATCGGCCAGGTAGTCGATCAGTGCTGCCTTGATCTTGGGATTGTTGTGACCGTAGTTCAGGGTACCCGCCCCGGCGAGAAAATCGATGTATTCGCGGCCATTCTCGTCGGTGAGTCGGGCATTGCGTGCCTTGGTGAAGACCACCGGAAAGGAACGTGAATAAGTCCGGACATCGGATTCCAGGCGTTCGAGGATCTGGGTCTGCATTGGCGACCTCCTGTCGTTAGGAAAATGAAACACGAGATTAGGCCGCGGCCGGCATGGCGCCGTCCGTCGACGAGATAGGCAA
The DNA here is from genome assembly GCA_964456005.1 of uncultured Halomonas sp. Classification (GTDB taxonomy): domain Bacteria; phylum Pseudomonadota; class Gammaproteobacteria; order Pseudomonadales; family Halomonadaceae; genus Halomonas. The sequence goes on from CAYWBG010000006.1 coordinate 8,886, forward strand.
GGATCAGATGCGGTCGGTCTGGAAGGGACCGATGCGTACCAGGTTCTCCGGGTCGTGCTCGCCACCGAGCTGGTCGGTAGAGAAGTATTCGCGGCTGTTGAGCGGTGCATGCCAGCGGTCGGCGAGGCGTCGGAACAGCCCCCAGGAAGCCTGGTTGTCAGGCGTGATGGTGGTCTCGAGGTGGTGAACTTCGGCAAGCTCGGGCCGGGACATCACGGCCTCGGCCAGGCGCCTTGCCAGGCCGGTGCCGCGAGCCTTTTCGCCCACGGCGACCTGCCAAAGGAAGTAGGTGTCCGGGGCATTGCTCTTCACATAGCCCGAGACGAAGCCGACGATCTCACCCTCCTCGTTGGTGGCCACCGCGCAGGTGTCGCGAAACTGGGTTGCCAGCAGCAGATAGGCATAGGCAGAGTTGATGTCCAGCGGCGGGCAGGACTTGACCAGTTCATAGATGCCCCAGCCATCATCGGGATTGGGCTTACGGATGAATAGCGGCTTGGCATCGGAGCCGACTACGCTATCGGCGACGGTCGGTCTGGCCAGGTCGGCGGAGGGCGTGAAGGGTTCGGTGGTTGTCATCTCGGCGGGTTCGCTGTAGCGAATTTGGGAAGCATTGTACCAGTGGCATTTACCATTTCAAAGCTGGGATTATTCTGCGCCCCCGGATCCATAACGGAGGATTATACCAGGAGTGGCGATGGTCGCCGACACTCTGCCTGGTGGGCGTATAGGCTCCACGCCCGCGCGCTGCATTCCCATAATAGCCCACTTTTATCGTTCCGGTGCCGGCCTGGTTGACCCTACCCAAGGGCCACTCCGCGGGAGCAGCCCTCGAATGTCGGCAATACGCGCCCCCTTTCAGCGTCGCGTCGGCGTTCGCAGAGTGACGAACTCCTCGGCGCCGGTGGGATGGATGCCCACGGTGGCATCGAAGTCGGCCTTGGTCAGCCCGGCCCGCACCGCGATAGCGATCCCCTGGATTACCTCACCGGCCTCCTCACCTACCATATGGGCACCGACCACCACATCGCTGGTATCGTCGACGATTAACTTCATCAGGCAACGCTCGCGACTTCCCGAAAGCGTATGCTTCATGGGGCGAAACTCGGCGGTATAGACGCGAATCTCGCCGCACGTCTCGCGCGCTTGCTCCTCGGAGAGCCCCACGGTGCCGATGCTGGGATGGCAGAACACCGCCGTGGCGATATTCTGGTAGTTCAGGGGGGCCGCGGGTGGCGCTTCGCCGAAGTGGTGCTGAACCATATGCATTGCCTCGGCCAGGGCCACCGGAGTGAGCTCCGGGCCTGCGTCGGCCACATCCCCCAGCGCCAGGATCGACGGGACCGAGGTCTCGAAGCGGTCGTTGACCCTCAGATAGCCGCCTTCGGCGCGCTCGACGCCCAGGTCATCGAGACCCAGCCCCGCGAGGTGCGGCCGGCGCCCGGTGGCGGCCAGTACCGCATCCACCTCGAGCACCTCACCGCTGGTCAGGGTTACCGCCAGGCCACCCTCGACCTTGTCGATGCGCTCGACATTGGTGTCGAAGTGCAGGTTCACTCCCTTGCTCGCCATCTGCTCCCGGGTGAACTTGCGCACCTCGTGATCGAACCCGCGCAGGAACAACTCCCCGCGGTAGACCAGGTGGGTATCGCTACCGAGGCCGTTGAAGATACTGGCGAATTCCACCGCGATATAGCCGCCGCCGAGCACCAGGAAGCGCTCGGGAAAGGCATCCAGATCGAATACCTCGTTAGAGGTCATTGCCAGTTCATGGCCCGGAAACTCGGGCACCCAGGGCCAGCCTCCCACGGCCACCAATATCTTGGCGGCGCTATGGGTCTCGCCACCAACCTCCACGCGATGGGCATCCAGGATACGGGCGCGACCATTGATCAGCTCAACGTCGGCGCTCTCCAGCAGACGGCCGTAGATGCCGTTGAGGCGCTTGATCTCGCCGCTCTTGTTGTCGCGTAGGGTGGCCCAGTCGAAGGCAGGGGCACCGGGTAGTTGCCAGCCGAAACCGGCGGCATCCTCGAAGGCGTCCGAGAAATGGGCGGCGTAGGAGTAGAGCTTCTTGGGGACGCAGCCCACGTTGACGCAGGTGCCGCCGAGGTAGCGGTCCTCGGCCACGGCGACCCGGGCGCCGCTGGCGGCAGCGGTGCGCGCAGCGCGCACTCCGCCGGAGCCGGCGCCGATCACGAAGAGGTCCCAGTCGAACTGGGCAGCGGTAGTCTCGGACACGGGGGTCTCCTATTACTTGGGGGCCAGTGGCCCGAAAATCGTGCCGCCATCATAGCAGCCGCCCGGGTGGGCCGGCAGGCGTCGATTTGACCCACTGCTGGGCAGGCGGTAAAAACAGGGCCGATTCTCGATACCCTCCCGCTCCACCACCGGTAACCATCAGATGAAGAAGGAAATCGAAGGCCTGCTGGAGAATAACCGCGCTTGGGCCGAGCAAGTCAGCCATGACGACCCCGACTTCTTTACCCGCCTCTCCAGTCAACAGAATCCCGAGTATTTGTGGGTCGGCTGTTCCGATAGCCGCGTGCCCGCCAACCAGATCATCTCGTTGCCGCCCGGCGAGGTATTCGTGCATCGCAACGTAGCGAACCTGGTCCATCACAACGACCTCAATGCGCTCGCGGTGCTTCAGTATGCTGTCGAGGTGCTGGGTGTGCGCCACATCATGGTCGTCGGCCACTATGGCTGCGGCGGCATTCGGGCAGCTGTCACCGGAGGCGACAACGGCATGGTGGACATCTGGCTGCACTCGGTGCGTGAACTCTATGCTCACCATCGTCGGTCACTGTCGTCCCTGCCCCTGGACGAGCAGATCGACCGTATGTGTGAGCTCAACGTCGAGGCCCAGGTGATGAATCTCTGTCGGACCAAGATCATCCAGCATGCCTGGCAACGCGGCCAGGAGATCTGTGTGCACGGCTGGGTTTACGGCCTGGCCGACGGCCGCGTCAAGGACCTGGGCCGCACCGTATCGGGCCTCGACGAGGTTGAGGCGCTCTACCGCATCGAGGGCCTCTCACCGGCTGGCTGAGGCCACGAGACGTCAGTAGCGATAGCGTCGGTGGCAGCTGCGACAAGTCAGGCTCAGGTCGGAGAGCTCGCGAGTGGCAAGGGCGTAGTCCTCCGCCTCAGTGGCCTTGCGCAGCGCCTCGATTCGCTCTTCCAGGGCGTCGAAGCCTTCGCTGAAGGCGTCCCACTCCTCCCATATTCTCGGGCGGGCTTCAGAGCCCCGACCGTGGCTGCCCTCGATAAAGGCCGGCTTGAGGTGGTCGCCGCTGGCACGCTCCGCCAGCGCTTCGAGACGCGGCGCCGCCCCACGCGCGTCGCGGTTGTTGACCAGGTCGAAACGCAGTTGGCGGACCAGCCGCTCGATCTCCTTGAGCTCCTCCCGCCGCCAAGTGACGGCCTGACGGGGATCCTCGAAGGCCGGCTTGCCGCCGTTGCCGGGCACATCCGCCATCAGGCCGACTGGCAACAGCAGGCCGGCGATCAAGAAGGCGTAACAGGTTCGGGAGAACATCGCGTCGACTCCAAGGCAGGTCGCAGGGCAGGAGCGCATGATGCCAAACCGCGGCATGGCTGTCTGCCCCTGCCCACCTGGCTGGCCCAGCGCTACAATCGCAGACGTCCCCTTTATCACAGGATGCCTGATGACCGAGCTCGACCTCCAGCAGCGCGCCCACCTCGAGGCGCTGGACGACGCCTATGCACGGGCGCTCGCGACTCACGGCTTCGACGGTGTGCTGATCTACAGCGGTCACCCTGCCTGCCATTTCGGTGATGACCAGCATGCCAGCTTCTCCGCCTATGGCCACTTCCTGCACTGGACCGGCCAGTCGGAGCTGGCCGACAGCTGGCTGCTTATTCTTCCCGGTCATTCGCCGACGCTCTACCTGCACGCTCCGACGGACTTCTGGCACCTCCCGGCGCGTCTGCCGGGGGAGCCCTGGATCGAGCACTTCCGGGTGGTGCCGCGCGAGGAGCGTCGGCCCCCGCCACTGCCCGAGGGCCGCTTCGCCGTGCTCGGCGATGTCGACCCGGCGACCGCTTCGGCGCTGGGCGCCGAGCTCAATCCGGCAACCTTGATGACCGCCCTGGACGAACGGCGTGTGCGCAAGAGTGCTTATGAGGTGGAGTGCCTGCGCGAGGCCAACCGCCGAGCCCTGAGCGGCCACCGGGCGGCTCGAGAATGCTTCATGGCCGGCGGCGCCGAGTTCGATATCCAGATCGCCTACCTGGGGGCTACCCGCCAGCGGGAGTCCGCCCTTCCCTACCCCAACATCGTCGGGGTCAACGCCCATGGTGGCGTGCTCCACTACCAGCACTATGCCCTCAGAGCGTCGCGCCATCGCCGCAGCCTGCTGCTCGATGGCGGTCACCGCCATCGCGGCTACTGTGCCGATATCACGCGTACCTGGGCGGGCGCCGACGCGGACCCGCAGTTCACCCCGTTGATCGCGGGCGTCACCGCTCTGCAGCGGCGGCTGATCGACAACCTCGTTCCCGGGGTCAACTTCGTGGCCCTGCAGCGACGAATGCACGAGGGCTTGGCGGCCCTGCTCGTCGAGCACGGTCTGGTAACCGCCTCCACCGAAGCGGCTCTGTCCACCGGCATCACCCGCGCCTTCTGTCCACATGGCCTGGGCCATCTGCTGGGTGTTCAGGTTCATGATGTGGCAGGCAGGGTGGCGCCAGACGGAACCCCGCTGCCACCCCCGAGCGAGCATCCGGCCCTGCGTCTGACCCGGGAACTGGAGCCGGGCATGGTGGTCACCATGGAACCAGGGCTGTATATCATCCCCATGTTGCTGGAGGCCCATCGCGGGCGACCGGAGATCAACTGGGACCGGGTCGAGCGCCTGGCCGATCACGGCGGGATCCGCATCGAGGACAACGTCCTGGTCACCGACCGGGGCCCCGACAACCTGACGCTCCAGGACGAATGACGCCACCATGACCGGAAAACTCCGCTCCGCCGACTTCCGTGCGCCCCGCGGCCTGGCCAACCGACACGTGCAGACGTTGCTGCCCCGCCTGCTGCCGCGGCGCCCACTGCCGCATCAGGTGGAGATCCTCGAGCTGCCCGATGGTGACTTCGTGGAACTGGCCTGGGCGACCCCCGCGCCAACCGACTCGGCGGCCCCGCTCTTCGTCCTCTTCCACGGACTGGAAGGCTCACTGGATTCTCCCTACGCTCGGGATCTGTTAGGCGCGGCCAGTGGCCTAGGCTGGCGTGCCGTGCTGATGCACTTCCGGGGCTGCGGCAGCTGCCCCAATCGCCTGCCCCGCGCCTACCATAGCGGTGATACCGCCGACGCCTACTGGCTGATCAGTCAGCTGGCGCATCGCTACCCCCGCGCCCTCAAGGTCGCCGCAGGGGTCTCACTGGGGGCCAACATGCTGGTCAAGCTGGTCGCCGAACAGGGTGGCGATGGCCTCGACCTGGCCGGTGCCATCGCCATCAGCGCCCCGCTGGATCTGGCCGCCAGCGCCGAGACGTTGCACCGGGGCTTCTCGCGGATCTATGAGCGCCACCTGCTGGCGTCGCTTAAGGCCAAGGTGGCGCCGCGCCTACCGTCGTTGCCCCTGGCGCTGGATCGAGCGGGTCTCGCCCAATTGAAGAGCCTACGCGACTACGACGATGCCGTGACCGCCCCGCTGCACGGTTTCGCGGGGGCCGAAGATTACTACCGCCGGGCGTCGGCGGGCCGACTGATCGGGGAGCTGGAGCTGCCCACCCTGCTTCTGCATGCCGACGATGATCCTTTCATGCCGCCGGGGCTGTTCACTCGGCTGCCGGCGCCCGGGGATGCGGTTCGCGTGGAGGTATCCCGCCATGGCGGACACGTGGGATTCATGGAGGCGAGCAGAGGGGGCTTGCGCTCCTGGCTGGCACGCCGAGTGGCGAGCCAGTTAGAGGACTGGTCCCGGCCAGCCGGCAGCCAGGCGTGGCACGACCGACGCCGGCTCAGCCGATCGGGCAGCTGACGCCGGTGCCACGCAGGCTGCAGTAGCCGTTGGGGTGTCGATCTAGATACTGCTGGTGATACTCCTCCGCATAGTAGAAGGCCGTGAGAGGCGCGATCTCGGTGGTGATGGCCTTGCCACCGGCATCGTTCAGGGCCTGCTGGTAGGCATCGCGAGTTCTCTGTGCGGTCTCGAGCTGAGCCTGATCGGTGGTAAAGATCGCCGAGCGATACTGGGAGCCGATATCGTTGCCCTGGCGGTTGCCCTGGGTCGGGTCATGGGCCTCCCAGAACACCCGCAGCAGCGTCTCCAGATCGGTGATCCGAGGGTCGTAGACTACCCTGACCACCTCGGTATGGCCGGTCAGGCCGGTACAGGTCTCTTCGTAGGTGGGGTTGGGGGTCACGCCGCCGGCATAGCCCACCGCCGTCACCACCACCCCGGGCAGCTGCCAGAACAGGCGCTCAGCGCCCCAGAAGCAGCCCAGTCCCAGCACGATCTCGTGTAGCCCCGCTTCGAAGGGCGGGAGCATGGAACGGCCATTGACCCGGTGAACGCCGCTGAGGGTCATGGGGGTGTCTCGCCCAGGCAGGGCGCGGGAAGCATCGTGGCTCATGGTCTTCTTCTCCGTTGCTGTCATTCGCTGATTTTCGGTGGTTTCCCCGGACGGGTGAAGGTGTAGACCAGATCCACCGCCTGGGCCGCCCCGGAGACTGCCTCCAGGTAGAGGTTGCGCCACAGGGTATAGCGCAGGGTCAGTTCGGCGATGGGCGAGAAGACCCCGACACCGTAGCTGACTCTCAGGTCCTCGGTCAGCTGGCCGGTGACCACCACCTGGCTCCCCTCCCCGATCCCGGCGGTCTCGATCGCCAGGTCGGAGACCCCGAAGGCCTCGCCAATGGCGCCCACGGCGCCGCCGGTCTGGCCCAGCGTCAGCCCCAGCAGGGCCTGGGTCAGGGCCCCGTCGGAGCCACCGTCGTCCGGGGCCCGACCGCGCAGCAGGTAGGAGAGCGCGCGGGCCTCGTCCATGGCCGGCTCGGAGAAAACCCGCAACTGTGGGTCTTCGGCGGTACCCGTGACGCGCAGGCCGGCGATCACCCCATCCTGGGTGACGTTGGGGTTGCGGATGGCCTCGAAGTTGAGCAGGGGTTGGTCGGGTGGGCCGCTGAACAGCAGCTGGCCCTGGCGGATCAGCAGGTCCTGCCCGTAGGCGCGGAGGCGGCCATCACGCAGGTTAACGTCGCCGAACAGCTGTACCGGTCCGCTCTGCTGACGCACCTCTAGCACGCCCTCCAGGTAAGACTCCAGGCCGTAGGCGGCCAGCTGCATGTCGGGCCCCAGGCGCAGCTCGATCTGCACATCCACGGCCATGCCGGCCTCGGCCAGCGCCGCGGCTGCGCTTTCGCCGACCTCGTCGTCAGCCACCTCGGCGGCCCGCTCGGCCTCGCGCTGCGCCCGAGCCTCATCCCGGCGCGTGATGATGATCTCGTCCGGACTGGGCGACACCGCCGAGGCCGGTAGATCACCGATTTCCAGGCGTGCCCAGGGGACCCGCACATTGCCGCGCACCTGCAGGCGATCGGGCTGTAGGCGAACCTGGATGTCCGGTGCCAGGCGCAGGCTGCCGAACGCGGGCAGCACCGCCCGTAGCGGCTGGTCGCGCCCATCCAGGTCGATCGCCACCCGCCAGTTGTCGGCGCTGGGCCAGGCAGCGTCGCCCTGAATGGCCAGGCGCCCCTCTTCGGCGGCGATGAAACCACGGATCTCGCCGCTATCGCCGGCCAGCATCACCTCGAGCTCGCCGTCGTGCACCTCGATGGGAACATCCATCCCGCGCACCCTCAGACTGTCCAGGCCCAGCCGGCCATCCAGCTGCGGTGTCTCGCGGTCGCCGCTGATGCGCACGTCACCGTTCAGGGCCCCCTCCAGGGTCTCCATGCCGGCCACCAGAGTGCGATAGCGCGAGAGCTGCAGGTCCGCCAGGGTCAAGCGCCCTTCCAGCCGACCAGTACCGATCGGGTCATCGATGCTCAGCTGCAGGTCGATATTCCCCGCCTCGGCAACAGTCAACGACAGGTCCAGGTCGGCGCTGTCGGGGTCTGCCCGGACCTCGGCGCGCAGGCGTGAGGCGGGCAGCTCCCAGGGCTGGCCATAGACATCGAGACCCTCCAGCGCGAGGGCGCTCTCCAGATCCAGGTCGACCTGCCAGGCGGCGCCGCCCTGGCGCCACTCGGCCACCAGGCGGGCGTCGGTCTCGCCATCGAGCTGCCAGCCTTCGGGCACGAACTCCTCAAGCAGTGCCATGGGCAGGGAGCGCAGCGCCAGAGTGGCACGACCCGACTCGGCAGAGGCTGTGAGGGCCTCCTCCAGACACAGGGCACCACCCTGCTGCCGACGTAGGCAGAAGGGCTGTAACCGACCGCTGCCGGCGGCCAGGTCGGCCTCGATGGCGAGCGCCTCTTCCAGGCGGATGTCGCCAAACTCGGTATCGATCTCCAGCGGCATCAGGCGTCCGGCATAACGCTCCTGTTCCTGGTCGAGGCCGCCCTCAAGGGCCAGGGCGGCACGGGATAGCGGCATCCCCCGCCCGGCCTGGGCGGCAAGGGTCAAGCGATGCTCGGAGAGGCGGCCGTCGAGATCAAGCTCGATCTCACTGAATCGCTGGCCGGCGGCATTCAACTGGCTGATGGCCAGGCCCAGGTCCAGTTCCGGGTCCTCCAGGCCGCTGACCCGCCCTGCCAGGCGCAGCGATTCCAGGCGGTTCTCCGCGAAGCCCAGGCCATCGCCGCGAATATCCAGGTCGATTCGGGGGGCCTCCAGGCTACCGCCGGCGCTGAAGTCGCCGGCCAGGCGGCCGGCCAGTTCGTCATGCAGGCTCGCCAGGGCCGGCATGTCGAGCTCGCCGGCAATATCGAGCGACTGCTCGCTGACCTGCCCGGAGACGAAGAGTCGGTTGTCGCCCTGGCGAAAGTCCAGGGTCTCGACCCGCCAGCGCATTTCGCTGTCGCCGTAAAGCTCGGCACGCAGGGCGAGAGGCAACGCCTGCCACTCGCCGTCAATGGCCAGGTGCGGTAACGCAAGGGACCAGCCGTCGGCTGTCTGGATGAAGGAGGCCTCGAGGTCGCCGCCGAGTCGCCCGTCCAAGCCATCGACAAAACGGCCGGGGTCAACGCGGTCGAGGCGGACTCTCGCCTCCACGGCCAGGGCCTCGGCCCAGTCGATACGACCTCGGCTCACCAGCGAGGCGTCCCCCAGGGCGAGAGAGAGGGGCGTCCAGGCGAAGTGTTCCTGGTCGCCGGTGCCTGAAAGGGCCAGCCGGGTATAGGGCAGGTCGGGACCTTCGGCCATCAGCGACGCCGCGACGCGATAGTCCAGCAGGCTACCCTCTAGGCGCAGCGAAAGATCCTCCACTAGCCAGGGATCGGCCGGGTCCGCCTCATCCTCGACTCCGTTCTCCGCGTCGAGTCGGGCGCCGGGTAGCGGCCACTGTAGTAACTCGCTGCCCAGGGAGGCGGTGAAGGGCAGCGTGGGGTCCAGTACATCCAGGCGCGCATCTAGCGACGCGTTGACGGGACCCGAGAGACCCAGCCGTACCACCAGGTCGGCCAGGTTGCCATCCAGGGCCAGGTCGATGCGTTGCCCGGCCAGCTCGGGAAGCTGGTCGGGAAGCCACAGTGCTGCCTCCAGGCGCGCCTGGAGCGGATAGTCGTCCTGTAGCGCCACAAGGGCCTGCAGCCGGGCATCGGCATCGCGGCTGCTGACCTCCAAGGGCTGTATCTCGACCTCATGCCCCCGGGCCGAAAGGGTCAGGGCCAGACGCTCGACCCCGTATTCCACGGCGCCTTCCAGAGCGGTGTCCTCTACCAACAGTTCCGGCACCTCAAGGCGCAGAGGCAGGGAGATCTCGGGAAGCTCGCGTCGTGGCTGCTCGGCCAATGGCGACGCCGCCAGGCCCTCGAGCTGAGCCGCTACCTGGGCCGGCAATGGCGAGAGCACGGCGATGGCAGCGTCGATGGCTTCGGAGTCGAGCCTGGGGCCGTCATGCTCCGCCTCGCTCAGTGCCAGCCGGGCGCCAGGCGATAGCGGTAGCAGCACCCGGGTGCCGGCAAGCCGGGTGGGTAACAGAGTGAGGGTGTCATCCTCGGCTACCGCCCCGCTGGTGAAGGTCTCCCAACTCACCCGAGTGCCATCGGCGAGGCTAAGCTCCACGTCGATCAGCGCCAGGGAGCGGATCTCCAGCGGGAACGGCAGACGAATCTCGTCGAGTGGCATCCCACCAGCAGCGGGCGGGTCCTCTGCGGCGCCCTCGCCTTCGGCGAGGCGGATCCGGGCCCCCTCCAGCACCAGGGTATCCAGGCAGAGGCGGCCGGAGAGCACGCAGTCGTCGGCCCATGCCAGTTCCAGCCGACGGGCCGCGATCTTGGCAGGGCCGGCCTCGAGCTTCAGGCCGTGCAACACCAGGCGATCCAGGGGGGCACCCTCGGTGGCGTCCAGTTCATAGAACCCGCGCTTGGCACCCTCTTCCAGCAGCAGGCCGGTACCCCATGGCGACAGGGCCAGCCCCAGCACCAGGATGATGACGCCGAGCAGCCATAGGGGCAGCAGGATGAGCAGTCGAAACAGGGCCCAGAGAGCGGTCAGAACTCTGGACCGATGGCGAAGTGAATGCGCCACGCATTGTCCTCGTCGTCGAAGGGGTGGGCGATATCGAAGCGGATCGGCCCCACCGGGGAGATCCAGCGCACGCCGAGCCCGGCGCCAGTGTTGAGATCTTCGGGCCACCAGTCCTGGAAGGCATCACCGGTGTCGACGAAGGCGGCGCCCCACCAGTCGCCGGTGATCCGGCGCTGCAGTTCGGCGGTGGCGGTGAACAGCTGCTGGCCGCCGGTGCGCCGGCCCTCCTCGTTGCGCGGCGAGAGTGTCTCGTAGGCGTAGCCGCGTACGCTGCGATCGCCGCCGGCGAAGAAACGCAGCGACGGTGGAATCTTGCTGAAGTCATCGGTCTCGATAGCCCCGAAGCCGACCCCGGTGACGAAGCGAGTATTGTCGCCGAACATGCGTATCCACTGGCTCTCCCCGGTGGCGCGCTGGAAGTCGGCATCGGAGCCCCATAGGCTATCGGAAACCTCGAAGGAGAATAGCTGGCGGTCACCCCAACTGGGGAAGGTCGGGTTACGGGTGCGCGTCCGGGACCAGCGAATACCGGGATAAAGCAGCAGTACCTGCTCGGATTCCCCGCCCTGGGTGAAGTCCTCGAAGGTGCTGCGCGCGTAAAGAATCTGCACCCAGCCATTGTCGAACTCCCAGCGCCGACCTCCTTCCAGAGTGGCCTCAAGTGAACGAGTATCCGCGTTATCGCGATGGCGGAAGCCGTACTGGAACTGGTAGCGGTCGCGCAGCGGGTTCTCCAGGGGGATCTTGTAGAGCCCGCTGAAGCGCTGCTCGGGCCCGGCGAGGTAGAGGTTGTGATCAAGACTGTGGCCGAAGCGGTTGATCCAGGGCTGTTGCCAGGCGAAGCGGGTACGCGGCCCCACATCGGTGGCGTAGCCCAGGCCGATCTCGAACTGGTGACGATCGGCCGGGGTCACGGTGACATCGATGGGGACTTCGGGAGGGCCGCGTCGCCTCAGGTCGCTGGCGCTAGCCAGCGCGGCGGCAGTGAGACGCGGGGTTGGCCGCGCCGACGCCACGTCCTCACCCAGGTCGAGCTCACTCCACCAGCCCAGCGGGGAGTCATCCAGCACCAGGTCGGCCCCCTCCATCAGGCGTGGACGCACGGTGAGGGATTCGAACCATTCGGTCTGTCCAAGCCGCTGGTTGTAGAGGGCCAGTTCGCCGGCCAGGTAAGGATCCCCGGGTGCGAAGGGAAGCATGTTGAGCAGCCGATCCCTTTCGATATGGGTGCCGCTGATGATGACCGGCCCGAAGCGGTAGCGCGGGCCGCTGTCCAGGGCCAGATAAAGTCGGGCACTTTCGTCGAAGGGGCGGACCTCCATGCGTCGGTCCACGAAACGCCAGTCGAAATAGCCGCGTTGCAGTGACAGATTGGCCAGGCGACTGCGCAGCCGATCATAGGGGGCATGCACCAGAGGGTCGCCCACGGCCAACGGAAAGGCGTCGATGGCCTCCTGGAACGGTGGGTCATCCTCCGCGTCGCCCTCGAGTCTCAGCGAGAGCGTCTCGATGCGCACCCGGGGCCCTGGCGTAATGGCGATGTCCACGAAGTCGGGAGGGTCCCCCTCATCGAGGGTCAGGGCGATCTGCGGCTCGTAGTACCCGTAGACACGCAGCGCCTCGCGGCTGCGGCGCAGTGCCTCCCCCTCTACCCGGGTACGGCTGTACTGGGCGGCATCCAGGCCATCCAGATAGTGCTCGACGTTCTCGGCCACATCACCGGACACCCCCTGAACGCGTGCCTCGAGGGCCCAGGCGCCTGCTGGCATGCCGAACAGTCCGGCGCCGCACAGCGTCGCAACCCGAAGGCGCTGCTTCATGCCATTATCCATTTCTCGACGCCTTCCTATCCGCAACGCTTCGGTTCGATACAATAGAGTGCAAGGAGGTTCCAGCTCACGGCCGCAGTGCCTCGAGGCGTGCACTCATGGCCAGCTGGGAGCGACGCAGCTCGCCGATCTCGGCGGCAAGGCCGCCCAGCTGAGCCTCGACGGCATCGAGCCGTTGAGCGTTATCATCCCGCGAGCCGGCAGCGGCTTCAACCTCGGCGGCAACGCCGGAAAGGCGGGCGGCCAGGGTCTCGACACGTGCTTCTCGCTCCCGCAGGGCATCGGTCAGTCGCTCTTCTAGCGCCTCCTGAGCCTGCTGCAACCGGGTCAGTGCCTCGCCCTGTCCGGCGTCGGCTTCAAGGGCCGCCAGCGCCCGGTCGAGGGCGTCCAGCCGCTCGGAATCGCGCTCCCGCACCTCCGCCTGGGCCTCGAGGCGCTCCCTCAAGGCCGCGCGGCCCTCGCTGCCGGCCCGCTCCAGGGCATCGAGAGAGGTCCGGGTTGCCGCCAGCAGGGCCTCGCGGGTGGCGGCCGACTCACCGATTCGCGCCACTCGGTCCTGCAGGGAGGCGAGCGACGTTTCCAACTCCCCCAAACCGGAATCGAGATCCTCTTCGAGCACGGAGAGATGCCCGTCATGGGCCTCGTCACGGCGCTCAAGGGCCTCCAGTCGCGCCTCGATGTCATCCATTGACTCGCCCTCGCCGAGAGCGGCATCGAAGCGGGCGTGCACATTGGAGAACTCGCCGCCCAGCCGAGCCAGTTGACCTTCGAGGCGCAGGCGCTCCTGCCAGCCGAACCAGGCCAGGGCCGCCAGGGCGCCCGACAGCGCCAGGACCAGCAGCCAGAGTGGCCAGATCCGAGGTGGCGGCGGATAGTGGCGGCGATGTACCGACAGGCTGGTGTCCGGGTCCGGCACGATAGGGCGGGCGTACCGGCGATCATCCGGGCGCTCTGCCATGGCGAACTCCTTGTCTGCGAGCGGGAGGAATGGCGGCCGTGTGACGCCACCGTGGGAGGGGCGACGGAACAGGCGGCCTCCGGACCGGGTGCCGTGATCCCGCAGCACCCCTGCACAGCGTTGTCACAGTGTAAGGTTTTTTCACCCCGGAACGCACGGGCCGCTGGCCAACGCAGCGGTGATCTTGAAGTCGGGAATGTAAATCCCCACCATGGCGGCCTTTCTTTCTTGACACTCAGGAGAACCTGAATGGCATTTGAACTCCCCGCCCTGCCGTACGAGAAGAACGCTCTCGAGCCGCACATCTCCGCCGAGACCCTGGAGACCCACTACGGCAAGCACCACCAGGCCTATGTGAACAAGCTCAATGAGTTGATTGAGGGCAGCGAGGACGCCGGCAAGTCACTAGAGGAGATCATCACATCGTCAGGGGGCGGCCTGTTCAACCAGGCGGCCCAGGTCTGGAACCACACCTTCTACTGGCATTGCCTGTCGCCCCAAGGCGGTGGTGAACCCAGCGGTGCCCTGGCCGATGCCATCAATGCCAAGTTCGGGTCCTTCGACACATTCAGGGAAGCCTTCAACGCCAACGCCGTGGCCAATTTTGGCTCCGGCTGGACCTGGCTGATCAAGACTGACGATGGTGGCGTCGACATCGTCAACACCAGCAATGCCGACACGCCCATCGCCCATGGCCAGACCCCGCTGCTGACCATCGATGTCTGGGAGCACGCCTATTACATCGACTATCGCAACGCGCGTCCCAAGTATCTGGAAAACGTCTGGAACGTGCTCAACTGGGACTTCGTCGCCCAAAACTTCGCCGGCTGATCGGCGACCAAGGGTGACGACCCAGCATCGACAAGAGGCAATCAGCCCCGCCAGTGGCGGGGCTTCGCGTCAGGGATCGGCGCGCCGCCCGATACCGCGATAATGAAGCCCCTGGGCGGCAACCCAGTCGGGATCATAGATATTGCGACCGTCAAGCAGCAGCGATCCGTCGAGTAGCGCCGCTAGCCGCGGCCAGTCCGGGTTCCAGTAGAGCTTCCATTCGGTTACCAGCATCAGCGCATCGGCGCCCTCGCAGGCCTGGTAAGGATCTCCATCGAACACCTCCAGCAACGGATGCTCGCCCACTTCGGCGAGCAAGGCGGGCAGCGCCGAAGGATCATGCAGACGCACCCGGACGCCCTGAGCCCAGAGTGCCCGCAGCAGCGTCAGCACCGGTGCATGGTCGATACGTGCAGTGCCCGGCTTGAAGGCAGCCCCCCAGATCGCCACGGTACGGCCTTCTAGCCGGCCGTGGAAGTGGACCCAGAGCTTGCGGAACAGCGTCTCCTTCTTATGCTCGTTGATATCGAGGACCTGTTCGAGCAGTGCCGAGCGGCGTCCGCTGGCCAACTGCACGTCCGCCAGGCGCATCAGGTCACGGGAGAAATTGGGACCACCGAAGCCACAGCCGGGGTAGAGATACTCGTAGCCGATTCGCGAATCCGACCCCATGCCCTGGCGCACGAACTCCACATCGACGCCCAGGCTGTCGGCGAGACCAGCGATCTCGTTCATGTAGCTGATGCGGGTGGCGAGCATGCCGTTGATGGCCAGCTTGGTCAGTTCGGCGGCGCGCCGCGGCATACGCTGAAACACCTCGCTGCGACGGTTGAAGGCACGCAACAGTTCGCGCACTCGCTCCTCTGTGTCGGGGTCATCACAGCCCAGCAGCCAGCGTCCGGGGCGAGTGAAGGTGTCCCAGGCCCGCCCCTCCTCGATCAAGTCGGGCAGTGCCACGGCGTAGCCGCGCCCGTCTAACAGAGCCTCGAGACGTTCGGTCTCGCCCACTGGAAAGGTCGAGTTATTGACGAGTACCAGGCCGCTGTCGGCGCTGGCTGCCAGGCGTGTCAGCAGAGTGGCCACCTCGCCACGCTGCTCAGGCGAGAGTGCCAGCCATATGACTTCCTGGTCGGCCAGGCAAGTCGCGTCGGCCGGGGACGCCTCCACCAGATGTAGGCTGCCGCTGGCCTGGGCCTCCTCGATCTGACGGAGCAGATGCGGCTCCCGTCGCAGCCAGTCGGCTTGGGAGAGGATCGTCCAAGGAGTATCCGCATGGGGCAGCCAGGTGACCCGATGGCCCACCCAGGCCAGGGCGGCCGCCGCCGTGGCGGCGGCGAGTTCGCTGCCGTGGATCAGTACTCTCATGCCCTACTCCTCGCCGGCATAGCGGGCGAGAAGCTCGCGGAAGCCCTCGCCGTAGCGGTCATGCCGCCGACCGTAGGCCAGAATGGCTTCCAGGTAGCCGAGCTGATGACCACAGTCGTAGGTCTTGCCGCGCATGCGGTAGGCGTCGACTCCCTCTTGGCGCCGCAGGGTCTCGATGGCATCGGTAAGTTGGATCTCGTTACCCGCCCCCGGCGGGGTGTCGGCGAGCAGGGCAAAGATGCAGCCGGGCAGCGCATAGCGGCCGATTACCGCCAGGTTCGAGGGGGCCTCCTCGACCTTGGGTTTCTCGACCACGCCGGCCAACGGGCGCGACTCGCCGGGGGCGGGGATCGCCCCGGCGGTGTCGACGATGCCGTAGTTGTGAACCAGCTCTCGGGGCACTTCCTCGACCATTAGCTGGGGGCGGCCAGTCTCCTCGAAGGCGTCCAGCATGCCGGCCAGGTCGTTGCGCTCAAGCCCTGCGGCATCCACCAGAACGTCGGGCAGCAGGACCGCGAAGGCGTCGTCATCACCCACCACCGGCCGGGCGCAGAGCACGGCGTGACCGAGCCCCAGGGGCTCTGACTGGCGCACGCTGATGATATTGACGTCGCCGGGTACGATGCTGCGCAACTCCTCGAGCAGTTCGTGCTTGCCCTTAGCCTCGAGGCTGGCCTCCAGTTCGAAATGCTTGTCGAAGTGGTTCTCGATGGCCCCCTTGCTGCCATGGGTCACCAGCACGATGTCGCGGATGCCGGCGGCCACCGCCTCCTCGACCACATACTGGATCACCGGGCGGTCGACGATGGTGATCATCTCCTTGGGAATTGCCTTGGAGGCCGGGAGGCAGCGGGTGCCGAATCCAGCCACGGGAAGCACAGCCTTGTTGATCATGTTGAAGTCCTTGTCCTGTAGAAGACCATCGCGACAATGATCGCATCGGTGATTGATGCAGGCTAAAGCGCTCACGGGGTATGAGTCTAGACGGTTTTTCCCCATGGCAGGGCATGGGACTGCTGCCCCGGGAACGGGTAGAATAGCGCCATGATACCGAACGCGCGCCGACCTGCCACCGTGTCGGTGCGCCATACGTCGATTCCACAACGGAGAGCTCAGATGGGCGCACCTCACACCGAAGCGGGCAATGTCGATCCCAGCGAGATCGCCAAGTTCGAAGCCCTGTCCAGTCGCTGGTGGGATCCCGACGGCGAGTTCAAGCCCCTGCATGACATCAATCCGCTGCGACTGGACTTCATCGACGCCCGGGCCAGCCTGGCCGGCAAACGGGTGGTCGATGTTGGCTGTGGCGGCGGCATCCTGGCCGAGGCCATGGCCCACCGCGGCGCCAGGGTCAGCGGCATCGACCTGGGCGAGGCGCCACTGGCGGTGGCGCGTCTGCACGCCCTGGATAGCGGCGTCGAGGTCGACTACCGCCGAATCAGCGTAGAGGCACTGGCCGAGGAGAACCCGGGTGGCTACGACGTGGTCACCTGCCTGGAGATGCTAGAGCATGTTCCCGACCCGGCCTCAGTGGTCCGAGCCTGCGCCGCGCTGGTGAAACCCGGTGGCCAGGTATTCTTCTCGACCCTGAACCGCAATCCCAAGGCCTATGCTCTGGCCATCCTCGGCGCCGAATATGTCCTCGGTATGTTGCCCCGCGGCACCCACGACTACGCCAGGTTCATCCGTCCGGCCGAGCTCGCCGCCTGGTGCCGTGACGCCGACCTGACGGTCCGCGAGCAGAGCGGGCTGGTCTATAACCCGCTGACACGGCGCTACCGGCTACACCCGACCGACGTCTCGGTGAATTACCTGATGCACTGCCGGCGGGAGGCCGAGTGAACACCTTCGGCCCCGCTGCCCTGCTCTTCGATCTGGACGGCACCCTAGTGGACACCGCCCCCGATCTGGCGAGGGCGACCAACGCGCTGCGTGCCCATCATGGACTATCCGCCCTGCCCTACCCGGTGATTCGTTGCCAGGTCTCCAATGGCGGCAGCGCCCTGGTGACCCTGGCACTGGGTCTCGCCAAGGAGGCCGACGGACACGAGGAGGCCCGCGCCTTCCTGCTGGCCGCCTATGCCGAGTCGGTGGCCGTGGAGAGCCGGGTCTTTGCTCCCCTGGAGGAACTGCTGGTGCAGTGGGAATCCATGGAGCGCCCCTGGGGCATCGTCACCAACAAGCCCCGGGCCTACGCAGAGCCCCTTATCGCCGCCCTGTCGCTGAAACCGGGGGCCCTGCTATGCGCCGATGACCTGGCGGTGAAGAAGCCCGACCCCGCACCATTGCTGGAGGCGGCACGACGCCTGGAGGCTCCGCCAGCAGCGTGCTGGTATATCGGCGACCACCTGCGCGACATGCAGGCGGCCCGCGCCGCCGGCATGGCCGCAGTGGCAGTCGGGTATGGCTATATCGAGGAGGGGGATGACTATCGCGCCTGGCCGGCCGACCTCTGGTTCGAGACCGGCGAGGCGCTTGTCCAGGCCCTGCTAAGGCGATAGTGGCGCCGGGTTATCCACGTGCTTTATAGGCGCCCTCAGCCCTGCTTGGGCGGCTGGGCGTCGAACTTCTCGCCGTTGTGGCCGCGGCTCTCGGGTCCCATCAGCCAGAGATAAGTGGGCATGATCTCCCCCGGGGTGCGCAGGGTGGCGGGGTCCTCGCCGGGGTAGGCGGTCTTGCGCATCTGCGTCCGGGTGGCGCCGGGGTTGAGACTGTTGACACGGACGTTGCCCAGGTGCTCCAGTTCGTCGGCCAGCACCTCCACGAAGCCCTCTGTGGCGAACTTCGAGACGGCATAGGCACCCCAATAGGCACGCCCCTTGCGGCCTACGCCAGAGGACGTAAAGACGATGGAGGCGTCAGCCGAGTACTTCAGCGCCGGGAGAAGCGCCTGGGTCATCCAGACCGGGCCGTTGATGTTGACCTGCATCACCTGCTCCCAAAGCTCGGGATTGTACTGCTCGAAGGGAGTGATGCGTCCCAGCAGACCGGCGTTATGGAGCAGTCCATCCAGGCGACCGAACTCGCGATCCAGTGTCTCGGCCATGTCATGGTAGTCCTTGAGCGTCGCTCCCTCGAAATTGAGCGGAAAGATCGCCGGTTGAGGGCCACCCGCCGCTTCGATTTCGTCGTAGACCTTCTCGAGTTTGGCGGTGGTGCGGCCCAGCAGGATGACCGTAGCGCCATGGCGGGCGAAGGTCAGGGCGGCGGCCCTGCCGATTCCGTCGCCGGCACCGGTGACCAGGATGGTGCGCCCCTGGAGGAGGTCAGCGGGCGCCTGATAGTCGATCTTGCAGGTCGTCATGGAGGCTCCTTGATAAATTAGTTGCCCGACTGGCGCAGGAAATCATTGGCCAGCCCCGCCGCACTGCTCTCCGGGTAGTCGTCGCGCACGCGCTCGAGGAGCTCGCGACTCGCCTCCGGCTCGCCCTGGCGAGCCTTTAGCAAGCCGAGCTTGTAGAGGGCGTCGGGCACCTTGTTGCTCTGCGGGAAGTCGTCGAGCACGATGCGGAAGGCGCCCTCGGCCGGTTCCAGGTTCCCTTCCGCCGCATGCAGCTCGCCCAGCCAGTAGTGGGCGTTGGCGGTCAGGGTGTTGTCTGGGTGGTCGACCACGAAGCGCTCGAAGGCAGCGATCGCTTCGCCAAACTCGCGGGCTTGAACCCGGGCGAAGGCGTCTTGATAGGCTGCCTGGGCCGCGGCGCCGGCGCCACTGGGCGACGGGGCCTGAGCAACTTGGCGCGCGGCCTCCTCGTCAACCTGCTCGACGGCAGCCGGACCGACGGCGGCTGGCGCGGTGGCCAGACGATCCTCGAGGTCCATGTACTGCTGGCGCGTCTGGCGACGCAGCTGCTCGAGTTGATGTCGCAGCTCTTCGACCTGGCCGCGGAGCTGGCGGAGTTCCTCTTCGTGCTGCTGAACCTGGTTAAGGATCACCAGGCTACCGCCCGCCTCCTCGCGGGTCTCCGTCTGCTCCATGAAGGTCCGCGGCTGGGCGGTGAGGTCCTCGACTACTGGCCGTTGCGCCTGGGCGGGAAGCCATACAGACAACGGGAGCACCAAGGCTCCCGCGCCGCACAGCCTCTTCAGACCGTGTTTCATGTGTGTCTCCCTCTACGTGGGTCGCAGGCGACCCATGGCACCATACTCAGTAGTCGAAGACGACTCGACGGTTCTGGGCATAGGTGTCCTCGTTGTGGCCGCGAGCGGCAGGTCGCTCCTCGCCGTAGCTCACCACCTCGACCTGGGAGGGCGACACGCCCTGCACGGAGAGGAAGCGTGCCACGGAGCGGGCGCGACGCTCACCCAGGGCCATGTTGTATTCACGGGTACCGCGTTCGTCAGTATGGCCCTGGAGTACCACGCGGGCACCGCCGTTGGACCGCAGATAGCGAACATGGGCATTCAGCACCGGCTCGAACTCACTGCGGATCCGGTCGCTGTCGAACTCGAAGTAGATGATGCGCTGCTCGGGGATGCGGCCATCGGCCTGCTGCCCGGCACGCTCACCGTTGGCACCCAGGCCGGTACCCCCAACCTGACCACTACCGGCCACGCCGGTACCGGCGGCGCCGGCGCCACTCCGGGTGCCATCCGCGGAACCGTCCTGGGTTCCACCACTGCTGGAACAACCGGCCACAACGGCCAGGGACAGGGCAACCGCCAGGGTCCTGGCGTAGGACTTGAATTGCATGGTCTGACTCCTTGCTGAATCGAAGAGTACCCACATCGGAGTAATCAATTGAGGAAAGGGGACCACGCGGGGTCACGCACGTCACCCTGGGCGGACGGCAACCGGAAGGAGGCTCGCCCGTCGGCAGTCACCGCTCCCAATACCCCGCTGTTTGCCTGCTGGGTGGCGAAGATTACCATGGTCCCGTTAGGTGCAACACTGGGAGATTCATCGAATCGCGATTCGCTGAGAACAACCAGGCGACCGCTGTCCAGGTCCTGCCTGGCGATCTGGAATCCGTTGCCGGAACGGTGGACCAGGAAGAGTGACTCGCCGTCAGGTGCAAAGCGTCCCCGAGCGTTGTAGTTGCCGGTGAAGGTGAGTCGCTCCTGCTGGCCACTGGAGAAATCATGGCGATAGAGCTGGGGACCGCCGCTGCGATCGGAGGTGAACAGCAGGCTGCGGCCATCCGGCGACCAGTCGGGTTCGGTGTCGATGCTTGAGTTGTTGGTGATCCGCTCGAAGCTGCGCTGAGCGATGTTCATCACGTAGATTTCCGGCTGGCCATCCTTGGAGAGGGACATGGCCAGGCGACGGCCGTCAGGCGACCAGGCTGGAGCTCCGTTGATGCCCTCGAAGGAAGTGGCACGCACCCGCTGCCCGCTGGCCAGATCCTGGATGTAGATTGCCGGTCGTTCGGTCTCGAAGGAGACATAGGCCAGCTTGCCACCATCGGGAGACCAGGCCGGCGAAAGGATCGGCTCCCGGGAGCTGAGCACCTGCTGGCTGTTGCCCCCATCGGCGTCTGCGACAAAGAGCGCAAACTGCATGTTGTCGCCGATCCCCTGGGCGGTGACGTAGGCGATCCGCGTGGAGAAGGCGCCACGGATGCCGGTGATCGCCTCGAAGATCTGGTCGCTGATGTAGTGAGCGCTGCCGCGCAGTTCCTCACGGTCGGCGGTAACCACCTCGCCGAGCATGCGCCGCTCACCGCTAATATCCATCAACTCGTAGCGCAGGCGGTAACCGTCTCCCTCCTGGCTGGCACGCCCCACTATCAGGTAGCGAACGTCCAGTGCCCGCCAGTTCCCGTAGCTCACTTCGCCGCTATCGCTGGGACGGTCGATCATCTGGCGGCGCGGTAGCGGATCGAAGTAACCACTACGCTCCAGGTTGTCATGAATCAGCTGGGCGACATCCTCGGGCAGCTCATCACCGCCGGCGAAGGGCACCACGGCCACCGGAGTGGCGCGGTCGCTGCCGCGGGTGATCTCGATGGTCAGGTTGGCCTGGGCCAGGGTGCTGCAGGTCAGCAGCATGGCGAGCAGCCAAGACATCATCAGGGCTTTCATCAGCGTACATCTCCCGGTGTGAAGCGCAGGTTAAATTGACGGTAGTCCCGTTGCAGGTTAGCTGGCAACTGTCGCAGTTCGGCGAAGGGGGCCGCCGCCTCCACCGCCTGGATCGCCGAGCGGTCAAAAGCGCTGTCACCGCTACCCCGCGAGATGCTGACCGCAAACAGCTCGCCGGAGGGACCCAACCGCACCTGTATCTCGGCGGTCGCGCCCGAGGAGACGTTGGGCGGAATGACCCAGGCCTGCTCCACCGCCTGACGCACCAGATTGATGAAGCTGTTGGCGGCCTCCTGACCCTGTCGCGCATTGGCGGCGGCCTCGCGCTCACCTTCGATCAGGCGCTGAATGGCCGCCTCGGCTTCTCGCCGGGCTTCCTCGTCGGCCTGACGCTGACGCTCGGCTTCCGCCTCGCGGCGGCGCTGCGCTTCCGCCTCGCGCTGTCGCTCTGCCTCGGCTTCCTGCTGGCGGCGAGCCTCTGCTTCGGCCTGGCGCTGACGTTCGGCTTCCTCCTCCGCCCGGCGCTCTGCCTCGGCTTCCTGCTGGCGGCGGGCTTCTTCCTCGGCCTGGCGTTGGCGTTCCGCCTCTTCCTCGGCGCGACGCTGTGCCTCTTCCTCCTGCTGGCGGCGAGCTTCTGCCTCCGCCTGGCGCTGGCGCTCGGCTTCCTCTTCGGCGCGACGCTGTGCCTCGGCTTCCTGCTGTCGGCGAGCCTCTTCCTCGGCCTGGCGTTGGCGCTCGGCCTCCTGCTGCTGGGCGCGGCGCTCCTCTTCCTGCTCTTGACGCAGCTGGGCCTGACGCTCAGCCTCCTCGGCGCGCCGAGCAGCCTCGGCCTCAGCGACCTGGCGCGCCTCCTCCCTTGCCCGTGCCTCGGCTTCACGCTGGTCTGCTTGTTCGGACTGCCGTTGCGCCTCGGCCTCGGCGGCCTCCTGCTCGGTCTGGCGGGCGGCCTCCTCCGCCTGGCGCTGCTCCTCGGCTTCTCGGGCCTGGGCTCGGGAGCGGGCCTCGTCGGCGCGCTGAGCCTGGTCGGTCACGGTCTCGGTGCTGACGAGCGTGGCCTGGACGATGGAAGTGGAAGCGGGCTCGGGCTCGCTGGCCGGCAGGCTGATGACGCTAAGTAACACCACCACCAGGTGCAGGGCCACGGCGAGAAGCGTCGGCAGACCATAGCCCACGCGCTGGTCGTGTCTGGCCATCTCGACTCCTCAGCCTTCCCCGCTGGGGGGCGGTTCCGAGATCAGACCGACATTGCTGACACCGGCGATCTGCAGGGTGCTCATCAGGTTGACCACCTGGCCATAGCTCACGTTGCGGTCGCCACGCACCATGACCGGGGTGCCGGGTCGCCGCTCGAGCAGGATGATGACACGTTCGGCGATCTCGTCGAGGCTGACCGATGTTTCCTCACCGCCGATCGACAAAAAATAGTGTCCATCGCGATCCACTGCTACGACGATGGGCTCGCTGTCCTCCACCTCGTCAATGGGTTCAGAGGTAACCTGGGGAAGATCGACCTGAACGCCCTGGGTCAGCATGGGGGCAGTGATCATGAAGATCACCAGCAACACCAACATGACGTCGATGAAAGGCACGACGTTGATCTCGCCCATGGGCTTGCGTTGATTGCCGCGATTGAAGGGTCCATTCATAACCAGACTCCCTCAGGCCGCGCCGGGTTCGGCGCGGCCTTGCAGGTTGCGGTGCAGAATCGAGTGGAACTCCTCGGCGAAGTCTTCGTACTTGCCCAGCAATCGGCTGGATTCGGAGGAGAGTCGATTGTAAAAGATCACCGCGGGAATGGCGGCGAACAGGCCCATTGCGGTGGCAATCAGCGCCTCCGCGATCCACGGCGCCACGGTGGTCAGGGTGGCCTGCTGGGCCATGGAAAGCGCCTGGAAGGAGCCCATGATGCCCCAGACGGTGCCGAATAGGCCGATATAGGGGCTGGCCGAGGCCACAGTGGCAAGGAAGACCAGATGCAGGGAGAGACGCTCCTCCTCCCGGGACCAGGCCACTCGCATGCTGCGCTGTACGCCGTCGAGGATCGCCTCAGGGCTGCGGGTCTTGGGCAGCAGGCGATTGAACTCGCGGAAGCCGGCCCGGAAGACATGTTCGGCGCCCTGAGTCTCGAGCTCCGCGGGCGTCTCACGGTAGAGCTCGTTGAGATCCACGCCGGACCAGAAGCGCTCCTCGAAGGCCTGGTGGGCTCGCCGGGCACGACGCATCACGAAGGTCCGCTGAAAAATCACGACCCAGGAGAGGATCGAGCCCACCGTGAGCAGCAGCATTACCAGCTGCACCACGGTGCTGGCGCTCATGATCAGGTGGGGAATGGACATGGAGTCGTTCACTGGCATCCTCGTCAGGCTGGCGGTTGGGCGTAGGGGTGTCGAACCAGGGCCCCGGCGAGTGCCGGTGGCCAGGCAACGGCTCTGAGGCACTGAGCGTCAACACAGGCGATGTCGACCCTGGCCTCGCACAAGGGTTCCCCGCGATGGCTCACGACCTGGCCGTACTGTCGCCGGACGTGACCCTGGAATTGGATCTCGGCGCACACCTCGAGCGCGTCATCAAGATTAATGGGGCTCACGGGCGGGTCTCCCCCGCGGCATTCGCGGCCTGCTCGGCAGGCACTAGGCCGAAGTGCTGCCAGGCCTGGCGGGTCACCACCCGGCCCCGGGCGGTGCGCATCATCAGCCCTTGCTGGATCAGGTAAGGCTCGATGACGTCTTCGATGGTATCGCGCTCCTCGCCGATGGCGGCGGCGAGGGAGTCGACCCCGACCGGGCCTCCGTCAAACTTCTCGATCATCGCCAGCAGCAGGCGACGATCCATGTGGTCGAGGCCATGGTGATCGACATGGAGCATGTCCAGCGCCCGGTCGGCAATCAACGCATCGATGCGCCCGGTGCCGCGCACCTCGGCGTAGTCGCGCACCCGGCGCAGCAGGCGGTTGGCAATGCGCGGCGTGCCCCGGGAGCGGCGCGCCACCTCTAGGGCCCCCTCAGGGTCCGTCTCCACCCCCATCAGGCGGGCGGAACGAACGACAATCTCGGTGAGTTCCCCGATGGCATAGAACTCCAGGCGCTGGACGATGCCGAAACGGTCTCGCAGAGGCGATGTGAGCAGGCCTGCCCGAGTGGTGGCCCCCACCAGGGTGAAGGGCGGTAGGTCGAGCTTGATGGACCGTGCGGCAGGCCCCTCGCCGATGACGATGTCGAGCTGGAAGTCCTCCATGGCGGGATAGAGGATCTCCTCTACGACCGGTGAGAGGCGATGTATCTCGTCGATGAACAGCACGTCGCCGGGCTGCAGGTTGGTCAGCAGGGCGGCTAGGTCGCCGGCACGCTCCAGCACCGGGCCGGAAGTGGACTTCAGGCCGACACCCATCTCCGCGGCGATAATATTTGCCAGCGTCGTCTTGCCCAGCCCTGGCGGACCAAAGACGAGGGTGTGGTCGAGACTCTCGTCGCGCCCACGGGCGGCCCCGATGAAGATCTCAAGCTGTTCGCACACCCGCGGCTGGCCGATGTAATCGGCCAGCCGCTTGGGACGGATGGCGCGATCCACAGGGGCCTCTTCATCTCGCGGGTCGGCGGCGATCAGGCGATCATTGTCCAGCATGGTTAGCTCTCCCACCGGCCGGGGTCCGAGACAAGGTGACACGGCACATGAGGGTCACCCGGCCAACCGCCGGCTCAGGGCGGCCTTGATCAGAGCCTCGGTAGTGCCCTCCTCCTCAAGCCCAGCGAGCATCCGGGCGGCCTCGGCGGGCTTGTATCCCAGGCTGACCAGGGCCGCCTCGGCATCGACCAGGGGATCCTGGTGAGCTGACCCGGCGGGCAACATCCCGGGGGTCGAGGCCAGGACTTCATCGGTCCTCTCCCAGTGGGGGAAGCGATCGCGCATCTCGATGATCAGTCGCTCGGCGGTCTTTTTGCCCACCCCGGGGAGGCGGGTCAGTGCTTTGGCGTCGTCGTCCATTACACAGCGCATGAAGGCGGCCTCGTCCATGCCCGAGAGGATCGCCAGGGCCAGCTTGGGGCCGACACCGTTGACCCTGATCAGCGCTCGGAACAGCGCCCGTTCCTGCTCGCGAATAAAGCCGTAGAGCAAGTGGGCGTCTTCGCGCACGGTCAGGTGGGTAAAGAGGGAGACAGGCTCGCCGGAAGTGGGCAGCGCTACCAGGGTATTCATCGAGGCTTCCAGTTCATAGCCTACCCCGGCCACGTCCACCACCAGCCAGGGCGGCTGCTTGTCGAGCAGGGTGCCACGCAGGCGTCCGATCATGGGTACAGTCGATTCCTTGGCGTCGGTCCATTGCGGCCCTGGGGCCGCCGTTGTGGCCACTATACTGGTCGGCCGAGCGGCTGGCCAGCCTGCACTCAAACAGCGTTCGACAACCTGGCCGACGGGTCGTATGAAGACGGCCTCAGGGGCGGAAATCGCGCCAGGAGCCGCCCCGCCGTCGGCTTCGGTGGCCACCGAAGCTACCTGCCGTGACCAGCCCCCGGCGCGCATGGGCATGGGTCAGGGCGATGGCCAGGGCATCGGCGGCATCGGCCTGGGGAGTCGCCGAGAGCCCCAGGATGGCGGTGATCATGTGCTGTACCTGGGCCTTGTCGGCACTTCCGCTGCCGGTCACCGCCTGCTTGATCTGACGAGGGCCATACTCGCTGACCGGCAGGCCGTGATTGGCCGCACAGACGATGGCGGTGCCACGGGCCTGGCCGAGCTTGAGCGCTGAATCCGCGTTCTTGGACATGAAGACCTGCTCGATGGCGAACTCCGCCGGACGATGCACGGCGATCAGTTCGCTGATGCCGGCATAGACCTGAGCCAGCTTCTGGGCCAGGTCGTCGGCCCGGATCCGGATGCAGCCGCTGGCCACATAGCGAGGCGTGACGCCGGCGACGTCCAGCACCCCGTAGCCGGTGATCCGCGAGCCGGGGTCGATGCCTAGGATCAGCACCTCCCGACCTCACTCCACAGCATCGAGTACTGCATCATCAAACTCCGCATTGGTGGTGACGTTCTGGACATCGTCCAGGTCCTCCAGCATGTCGATCAGACGTATCACCTTGCGGGCCAGCTCCTCGTCGGCGATCGGTGTGGTGTTCTCGGGAAACAGGCCCAGTTCGCTTCGCTCGGGCTCGAGACCCGCCACGATCAGCGCCTCTTTCACATCGTGATAGGCCTCCGGCGAGGTCACCACCTCCAGGGTGTCATCATCGAGGGTGACGATATCCTCCGGCTCCGCCTCCAGGGTGGCTTCGATCACCGCCTCCTCTGAGACGCCCCCAGGCAGCGCCAGGCGTCCCTGCTGGTGGAACATGAAGGCCACCGAGCCGCTGGTGCCCAAGTTGCCGCCGCTCTTGTTGAAGGCGTGACGCACCTCGGAGACGGTACGGTTGCGGTTGTCGGTGAGACACTCGACCATCACCGCCACCCCTTCCGGGCCGTAGCCTTCGTAGACGCACTCCTCCATCGCGTCGCCGTCGGCGTTGCCGGCGCCGCGATCGATGGCGCGCTGCACGGTGTCCTTGGGCATGTTCTGCCCCAACGCCTTATCCACGGCGGTGCGCAGTCGCGGGTTGTCCGCCGGATCCGGCCCGCCCTGGCGTGCGGCCACGGTCAGCTCGCGGATCAGCTTGTTGAAGATCTTGCCGCGCTTGGCGTCCTGAGCCGCCTTGCGGTGCTTGATGTTGGACCACTTGCTATGGCCAGCCATGCTACCTCCGGTTTGTCGGGACAGAGCCTACGTCGCAATACGGGTGTTGAATACAAGAAACGACACCGGCGCCCTGGGGCGCCGGTGTCCTGCTGCTCAGTGGAAGAGGCTCACTCCTGCTCTTCCGCCTTTGCCTTCTGGCGCAGGCGAATGTTCAGCTCGCGCAGCTGGTCGCCGTTCACTTGACCCGGGGCGTCGGTCATCAGGCAACCGGCACTCTGGGTCTTCGGGAAGGCGATGACTTCGCGGATGGTTCGCGCACCGGCCATCAACATCACCAGGCGGTCGAGGCCGAAGGCCAGGCCACCGTGGGGCGGGGCGCCATAGTGCAGGGCATCGAGCAGGAAGCCGAACTTCTCACGGGCCTCTGCTTCGCCAATGCCGAGAATCTCGAATACGGTGGTCTGCATGGCCTGATCGTGGATACGGATGGAACCGCCGCCCAGTTCGGTGCCGTTAAGCACCATGTCGTAGGCACGCGAAAGCGCCGTGGCCGGATTCGCCTGCAACTCCTCCGGGGTGCACGCCGGCGAGGTGAAGGGGTGGTGCAGCGGACTCAGGCGACCGTTATCGTCGGCCTCGAACATCGGGAAGTCCACCACCCACAACGGTGCCCACTCGTGGGTATAGAGGTCGAGGTCCTCGCCGAGCCTGACCCGCAGCGCACCGATCGCCTCGTTGACGATGCGCGCCTTGTCCGCACCGAAGAAGATGATGTCGCCATCCTCGGCACCGACGCGGTCGAGCAGCGCCTCGACCACGTTCTCCATGAACTTGACGATGGGCGACT
>CAYWBG010000007.1:0-33589 GCA_964456005.1 uncultured Halomonas sp.
TCGGGCACTCTCTCTGCTGCGCGCCCCTCGGGGCACGGTGGATATCCGGCTGGCAACAGCCGGCGATGGCGCGAGTATAGCAGCGCCGGCCGTCCGGCAGAATCGCGGCTCAGCCGGACAGGCTCCCCTCAAGCGCGAGGAGCCGGCGCTTGAGCTCGATGCCCCCGCTGTAACCGCCCAGTCCGTCCGCCGCCACCACCCGGTGGCAGGGGATCAGCAGCGGCAGAGGGTTGGCTCCGTTGGCCGCGCCGATGGCCCGGGCGGCGCCCTCACGGCCGAGCCGGCGCGCCAACTCGCCATAGGTGCGGGTCTCGCCCCAGGGGATGCGCAGCAGCGCCGCCCACACCTGGCGCTGGAAATCGCTGCCTCCCGGGGCCAGAGACAGGCTGAAGCTGCGTCGTCGCCCGGCCAGGTAGGCCAGCAACTGATCACGGGCCTCGGCCAGGGCGTCGTCGTCCCGGTGGGCACCCTCGGGATCGGGCTGAGTCGCGGCGGCCAGGCTCAGCCGGCTGAGTCCCTCCGGCTCCGCGCACAGCAGCAGCTCGCCCAGAGGGGAGGCAAAACGGGTGAAGATCATCGGCTCTCTTTCTCCTGGACTCCGGCATGGTGCGCGACAGATTGCCGCATGACACATGGCTCGGTCGCGTGGCGGTAGACACTCTACTACCATAGAACAGCGAACTCCCCAGGGCAGCCCCTGTCGGAGCAGAGGTGGTACACCACCCGAAAGACGAACAGGAACCGTTCCTGCAACCGTGACGAAAAGGAGATCCCATGGCCAATCAGAGCCGTCGTGACTTCATGCGTACCAGCCTGCTGGGCCTTGCCGCTCTGCCGCTTGGTGCAGGCATCCTCTCCAAGACCGCCTTTGCCGACACCTTGCCGCGACTGGACCCGGACAGCGAAGAAGCCAAGGCCCTCAACTATGTCGAAGTGGCCGAAGACGCCGCCGACCATCCCGCCTACGAAGAGGGTGAGGTCTGCGACAACTGCATGTTCTGGCAGGCGGAAACCGAAGGCTGCCAGCTGTTCCCGCAGAATAGCGTCGAGCCCAAGGGCTGGTGCCAGTCCTGGGTCGCCCAGGCCTGATTGCCCCGGAAGCGCAGCGACGCCGCTGCCTCCCGCATGAAGAGAACCCGCGCTCCGCCGCGGGTTCTGTCATCTAAGGGGGCACCTTCTGCCCTCGCCCTTCTCATGTTCCGGCGACCTCTTCCGGCAGCGGCCAGTGATAGCGACGCACCACCTCGCCATCCTCCAACGACTCGAGCCTGACCGGGAAACCCCACAGCTGATGCAGATGGCGGATCACCGGGTAGACGCTGCGCGCCAGGGGGCGCCGGCTGTCCTGCACGTGGCGCAGCGTCAATGAGCGGTCGCCGCGAATATCCGCCGAATAGACCTGAATATTGGGCTCGCGCACCGAAAGCGCGTACTGGGTGGCAAGCGCCTCGCGAACTCGCCGGTAACCCCTTTCATCATGGATCGCCGCCACCTCCAGCATCTCCTCCTGATCGTCATCCACCACCATGAACAGCTTCAGGTCGCGGATCACCTTGGGCGACAGAAACTGCTGGATGAAGGACTCGTCCTTGAAGTTGCGCATGGCGAACTCCAGGGTTTCCCGCCAATCGCTGCCGGCGATGTCGGGGAACCACTGGCGATCCTCCTCCGTGGGGGCCTCACAGAGGCGCTTGAGGTCGCTGAAAATGGCGAAGCCAAGCGCATAGGGGTTGATACCGTTGAACCAGGGGCTATCGAACTCGGGCTGGTTGACGACCGCCGTGTGGGACTGCAGGAACTCCAGAATCAGCCCCTCGTCCACCAGGCCCTCATCGAAGAGCCGGTTCATCAGGGTGTAGTGCCAGAAAGTGGCCCAGCCCTCGTTCATCACCTGAGTCTGACGCTGAGGGTAGAAGTACTGGGCCAGCTTACGCACGATGCGCACCACTTCCCGCTGCCAGGGCGCCAACAGGGGGGCATTCTTTTCGATGAAGTAGAGAAGATTCTCCTGGGGCTCGGAGGGGTAACGCCCCCCGGCATGCAGGCCCAGCGGATCCTCCTCGTCATGGTTACCGCCCAGCGACTCAGGTGAGCTCCGGCCGGGAATCGTTCGCCACAGCGTATTGACCTGGGCTTGGAGGTGCTCCTCACGCTCCTTCTGGCGACGCGCCTCCTCGGCAGCGGAGATGGGCGAGGGTCGCTTGTAGCGGTCCACCCCGTAGTTCTGCAGGGCATGACAGGCGTCCAGCAGTTGCTCTACCGCGGTGACCCCGTGTCGCTCCTCGCACTCGGCGATGTACTTCCTGGCGAACACCAGATAGTCGATGATCGAGGAGGCATCGGTCCAGGTGCGAAACAAGTAGTTGCCCTTGAAGAAGGAGTTGTGGCCGTAGCAGGCGTGGGCCATCACCAACACCTGCATCATCAGGGTATTTTCCTCCATCAGGTAGGCGATGCAGGGGTCGGAGTTGATGACCAGCTCATAGGCCAGGCCCATCTGGCCGCGACGATAGGCCTGCTCCACGGCCAGGAACTGCTTGCCGAAGGACCAGTGGTGGTAGCCCACAGGCATACCCACGCTGGCATAGGCGTCCATCATCTGCTCGCTGGTGATCACCTCGATCTGGTTGGGGTAGGTGTCTAGCCGGTACTCGTCGGCCAGCCTGGCGATCTCCCGCTCGAACTCAGTGATGACCTCGAAGTTCCAATCGGAACCGGTTGCGATGGGCTTGCGTCGTGTCATGGTGCCTCCTCGGTCGCCGCTCCCGAACCTCAAGTGCCGGCAACGCGACGCTTGAACAGATCACGGAACACCGGATAGATGTCGCCGGCCTCGACGATCTGGCGCATGGCGAAGCGCGACGGAAACTCATCGGCCACCGTCTCGTACTCCTCCCACAGCGCCTGATGTGCGTGGGGGGTGATCTCCACATAGGTGAAATACTGCAGTCGCGGCATCAACTTCCTGATCAGCAGGTCGCGACAGGTCAGGGAGTCATCGTCCCAGTTGTCTCCGTCAGAGGCCTGGGCCACATAGAGATTCCACTGCCCGGGGGGATAGCGCTCGGCAATGATCTCGTCAACCAGCGTCAGGGCACTGGAGACGATAGTGCCGCCGGTCTCCCGGGAGTAGAAGAACTCCTCCTCGTCCACCTCCTTGGCCGCGGTATGGTGGCGCACGAAGACCAGCTCGACCTTCTCGTAGTTGCGCTCCAGGAAGAGATAGAGCAGCAGGAAGAAGCGTTTGGCAATATCCTTGTGGGCCTGGGTCATCGACCCCGAGACGTCCATGACACAGAACATCACCGCCTTGCTCGACGGCTGCGGCTGGTTGGCCAGATGGTTGTAGCGAAGATCGTAGGTGTCGATGAAAGGCACCGCCTCGAGACGCTTCTCGAGGCGTTCGACCTCCACCTTGAGCTCCTGGATCCGCGCCGGGTTGCGCAGCACCGGGTCCTTGCGCTCCTCGATGTCGAGCGCCTCACGGGCCTCGCGCAGGGCGCGGCGGATGGGCGCGCGCATGGCGATGCGCCGGGCCTGGGCCTCACGCATGGAGCGCACGATATTGATACGCGCTGGCACCCCCTCCTTGGAAATCCCGGCGCGCATCGGCCGCACCTCGTCGAGGTCGACCAGCGACTTGCGCTCCAGATGGGGAAGCTCGAGGCCGTCAAAGACGAAATCGAGGAACTCCTCCCGCGAGAGAGAGAAGGCGAACTCGTCCATTCCCTCGCCCTGATCGGAGGCACCGCCCTCTCCGGCGCCGCCACCGCCACCGCCACCGCCAGGGCGTCGCAGGCGATCCCCCTCGGTGAACTCCTTGTTGCCCGGCGCAACGATGTGGCGCTTGCCTCCCTGGCCGTGCTGGAAGACCGGTTCGGAGATGTCCCGACTGGGAATGGATATCTTCTCGCCACGCTCCATATCGGTAATGGAGCGGCGGTTCACGGCCTCCTCCACGGAACGCTTGATATGGGTCCGGTAACGATCCAGGAAGCGCTGACGGTTCACGGCGCTCTTGTGCTTGGCGTTGGCCCGCCGATCGATGAAATAGGACATGTCGACCTCCTCTGCCCGAGGGTCGTGGCCGCCGGCAGCAGGATGCCACCGCACGGCCCTTGACTAGACGCTCACGCCTACTGCGACTTGCGCACCCGCAGGTACCACTCGGAGAGCAGTCGGACCTGCTTCTCGGTGTAACCCCGATCTACCATGCGCGCCACGAAGTCCTCGTGTTTCTTCTGATCCGCCGTGGACGCCTTGGCGTTGAAGGAGATCACCGGCAACAGTTCCTCGGTGTTGGCGAACATCTTGTGTTCGATCACCCCGCGCAGCTTCTCGTAAGACTGCCAACTGGGGTTCATGCCGTTGTTCTGGGCACGGGCCCGCAGCACGAAGTTGACCACCTCGTGACGAAAATCCTTGGGGTTCGAGATGCCCGCCGGCTTCTCGATCTTCTCGAGCTCCTCGTTGAGCGCCTGACGGTCGAGGAACTCCCCAGTCTCGGGATCGCGATACTCCTGATCCTGGATCCAGAAGTCAGCATAGGTGACGTAGCGGTCGAAGATGTTCTGGCCATACTCCGAGTAGGACTCGAGGTAGGCGGTCTGGATCTCCTTGCCGATGAAATCCACGTAGCGCGGGGCCAGAAACTCCTTGATGAAGCGCAGATAGCGCTCGAAGGTCTCGCGGGGCAACTGTTCCTGCTCCAGGCGCTGCTCCAACACGTAGAGCAGGTGGACCGGGTTGGCGGCCACCTCGTGGTTATCGAAGTTGAACACCTTTGAGAGGATCTTGAAGGCAAAGCGAGTGGAGAGGCCCTCCATGCCCTCGTCGACCCCGGCGGCATCCCGGTATTCCTGAATCGACTTGGCCTTGGGGTCGGTATCCTTGAGGTTTTCACCGTCATAGACACGCATCTTGGAGTAGATGCTGGAGTTCTCCGGCTCCTTCAGCCGTGAGAGCACCGAGAACTGTGCCAGCATGCGCAGGGTGTCGGGAGCGCAGGGCGCCTGGCTCAGTGACGAGTGCTCGAGCAGCTTCCGGTAGATGTTGATCTCTTCGGTAACGCGCAGGCAGTAGGGCACCTTGACCATATAGACCCGGTCGAGGAAGGCCTCGTTGTTGCGGTTGTTCCGGAAGGTCTGCCATTCGCTTTCGTTGGAGTGGGCCAGCACCACGCCTTCGAAGGGGATCGCCCCCATGCCCTCGGTGGGGTTGTAGTTACCCTCCTGGGTCGCCGTGAGTAGCGGGTGCAACACCTTGATCGGTGCCTTGAACATCTCGATGAATTCCATCAGCCCCTGATTGGCCTTGCAAAGGCCGCCGGAGAAGCTGTAGGCATCGGGGTCGTCCTGGGAGTAGAGCTCGAGCTGACGGATGTCCACCTTGCCCACGAGTGAGGAGATATCCTGGTTGTTCTCGTCACCCGGCTCGGTCTTGGAGATGGCGATCTGGTTGAGGCGTGACGGATAGAGACGCACCACCCGAAAGCGGGAGATATCGCCGCCATACTCCTGCAGTCGCTTCGATGCCCAAGGCGACATCACGCTCTTCAGGTAGCGACGCGGTATGCCGAACTCCTCCTCGAGCAGTTCGCCGTCCTCCTCGGGAGAGAACAACCCCAGCGGCGACTCGAAGACCGGTGAATCCTTGATGGCGTAAAAGGGAACCCTCTCCATCAGTAGCTTGAGCCGTTCGGCCATCGATGACTTGCCGCCCCCTACCGGCCCCAGCAGGTAGAGGATCTGCTTGCGCTCCTCCAGCCCCTGGGCGGCGTGGCGGAAGTAGGCGACGATCTGCTCGATCGCCTCCTCCATGCCATAGAACTCGGCAAACGCCGGATAGCGGCGAATGACCTTGTTGGAAAAAATACGCGACAGCCTCGGATCCTTGGCCGTGTCGATCACCTCGGGCTCGCCGATGGCCTCGAGCATCCGCTCGGCCGCCGAGGCATAAGCCATGGGCTCACGGCGACAAAGTTCCAGGTACTCCTCTAGGCTTAACTCTTCCTGCCGGACACGCTCAAAGCGATTCTGCACATGATCGAAGATGCTCATCGATGCCTCCTGTAGGCCCGCTGACTCGGCGCCGCCCCGTTAGGACAGCGCGAAGACTGGGTCACCACCAGCGTAGGTCAGCCACTCCCAGAATTAGCGGACAACGAATCAACGCTGACGGCCTTACTCCTGAGAACAGCGAGCCAACGGGAGGTTCTGGCGGAATTGTGCAGTTTTTAAACGCTACAGGGACGCTGCTACCCGGGTGCCCTGGTCGATAGCGCGCTTGGCGTCGAGTTCGGCGGCCTCGTCAGCCCCACCGATCAGGTGCACTTCCAGATCCGCGGTCTCCAGCGGCTCGAGCAGTTCTCGAACCGGCTCCTGGCCGGCACAGACCACCACGCTGTCGACCTTGAGCAAGCGAGGCTCTCCGGCCTGGCGGATATGCAGACCCTCGTCATCGATGCCCAGGTATTCGCAGTCGGCCAGCGCCTCGACGCCGCGGTGCCTGAGCGAGGCACGATGCACCCAGCCGGTGGTCTTGCCCAGCCCGCGACCCGGCTTGGAGGCCTTGCGCTGCAGCAGGAAGACCTCCCGCGGAGCCTTTGGCCGGCGGGGGTGGCGCAGCCCTCCGGGCGTCGATACCGACAGGTCGACGCCCCACTCCTCGCACCAGGCCTCATGGTCCAGGGACGGATGTCCCGAGTGGGTCAGCAGTTCGGCCACATCGAACCCGATGCCGCCGGCCCCGATGATCGCCACCCGGCGACCAACCCGCTCGGGATGCAGGATCGCCGTGGGGTAGCCCAACACCTTCGGGTGATCGCTGCCGGGCAGGTCGAGCCGGCGGGGCCGCACGCCGCTGGCCAGCACCACCGCCTCGAACTCATGCAGGGCCTGGGGGTCCGCCTCGCAGTTGAGCCGCACCCGCACGCCGTGCTTGTCGAGCATCACCCGGTAGTAGCGCAGGGTCTCCTCGAACTCCTCCTTGCCGGGAATGCGACGGGCATAGTTGAACTGGCCGCCCAGTTCAGCTCCGCGCTCGAAGAGGGTCACCGCATGGCCGCGCTGCGCCGCGGTGAGGGCAGTGGCCAGACCGGCCGGACCGCCACCCACCACCGCCACACGCCTGGGGGTCTCGGCGGGCGTGATGACCAGCTCCGTTTCGTGGCCAGCCCGGGGATTGACCAGGCAGGAGGTGAGGCGGCCCTGGAAGGTGTGGTCCAGGCAGGCCTGGTTGCAGGCGATACAGGTATTGATCTCCTCGCTGCGACCTTCCGACGCCTTGCTCACCCAGGCCGGATCGGCCAGGAAGGGGCGTGCCATGGAGACCATGTCGGCATGCCCCTCGGCGAGTATCCGCTCTGCCACCTCGGGCATGTTAATGCGATTGGTGGCGATCAACGGCACCGACAGCTCGGACCTCATGCGCCGAGTCACCTCGGTGAAGGCCGCTCGCGGCACACTGGTGACAATGGTCGGCACCCGCGCCTCGTGCCAGCCGATGCCGGTGTTGATCACATCGGCTCCGGCGGCCTCGATGGCACGGCCTAGCGCCACCACCTCGTCGTGGGTACTGCCCTCTTCCACCAGGTCGATCATCGACAAGCGAAAGATGATTAGGAAATCATCGCCTACCACCTCACGAATGCGCCGCACGATCTCCACCGGAAAGCGAATGCGGTTCTCGAAGGCACCCCCCCAGGCGTCTTCACGGTGGTTGGTGCGCCGACAGACGAACTGGTTGATCAGGTAGCCCTCCGAACCCATCACCTCGACGCCGTCGTAGCCGGCCTCCCGGGCAAGCCCTGCACAGCGCACATAGTCGGCGATCTGCTGCTCCACCTCGCCGCTCTCCAACTCACGAGGCGCGAAGGGATTGATCGGCGCCTGAATGGCTGAGGGAGCGACCAGCTCAGGCGTGTAAGCATAGCGCCCGGCATGCAGGATCTGCAGGCAGATCCGTCCGCCCTCGGCGTGCACCGACTCCACTACCCGGCGGTGGTCGGACAGCTGCTCCCTGCGCTCGAGGGTGGCCGCCCCCTGAAAGACGGCGCCCTCGGGATTGGGGGCGATGCCACCGGTAACGATCAGCCCGACGCCTTCCCGAACGCGCTCGGCATAGAAGGCCGCCAGCCGTTCGAAGCCGCCGGGGGCCTCTTCGAGGTTGGTATGCATGGAGCCCATCAGCACCCGGTTGGGCAGGGTCAAGTGGCCAAGGGCCAGGGGGCGAAACAGGTGGGGATAGGCGGTCACATTGCGCTCCTACTAGTTGTTGTGGCTGTGCCCGCTTCAAAGCCGGCAATTCAAACAACTGTATGACAGTTCTCCTGGAGCTGCAAAGACCCGGCCAGACCGTTGAAAAACGACAAAGCCCCGAGCAAGGCTCAGGGCTTCTGGAATTTGCGGCGACGATGGCGGACCGGACGGGACTCGAACCCGCGACCTCCGGCGTGACAGGCCGGCATTCTAACCAACTGAACTACCGGTCCGCGTGGTGGGTGATACCGGATTCGAACCAGTGACCCCCAGCATGTGAGGCTGGTGCTCTAACCAACTGAGCTAATCACCCACGTAATCGCATTGCAATGTCAGGCCTTGATGGCGGACCGGACGGGACTCGAACCCGCGACCTCCGGCGTGACAGGCCGGCATTCTAACCAACTGAACTACCGGTCCGCAACAGGGCTGACGGATCGAAAACATGTTGGCGGACCGGACGGGACTCGAACCCGCGACCTCCGGCGTGACAGGCCGGCATTCTAACCAACTGAACTACCGGTCCGCTGCATGTTTCCTACGTGATCAGGCACTGCCTTGAGGCAATGGTGGGTGGTACAGGGTTCGAACCTGTGACCCCCAGCTTGTAAGGCTGGTGCTCTCCCAACTGAGCTAACCACCCCTGGACACGTGGCGCTGCATTCTACAGGGGAAGAGACCAAAGTCAACGCTTTTCCTTGTCTAGCGTCGAGGCGGCATTTCCATGAGATTCCTTTGCTTGGGCCCACTGATCACCGAGCCGTATATCTCAGGTGTGGCGCGCCATGAAATCGGCAATGACCCCGGCTCCCTCGCGGATAAGCGCCGCTCGCGTCCTGCCGGAAGCGCGTCGCGGCTTCCAGTCGTGATCGCCGTCTTCCAGGAGGTGAACCTCGGCGTCACCGAGCTCATAACCGGCCAATTCCTCACGGTTACCGAAGGGGTCGCGACTGCCCTGCACCACCAGGGTCGGGCAGGCAATCAGCGGCCAATGAGAGAGGCGCAGTGATTCTGGCTTACCGGGCGGATGGAAGGGATAGCCACATAGCGCCAGCCCGGCAGCACTGTCCCTTGCCGCCAACAGGCTGGCGGCACGGCCGCCCATGGACTTGCCCCCAAGCCACAGAGGCGACAGGCTTGGGCGTGACAGAAGGTCGCACCAGACGGCCAGTTCGTCGACCAGCCGATCGATACGCGGCGGCGGACGGCGCCTCGCCTCGCGACGCATTTGCTGCAGGTAGGCAAACTCCACCGCCAGGGTCTGAACTCCCTCGGCGGCCAGGGCCTCGCGCAGATTAACCAGGAAGTCGCTGTCCTGGCCGGCGCCAGCCCCGTGAGCGACCAGCAACCTGCCGACCCTGGGCTTACCCATGACCTCTAAGGGACCCTCGGGCAATAGCCAGCGCCCCTCGACACCCTCCGCCAGACGTTGACGAAACGCCTCACGTCCGATGGCTTGATAATTCATGCGGGCATAGTATGACAAGGGTGACTCCTCACGAGTTCTCTGAAGTAAGCCGTTTGGCATGTTCAGGATTGGGCCGGGCTGCGATAGAATCTGTTTCGATTTGACCTGCATCATCCTGGGGAAGCCTAGTCCGTGACAAACTGACACAGCTTTGACCCGTTACCGCGTTCGATGGGAACCCGACATGAACACAGCACTTGAACACCCGACCTACAACTACAAGGTAGTTCGGCAGTTCGCGATCATGACAGTGGTATGGGGCATCGTGGGCATGATCCTCGGTGTCATCCTTGCCGCACAGCTGGTTTGGCCGCAACTCAACCTGAACCTGCCCTGGACGTCCTTCGGTCGTCTTCGGCCTCTGCATACCAACGCCGTGATCTTCGCCTTCGGCGGCTCGGCACTGTTCGCCACATCCTATTACGTGGTGCAGAGGACCTGCCAGACTCGCCTATTCTCGGACAAGCTGGCCGCCTTTACCTTCTGGGGCTGGCAGGCGGTGATTCTGTCGGCGGTGATCACCCTGCCGATGGGGTATACCACCACCAAGGAGTATGCCGAGCTTGAGTGGCCCATCAACATCCTGATCGCGGTGGTCTGGGTCAGCTACGCCATCGTCTTCCTGATGACCATCAAGCAGCGCAAGACCTCCCACATCTATGTGGCCAACTGGTTCTTTGCCGCCTTCATCCTGACCGTGGCGGTGCTGCACATCGTCAACAATGCGGCCATCCCGGTCACCGCCATGTACTCCACGTCCCTATACGCCGGAACCATCGACGCCATGGTGCAGTGGTGGTACGGACACAACGCGGTGGGCTTCTTCCTGACAGCCGGCTTCCTGGGGATGATGTACTACTTCGTGCCCAAGCAGGCCGAACGACCGGTCTACTCCTACCGGCTCTCCATCGTCCATTTCTGGGCGCTGATCATGATCTACATGTGGGCTGGCCCGCACCACCTCCACTATACCGCTCTACCCAACTGGGCGCAGTCGCTGGGCATGATCATGTCGATCATCCTGCTGGCTCCCTCATGGGGCGGCATGATCAACGGCATGATGACACTTTCCGGCGCCTGGCATAAGCTGCGCACCGACCCGACCCTGCGTTTCCTGGTGGTAGCCCTCTCCTTCTACGGCATGGCCACCTTCGAAGGTCCGATGATGGCGATCAAGACCGTCAACGCCCTCTCCCACTATACCGACTGGACCATCGGCCACGTTCACTCCGGCGCTCTTGGTTGGGTGGCGATGATCACCATCGGCTCCATGTACCACCTGATCCCGCGACTGTTCGGCCGCACCGAGATGCACTCAGTGGGCCTGATCGGCGTCCACTTTTGGCTGGCGACCATCGGCACCGTGCTCTACATCGCCTCCATGTGGGTCAACGGTATCCTGCAGGGCCTGATGTGGCGCGCCATCAATCCCGACGGCACCCTGATGTACACCTTCATCGAGTCCGTCGAGGCCAGCGGCCCAGGCTACATCGTACGCTTGATCGGCGGCCTCTTCTGGGTCGTGGGCATGCTGCTCATGGGTTACAACGTCTACATGACCGTCAGGCGCGGTGAAGGCGCTCGCCAGCCGCTTCCGCAGACTGCCTGAGCCAACCGGGGATACCGAGACCAATGAAACACGAGATCATCGAAAAGAACGTTGGCCTGCTCGCCGTGCTGATCCTGGTGGCCATCAGTTTCGGCGGCCTGGCCGAGGTCGTGCCGCTATTCTTCCAGAAGCAGACCACGGAGCCCGTGGATGGCCTGCGCCCGCTCTCCGCTCTGGAACTGGAAGGTCGCGACATCTATCGCCGCGAAGGCTGTGTGGGGTGTCACTCGCAGATGATCCGCCCGTTCCGTGCGGAAACCGAGCGCTATGGCCACTACAGCGTGGCCGGCGAGTCGATCTACGACCACAACTTCCTGTGGGGTTCCAAGCGCACCGGTCCCGACCTGGCCCGAGTGGGCGGCCGTTACAGTGATGACTGGCACCGTGCCCACATGTACAACCCGCGGGACGTAGTGCCGGAATCGATCATGCCGGCCTACCCCTGGCTGTTCGAGCGCACCCTCGACGGCGAAGACACCCCGAAGAAGATGCGCGCCCTGCGCACCCTGGGCGTGCCCTA
This sequence comes from uncultured Halomonas sp., assembly GCA_964456005.1. Lineage (GTDB taxonomy): Bacteria > Pseudomonadota > Gammaproteobacteria > Pseudomonadales > Halomonadaceae > Halomonas. Next base: position 11,856 of record CAYWBG010000007.1, read on the forward strand.
CACCGATGAGGACATCGAGAACGCCACCCGCGAGGTACGGGGGACCCAAGAAATCACCGCGCTGGTTGCCTACCTCCAGCAGTTGGGCACCGTTCTCGAGGGCACACGCTGATCATGGATACCGGCACCTTTCGCGGCATCATCACCGGGCTACTGATACTGGCTTTCATCGGCATCACCGTGTGGGCCTATTCGAAGCGTCGCAAGCCGGATTTCGACGAGGCGGCGAACCTGCCCTTCGCCGATGACGATGAGCAAACCAACCGTGACAAGAGCGCCTCGCAGGACGGGGCCGCTTCCCGCAAGCAAAAGGGAGACAGGAACACATGAACAATCTCTGGGATGACTCCCTTTCCGGGTTCTGGAGCGCCTGGATCATCGTTATCACGTTGGGCTCCATCGGTTTTGCCGTATGGCTCCTCTACGCCAACCGCAAGACCGACAAGGTCCCCGATGCCGAGGGTAACGTCGAGACGACCGGACACGCCGCCGACGGCATCGAGGAGTATGACAACCCGCTGCCGCGCTGGTGGTTCCAGCTCTATGTGGGCACCGTGATCTTCGCGCTGGGCTACCTGCTGCTCTACCCGGGCCTCGGCAACTTCGCCGGCCTGCTCGGCTGGACCCAGGAAGGCCAGTGGGAGGAAGAGGTCGCCCGCGCCGAAGAGCGGTTCACGCCGATCTTCGCCCAGTACCAGGAGATTCCGATCCCCGAGCTGGCCCGCGACGCTGAAGCCATGCAGGTGGGCGAACGGATCTACCTGAACAACTGCGCCGTGTGCCACGGGTCCAACGCCCAGGGCGGCTACGGCTTCCCCAACCTGACCAACGACGACTGGCTCTACGGCGGCGAGCCGGAGAACATCGTTACCAGTCTGGTACGTGGCCGCAACGGCCTGATGCCTGCCTGGCAGCAGCTGGGCGAGGAGAATATCGAGAACCTCACCCAGTTCACCCTCTCGCTCTCCGACCTCGAACACGACGCGGAGCGCGCCGAGCGGGGTGCCGCCACCTACGCCTCGGTCTGCGCCGCCTGTCATATGCCCGATGGCACCGGCAACCAGGCCCTCGGGGCGCCCAACCTGACCAATGACATCTGGCTCTATCAGAGACCGGGCCAGAGCGTGGCGGATTCGATTCGCCAGTCCCTGCGCAACGGCCGCAACGGCCACATGCCGGCCCAGGAAGCCTACATCGGCGAGGAGCGCGTGCACCTGGTCGCCGCCTACGTCTACAGCCTGCGCTTCCGGGACTGAACCTCGTCCCCGGCAGTGACTCAAGGGTGCGGCGCTACGTCGCACCCTTTCTCGTTGGCTTCCCACCTCTATACAATGGCTGCACCGCAGCACTGCATCATCCCGCCCTCCTGCCGTGAGGTTGCCATGAGCGACAAGATACCCGCCCGCGATGTCACGCCCTCACCGGTCGAGCATCATTCGCCCGACGCGACGGTGCAGCAGGAGATGTACGCCAAGCGCACACACATCTATGTTCGCGAGATCAAGGGGCTGTTCCAGAAGGTGAGGAGAAGCTCCAACTGGGCGCTGATGCTGGCCTTCTTCCTGCTGCCCTGGGTGCCCTGGGGAGACCGCCCGGCCATCTGGTTCGATCTGCCCGGCCGCGAGTTCCATATCTTCGCCGCGACCTTCTACCCTCAGGAGTTCATGCTGCTCTCCTGGCTGCTGATCATCTGCGCCTTCGGGCTGTTCTTCATCACGGTCTTCGCCGGCCGTGTCTGGTGCGGCTACACCTGCCCTCAAAGTGTCTGGACCTTCCTCTTCATCTGGTTCGAGCATCGAATCGAAGGCCCACGCCACCGCCGTATCCGGCTCGACCAGCAGGCCATGGACGCCAACAAGCTGTGGCGCAAGTCGGCCAAGCACGCCATCTGGCTGGTCATCGCGCTGGCCACCGGCGTGACCTTCGTCGGCTACTTTACGCCGATCCGCCAGCTGGTCATCGATCTGCCCACCCTGGAGGCTCACGGCTGGTCCTATTTCTGGGTGGGGTTCTTCCTGGTCTTCACCTATCTCAACGCCGGCTGGCTGCGCGAGCAGGTGTGTATCTACATGTGTCCTTATGCGCGCTTCCAGTCGGTGATGTTCGACCGTGACACCCTGATCGTCTCCTACGATGCCGCCCGCGGCGAGCCCCGCGGCCCACGCAAGAAGTCCATGAGCCATGAGCAGGCACGAGAGGCAGGATACGGCGACTGCATCGACTGCGACCTCTGCGTTCAGGTCTGCCCCACCGGCATCGACATCCGCGACGGCCTGCAGTACGAATGCATTACCTGCGCGGCCTGTATCGACGCCTGCGACAGCGTGATGGACAAGATGGGCTACCCCCGGGGCCTGGTCCGCTACACCACCGAGAATGCCCTGGAAGGCAAACCCACACGTATCCTGCGCCCCCGCCTGATGGGCTACCTGGCGGCGCTGGTGCTGATGGTAGGGGTCTTCGCCTGGGCGGTGGCCGACCGCACGCCGCTGGGCTTCGAGGTGGAGCGCGAAAGGACACAGCTTTACCAGATGACGCGGGAAGGACGTCTGAGTAATGTCTACGTGCTGATGGTGCGCAATCTGGACGGCCAGGAGCACAGCTACAGCCTGGAGGTCTCCGGCCTGCCGGGACTGACCCTCGACACTGACCGCATCACGGTGCCCGCCGGCGACAGCCGCCGCACCGTGGTGTCGATCACCGCCGACCCCGAGGTGATCGATCGCCCCAGCCACGCCATCACTCTGCGCCTCGAGGCCGATGACCACCCAAGCATTGCCCTGGAGCGAGAAACCCGCTTCATCGGCGAAATCCGGAGATGACATGTCCCCCCCCGTGACCCCCTGGTACAAGCAGTTCTGGCCCTGGTTCCTGATGAGCCTGCTGATGCTGTCGATCACCGTCAGCTCCACCTTCGCCTTCCTGGCGGTCCGCAGCGCCGATGGCATGGTGCAGGAGGACTACTACGAGCACGGGCGCGCCATCAACATGGTGCTGGCCAAACAGGACCGCGCCGCCGAGCTGGGCCTGACGGCCAGCCTGCGCCTGGACCCGATGACCAGCGACGTGGTGCTCGACCTGCGTGGGGGCGATGAGCACCCCGAAAGGCTCGACCTGGAACTGATCTTCCCCACCAAGGACGACCGCGACATCGAACTGACTCTCGAGCATGTGCGCGACGGACGCTACCTGGGCCAGGCACCGGACAATCTTCGCTATCGCTGGTACCTCCAGGTTCAGCCCCAGAGCGAAGCGCCCGACTGGCGTCTGGTGGGCGAGGCGCGCTTCCCCGAGGAGGGGGAGATACCGCTGACCCCGGGCCGCTCGGTGGCGGCCCGCGACTCGTGACCCCGCTGGCGTCATGGGGTGATCAGGGCCGATGAGCACGACGCTCCGGGAGTCACAAACGGCCGACTGCTACCATTGCGGTAGCCGGGTGCCAGACGCGGCGCCCTGGTCTATCACCCTCGACGACACCCGCCACCCCCTCTGCTGTCCCGGCTGTGAGGCAGTGGCCCATGCCATCGTCGACGGCGGCCTGGCCAGCTACTACCGCTTCCGCACCGAACTGCCGGAGCGCCCCGATGACCGCCAGTCGGCCCGGGCCGAGACCTGGGCAGTGTTCGACGACCCTGGCCTGCAGCGCCAGTTCGTCCATCCCGAAGGCGACGACAGCGGGCGGGTCCACGCCACCCTGGCCGTCGATGGCATCACCTGCGCGGCCTGCGCCTGGCTGATCGAACACCGCCTCAACGCCCTGGCGGGAGTCGAATCCAGCGCGGTCAACCTCACCCACCACCGGGTGCGGGTAAGCTGGGACCCAGCGCGGGTCAGGCTCTCGCGGATCCTCGCCGAGATGGCCGCCATCGGCTATCAGGCCCAGCCCTATGAGCCCGACGAAGCCCAGGCTCGGCTGCACCACGAGGAGCGCATGAACGTGCGCCGCCTGATCGTCGCCGCCGTCGGCATGATGCAGGTGATGATGTTCTCCATCCCCATTTATGTGGCCGGCCCTGGCGGCGTCAGCGCGGACTTCTATGCCCTCTTTCACTGGCTCTCCTTTGCCCTGACGACTCCCGTGGTGTTCTTCTCGGCCATGCCCTTCTTCCGCAACGCCGTGCGCGACCTGCGCACCCGAGTGCTGGGCATGGACGTACCGGTATCGCTGGCCATCGGCTTCGCCTATACCGCAAGCGGCTATGCGGTGATCACCGGCAAGGGCGAGGTCTACTTCGACTCGGCGGCCATGTTCACCTTCTTCCTGCTTTTCGGCCGCTACGTAGAGGCCCGGGCCCGCCGCCGCAGCGGCCACAGTGGAAATGCGATGGCCGGCGCCCTGCCGCTTTCCGCGATCCGTCTTACCGAGGCGGGCGAAGAGCGCATCCTGCCGGCCAGTGAACTGACCGCCGGGGATCGTGTGCTGATCAAGCCCGGCCAGGGCGTGCCCGCCGATGGCGTGATCGAGGACGGCGAATCGAGCCTGGATGAATCCATGCTGACCGGCGAGTACCTGCCGGTGACCCGAGGCCTCGGCGAGACCGTGACCGGCGGCAGCCAGAACATCGAGAGCCCGCTGGTGGTGCGGGTCACCCACGCCGGACGCGACGCCAGAGTGGCCGGCATCGTCGACCTGACCGACCGGGCTTTCGCCAGCCGCCCGCGCCTGGCCCAGATGGCGGCGCGCATGGCGCATCTCTTCGTGCTGCGTCTGCTGGTGGTCACCGCGGTGGTGACCCTGGTCTGGTGGTTCATCGACCCAGCTCGGATGCCCTGGATCATGCTCTCGGTCCTGGTGGTCACCTGCCCCTGTGCCCTGGCCCTGGCCACCCCGACGGCGCTGACCGCCGGCCACGGCCAGCTGCGCCGCCGGGGCGTGCTCGTCACCCGCGCCGATGCCATCGAGGCGCTCTCCCAGGTAGATCGGGTGATCCTCGACAAGACCGGGACATTGACCCGCGGCGAGATGGCGCTGGTGGAGACCCGCTCGCTGGGCGGGTTGGCGGCCGAGCGAGCCCGCGTGCTCGCTGCCGCCCTCGAGGCACGCTCCGAGCATCCCATCGCCCGTGCGTTCCACCCTTTCCGCCTGGCCACGGTACGCGCCTCAGAAGTGGCCAGCCGCACCGGCAAGGGTCTGGAGGGAATCCTCGAGGGTCGCCGCTGGCGGCTCGGCAAGCCCGACTTCGCCGCCCCCGAAGCGCCGCCAGCGGCGCCGGGCGAGGGACAGTGGCTGCTGCTCGCCGAGGAGGGCGAACCAAGGGCCTGGTTCGCCCTGCAGGACCATGTGCGGGAAGACGCCGCGGATACCATCGCGGCGCTGAAGGCGCTGGGGCTGGAAGTGGAGCTGCTCTCCGGCGACATCCCGGGGGCCGCCGGTGATCTGGCGCGTCGCCTGGGTATCGCCACCTGGCGCGGCAGCGCCAGCCCCGAGGACAAGCTCGCGCGCATCCGCGAGTGCCAGGCGGCTGGAGAGAGAGTGGCGATGGTCGGTGACGGCATCAACGACGTACCGGTCCTGGCCGGGGCCGATGTGGCCATCGCCATGAACGGCGCCACTGACCTGGCCAGGACCAGCGCCGACGCCATTCTGCTAAGTCCGCGCTTGTCACGTATCGCCGAGGCGATCGAGATATCGCGTGCCACCCGTCGGGTGATGCGCCAGAACATGGTATGGTCGGTGTGCTACAACTTTACCGCCATGCCGGTGGCCGCCATGGGCTTCGTGCCGCCTTGGCTAGCCGCCATGGGGATGTCGGCCAGCTCGCTGGTGGTGGTGGGCAATGCCCTGCGTCTCAACCGCTTCCGCAGCCGGCCGCGCCCCGGCACCGCAACGCCCGCCGCGCCCCCCGAAACGCTACGGGTAACCTCATGAGCATACTCTACCTGCTGATCCCGCTGTCGCTGATCCTGCTCGGCCTGGCCGTCTGGGCCTTCTTCTGGGCCGTCAAGAACGACCAGTTCGAAGACCTGGAGGGCCCCGCCCACCGCATCCTCTTCGACGAAGACGAAAACGACCTGCCCCCCGAGGAGCGAAGGCGCCGACAGGCGTCGCGTGACGCAGAAGCTCGTCGCACGTCGGACGAGGACAAGACACCCTGATGGACCCCACCGGACTCGGCCTCCCGCCGCTGCTGGCCGCCTTCGTCTTCGGCCTGCTGGGCGGTGCCCACTGTATCGGCATGTGCGGCGGCATCATGAGCGCCCTGACCTTCGCCGTGCCTCCCAGCATGCGCTCGGCCTCACGCCTCACCGGCCTGCTACTGGGCTACAACCTGGGGCGTATCGCCAGCTACATGCTGGCCGGCGCCCTGGTCGCGAGCCTCGGCACCCTGCTCACCCTGACACCGGCCGCCCGGGTGGCGCTGCAGCTGTTTGCCGCCGGGATGCTGATCCTGATGGCGCTTTATATCGCCGACTGGTGGAAGGGGCTACTCAGGGTCGAAGCGGTCGGCAAGCGCCTTTGGCGCCACCTGGAGCCCGTGGGTCGGCGGCTGATGCCCGTGGTCAGAGTGCCCCAGGCGGTAGCGCTGGGCGCCATCTGGGGCTGGCTGCCCTGCGGGCTGGTCTACTCCATGCTGGCCTGGAGCCTGGCCATGGCGGATCCGCTGACCGGAGCCGCGCTCATGGGCGCCTTTGGCCTGGGTACCCTGCCGGCACTGCTCGCCACCGGGCTGGCGGCTCGCCAGTTGGCCGGCCTGATCCGCCATCCCGCCACGCGCAGCGTCGCGGCACTGTCGATTATCGCCTTCGCTCTCTGGCAGCTATGGAGCCTACTGCCCGGGTCGGCCCACGGCTGATTTACGCCTATTCCACTCGTGATTGACGCAGCTCAACACGATGACGCCTGCCTGCCCTAGCATGAGTACTACCTCTACCGCCGGGAGTGGCGCCATGACCGCCCATGCCAATACCGCGACTCGCGCCGGACGGCCGCGGACCGACCGCGAGCTGCAGCGCCTGTGCCGCCATGACATCGAAGGCCCCGATTATCTTACCTATCCGCGGACGGCCAGTTTCGGCGACGATGTCACTGCCGAAGACTTCGCCGCCGCCCTGGAGCGCAGCAACGTCGAGGGGCGCCGACTGTCTCTGAACGTTCAGCTGCCCTTCTGCCGCCAGGCATGTTGCTTCTGTGCCTGTCACCGCATCGTTGCCCAGGATACCCGCCAGGCCGAACCCTATCTCTCGCGACTCGACCGCGAGATGGTGCTGGTCACCCGTCACTTGAAGGCAGGCAGGGAGGTCCGGCAGCTACACTGGGGCGGCGGCACCCCCAGCTTCCTCTCCCTGAACCAGATGAGCGACCTCTTCGACCGTCTCGATGCCCGCTTCGGCCTCTCCGGCATGCCGACTCGCGACTACAGCATCGAACTCGACCCGCGGGAGGCAGACGTCTTCACCCTGCGCCACCTGCAGGCGCTGGGCTTCAACCGCCTGAGCCTGGGGGTCCAGGACCTGGACCTGCGGGTACAGAAGGCAATCCACCGGATCCAGCCCCGGGGGCTCACCGAGGCCCTGGTGGACGAGGCCGACCGTCTGGGCTTCCGCTCGCTGAACCTGGATCTGATCGTCGGCCTGCCGCTGCAGACCCGGGCGAGCTTCGCCGAGACTCTCGATCAGGTCATCGCCATGATGCCCCCCCGGATCTCGCTCTATCGCTACGCCCACCTCCCGGAACGCTACCGACCGCAGCAGCAGATCCACCACGAGAGCCTGCCCTCCCCCAAGGAGCGCATGGCGATCCTGATGGAATCCCGAGAGCGGCTGGAAGCAGAGGGCTATGTGGCCATCGGCATGGGGCAGTTTGCCCGCCCCACGGACAGCCTGGCACGCGCCCGAGCGGCCGGCCGCCTGGCACGGGGCCCACTCGGCTTCACCCCCCACGGCTGCGCAGACCACATCGGCCTGGGTCTGGCCGCGATCAGCCGGGTGGACGCTCTTTACGCCCGCAATCCGGAGACCCTGGCCGCCTACGAAGCGGCTCTGGACCAGGCCCACCTCCCCACCTCACGAGGGGTGCACCTGAGCGCCGACGACCGCCTGCGCGGAGACGCCATCGAACGGCTGCTCTGCGACCAGTCACTCGACCTGACGGCCCTCGGTGAACGCCACGGCGTCGACGCCGAGGCAACCCTTGCCGATACCCTGGAGCGTATGCGACCGCTGCTACGGGACGGTCTGGTCGAGCACCATGGCAGGCGATTGACCGTCACACGGGCGGGCGAGCTATTAGCCCACCGGCTGGCCATGGCCTTTGACGCCTACCCGCCACAGGGGAGCTGAACCTAGATCACACGACTGCCTCTAGGACTACCTCCTAAGGGGTGCTTTGCCCCCCGCATCAATTCCTCCATAATGACTGACACGATCAAGTTCAAGGAGGAGTCGGCCATGCCGGACACCCTGACCGGCCGGCGGCGTTCCCTGCTGCACGAGACCCGTTGCCAGACCTGCAGCCTGAGCTCGCTGTGCCTGCCGCTAGCCCTCGAGGTGCAGGACATGGATCAGTTCGACGCCATCATCCGCCGGCGTGCCCCGCTGAAAAAGGGCGAAAGCCTGTTCCGCCAGGACACGCCCTTCACCAGCGTCTTCGCCGTGCGCTCGGGGAGCCTCAAGCAGGTCACCACCGAGGGCAGTGGCGAGGACCAGCTCACCAACTTCTACCTGCCCAGCGAATTGGTGGGGCTCGACGGCATCGACGAGAACCGCTATCCGGGTACCGTGGTGGCGCTGGAGACCACTACCGTCTGCGAGATCCCCTTCGATCGCCTCGACTCCCTCTCCGAGTCCCTGCCGGAGCTGAGGACGCAGCTCTACCGCAGCATGAGCAAGGAGCTGCGCGATGACCGCCGCATGATGCGCCTGCTGTCGCGCAAGACGGCCGACCAGCGCCTGGCCAGCTTCTTCATCGGCCTCTCCGACCGCTTCCGCCGCCGCGGCTACTCCCCCTTCAGCTTCCGTCTCTCCATGGCTCGAGCCGATATCGGCAACTACCTGGGCCTGGCCGTGGAGACCGTCAGCCGCATCCTGGGACGCTTCCAGAGTCAGGGCCTGGTGGAGGTCTCGGGACGCGAGGTGCATATCCTCGACTTCGACGCCCTGACTCAGATTGCCGAGGAGGAAGGGGTGAAATAGCGCCGAAGCCGAGCGCCGCAGGATGATGTCGAGACCGATGCAGACGTCAACGAAGAAACCCCGCCAGGCATCACTCCCAGCGGAGATTCTCGTGTTCTACCCCGACGTCCGCCGCCCGTTACTGAGCAGCGGGGCGCCAGATACTTGTCGCGAGACGCTGCTCACTCATTGAGCAGGTCGATCCGGCTGGCCTGCATTCGCGCCTGCTTCTCCTCCAGCCCAGCGAAATCGAACAGCTCGCGGTCGGCCAGCTGAGAAGGGGCGACATTGGTCACCGCCTTGAACATGCTCTCCAGGCGCCCAGGGTGCTTTGCCTCCCACTCGGCGAGCATCTCCTTGACCACCTGGCGCTGCAGGTTGGGCTGGGAACCGCAGAGGTTGCAGGGGATGATCGGGAAGTCCATCAGCCGGGCAAACTCGGCGATATCTGCCTCGCGGCAATAGGCCAGCGGACGGATCACGATATTCTTGCCATCGTCGGAGAGCAGCTTGGGCGGCATTGCCTTGAGGTTGCCACCGAAGAAGAGATTGAGAAACAGGGTCTCGAGGATGTCCTCGCGATGGTGGCCCAGGGCAATCTTGGTCGCACCGATCTCCTCGGCAAAGCCATAGAGGGAGCCGCGGCGCAGCCGCGAGCAGAGGGCGCAAGTCGTCTTGCCCTCTGGGGTCTTCTCCTTGACCACCGAGTAGGTGTCACGCTCGAGAATGTGAAATTCCACGTCGGTCGATGCGAGATAGTCGGGCAGCACATGCTCGGGAAAACCTGGCTGCTTCTGGTCAAGATTCACCGCCACCAGCGAGAAGTTCACCGGCGCATTGCGCTGCAGGTTGCGCAGGATCTCGAGCATGGTGTAGCTGTCCTTGCCACCGGACAGACAGACCATCACCCGGTCGCCCTCATGGATCATACCGAAGTCGATGATCGCCTTGCCGGTTTGACGCCGCAGACGCTTCTGCAGCTTGTTAAATTCGCGCTTTCGGGTGGCCTCCAGGGCATCGAGCCGACGTGAGTCCTCCGGAGGGATCGAGGAACGGGCGTCAGAGGGGTCGCTGGGAGGGTCGAAGATCACGGCGTCTTGCATGGTTGAGGCGCTGCCTGGGCGGACGAGAATTGACGGGGAAACATCCTACCACCGCCACCGATAAGAGGCGACGCCCCCTCGCTGCCGGATCAGTAGAGCAGACCGGTCGACTGAGCCGTGCGATCCAGGCGCAGGTACATCAGCGCCGTGGTCACGGCATCGCCCAGGGCGGTGTGGCGCCCCATCAGCGGCACATCCAGTAGCTGGGCCACCTTCTCGAAGCTCGGGACGAACTCCACCTGCGGATGGCGCAGGCGCAGGCGGCGTAGATAAATCTGCGACACGTCGATGGTGGCATTGGGCAGTTCGAAACCCAAGCGCGGGCGCAGTTCACGATTGAGGATCGCCAGATCAAAGCCCACTCGCCAGCACAACAGGGGCCGGTTACCGACGAAATCGATCAGTCTGACCAGGGCGGCCCCGATCCTCTCGCCACCGTCCAGGTCGATGCCACGCAAACCATGGATGCGGATGGAGTCGCCGGTGAGGCTGGCGGGCCTCGCCAGACGCAGGTCCAAGGACTCGCTGGTGAGCACCCGATCGCCACGAATCTTGACCGCGGCTAAGGAGACAAGCTCCGCCGTTCGCGTATCCGGCCCAGTTGTCTCGATGTCGATGACCACCATCTCGTCACCGATATAGGGATGAAAGAGCCAAGCATAATCGCCGTCGGCGTGTCGTCGTCGATCGGCAGCGCGACGCAGCATCTTGAGCATGACGGAGTCTCCTTGTTTCGTTGGCATGCCTTCGGCTTCGAGTGCCAGCCGGACGTCACGAATACTCCAGATGGAAACGGTGCGAGAGCCGCTGCTTGAAGTCCTTGACGATATGTAGCGCCTCGCGCAGCAGATCGCGCTCCAAAGACGAGAGATCCTGTACCACCACCCGGTCGGGCTTGGTCTTGGTTTCCTTACCATCCAGCCGCGCCAGCTGCTGCTTGAGGCGCAGCTCGGTGAACAGCGACAGGGCCTCGCCCAGGTCCTCGGCGAAATTCGCCTCGAGACGGCCATCTGCGGCAAGGGCGTCCAGTCGCTCCAGCGTGGAAGTGGGGCGGATGCGCCGCTCCAGTGCCATGACCCTGACGCCGTGAACGATCGGAAAGATGCCGCCCTTCTTGATGTCAATGCCGTGCTGCGGTTTCTTTAGAGAGCCGAATAGGGTCAGCGGGGTGGAGAAGCGCAGGGCTGGACGGGCGAAGTAGGAGAGCAGCAGCTCGTCCCGTGAGCAGCGCTCGAAGAGCTCCTCCCGGACCCGATCGAGCAGCGCGGGGTTCCCGGCCACCGCATGGGAATCGAGCATGATGGCAAGCTTCATGAGGCTATCGCCATCCCGCTTCTCGACCCAGTCGGCAATACGCGTGCGCCACTGGCTCTCGGTGGCCACCCATTCAGGGTTGGAGACCATGATGTTGCCGGGACAGGGCGGGTAGCCAAGCTCGATCAGGGTGTCAGTGAGGCGCTGCATCTGCTCGCCGCAGTCGGGCCATGACAGGTCGTCGGCAAGAACCAGGCCGTTGTCCTGGTCGGTCTTGAGGATCTGCTCACCGCGCCCCTCGCTGCCCATCACCATCAGACAGCTGTCACGGTGATAGCGCTCGTCGATCAGAAAGCCCCAGGCCTTGTTCATGATGCGGCCGTTGAGCGCCGACAGCAGACCCATGGCGAAACGCAGCTTGACCCCCTGGGCCATGAGGGCATTGACCAGTTCCGGGGTACGACGGCTGGCAGCGGCCAGGGCCTCGAGGCTGTTAGCCTGCTCGACCTGCAGACTCACCACATAGCTGCGGCTGGAAAAGTAGCTGAGTACGTCGGTGAGCTCTACCACTCCCACCGGTCTAGCCTCATCTACCACCACCACCCGCTCGATCTTGTGGCGCGTCATGATGACCAGCGCCTCGAAGAGATACTGGCCCGGCCCCACCGTGATCAGCTCGTTGCTGCCGATGGCCTCCAGGGCACTGTCACGCTCCCGACCATCCACCACCAAGGCATTTAGCAGGTCGGTCTTGGTTACCATCCCCGGGCCCGACTCGCTCTCCACCAGCAGGCTGTCGGCATGACGCTCGTTGATGGTGGTCACCGCCTCGGCGATGGTGGTGGCAGCCGGGACGATCAGCGGCTCACGCATGCACTCGTCGACCCGGGCCAGCATGAAGCCGGCCATGGTCACCCCACCCTCGGCGCGCTGCTCGGTGAGCAACCGAGCCTTGTGAGTCAGATTCTGGCGGAAGAACTCGTCGAAAGGGGGGTACCCCTCGCAAAGCTCGAGGAACAGCGCCTTGGGCAGCAGGTAGCAGAGGCACTCCTGCTCGGCACGGAAACGATAGCGGCTCTTGCCATTGAGGATGCTGATGGCACCGAACAGATCGCCTTGAGTGTAGTGGCCGATACGCTGCCGGGCGGCCGGCAGGGTGGGATCTAGCTCGGCCACCTCCCCTTTGTGGATAAGAAAGACATATTCACCGGGTTGGCCGGTCTCGAGGATAATCTCGTCACGGTCGAAGTAGGCCAGGTCGATTCCGCTGCGCACCCGCTCACGGCCCTCCTCGTCGAGAAAAGTGAAGGGAGGTTGGGTGAGATCGACCTCGACCATGTTGACTGCCCTCGATGGACGACCCGCCGCTCCGAAGCCGCACGATCCACATCGTCGATTACCTGCTCGGCATCCTGCACCTATCGACATGGAAAAATAGCATTCGCAAGCGGCAACTGAATGGCCGCGACATTATGGTGGAACTGCTGAGGCATGATCCGAGAGTAAGACGCGCTAGGCATTACTCCCGGATTGCTATCAAGGAGGATAGCAACTTCTTCTTTACCCGAGAAAGGTAGACGTTCGTCCCCCTCTCGCCTCCTTAGACCATTGCCCTAGACCCGCCCAACTTAGACCAAGGTCCCGGGGTCGCCGACCTATACCATCGTCCTAGTAGCAGCCGAGGCGGCTGTGTAACATGATAAAAACATGGACGCATGGCACTGATTTTAATGGGAAATAGAGAGGAAGATTAAATCGCTTTTTTCTCATGATACGAAAGTCTGGGATTTATTTTTCTGCGTTCATTGCCCACTATCAGCCTTGCATCATGCAGGGCAATCGCACGACCACACTCCCCCACCGACGGTCGTCCGGCAGTGGGAGCGACCGAAGGGTCCTCGACCCGATGGCAGCTCCTGCCGATCGTCACCGGACTGGCGGCGGCGGCCACGGCTGTCGATGTGCGATTGCCCTGACGAACCAACCTCAACCGACCGCGCAAGTTCCCAATCTCAAGAACAAGTGGAGAACACGAAATGGCAGAAGAGAAAATCGACTCCGCCGACTACTGGAAGGCGAATGTTCGTACGATAGCCGGCTGTCTGGTCGTCTGGGCCTTCGTATCGTACGGCTGCGCCATTCTATTTCGCCCGCTGCTGTCCGGGATTCCCGTCGGTGGCACCGACCTGGGCTTCTGGTTCGCCCAGCAGGGCTCCATCCTCACCTTCATCGTGCTGATCTTCTTCTACGCCTGGAAGATGAACAAGCTCGATCAGAAATTCGGTCTGGGGGAGTAAGCCAGCATGAGTCAATTTGCCATCAACCTGCTGTTCGTAGGCGCCTCCTTCGCGCTCTACATCGGCATCGCCATCTGGGCCCGAGCGGGCTCGACCAAGGACTTCTATGTGGCGGGGGGCGGCGTCCATCCCATCACCAACGGCATGGCCACGGCCGCCGACTGGATGTCCGCCGCGTCTTTCATCTCCATGGCCGGCCTGCTGGCCTCTGGCGGCTATGCCAACTCCTCGTTCCTGATGGGCTGGACCGGCGGCTACGTGATCCTTGCCATGCTGCTGGCGCCCTACCTGCGCAAGTTCGGCAAGTTCACCGTGCCGGACTTCATCGGTGACCGCTTCTACAGCAATGCGGCACGCCTGGTAGCCGTCATCTGCCTGATCGTGGCCTCCGTGACCTACGTCATCGGCCAGATGACCGGTGCCGGCGTGGCCTTCTCGCGCTTCCTCGAGGTCTCCAACACCTGGGGCATCTGGATCGCAGCGGCTATCGTCTTCCTCTACGCCGTCTTCGGTGGCATGAAGGGCATCACCTACACCCAGGTGGCCCAGTACATCGTGCTGATCATCGCCTACACCATTCCGGCGGTCTTCATCGCCTTCCAGCTGACCGGCAACCCGATTCCGATGTTCGGCATGTTCAGCACCCACACCGAATCCGGTGTGCCGCTGCTGCAGAAGCTCGATGAGGTCGTGGTGGCACTGGGCTTCCAGGACTACACGGCGGACGTGGACAACAAGCTCAACATGGTGCTGTTCACCCTGTCGCTGATGGTGGGTACCGCGGGCCTCCCCCACGTCATCATCCGCTTCTTCACCGTGCCGAAGGTGGCCGACGCTCGCTGGTCCGCCGGCTGGGCCCTGGTGTTCATCGCCCTGCTCTACCTGACCGCTCCGGCCGTGGGTTCCATGGCGCGACTCAACCTGAGCACCACCATCTACCCGGAGCTTGCCGGCCAGGTGCAGGACGAGGAAGCCGCCCTGGAGGCCTCGATCCGCCACGGCGAGATCACGACCACCGATGAACAGGGCTATGCGCTTCCCGAAGAGTGGACCGACCACCCGGATATCCCCGAGTGGATGGTGACCTGGGCGGAGACCGGCCTGATCCAGTTCCGTGATCAGAACAATGACGGCCGCATCCAGATGTACAACGACGCCGCCGACTTCTCTCACCTGGGCTGGGAAGGCAGCGAACTCGAGGTCAATAACGACATCATGGTATTGGCCAACCCCGAGATCGCCAACCTGCCGCCCTGGGTCATCGGTCTGATCGCGGCCGGCGGTATCGCCGCGGCACTCTCCACTGCAGCGGGTCTGCTGCTGGCCATCTCTTCGGCGATCAGCCACGACCTGATCAAGACCATGATCAACCCCAAGATCACCGAGAAGGGCGAGATGCTGGCGGCACGGATCTCCATGGCGGGTGCCATCCTGCTGGCCACCTACCTGGGTCTCAACCCGCCGGGCTTCGCCGCCCAGACGGTGGCCCTGGCCTTCGGTATCGCCGGCGCCTCCCTGTTCCCGGCGCTGATGATGGGGATCTTCTCCAAGCGGGTGAACAACGTGGGCGCGGTTGCCGGCATGCTCACCGGCCTGATCCTGACCCTGCTCTACATTTTCACCTACCTGGGCTGGCTGTTCATCCCGGGCACCAACATGCTGCCCAACACGCCGGATAACTGGATCCTGGGCATCTCCCCGCTCTCCTTCGGTGCGGTGGGTGCGATGTTCAACTTCGCGGTTGCCTTCGCGGTCTCCAGCGTGACCAAGGAGCCCCCGCAGGAGATCCAGGACCTGGTGGAAAGTGTTCGCTACCCGAAGGGTGCTGGCACTGCCATCGACCACTAAGCCATAATGGCCACCTGGCCCGGCTTGCCGGGCCAGTCAACTCGCACCGCTCGGGCTTCCCTAGGGAAGCCCGAGCGCTTTCAGGACTAGACCTATGATTTGGCACTTGATCGCGGCAATCTTCGCCGGCCTGGCGGCGGCAGGGATTGGCCTGACGCTGCGCGTCATCAGCGGCAAACGGCTGCCTCGCTGGATTGTTCCTGTCTTTGCCGGACTGGGCATGCTGGGCTACCAGATCCACATCGAATACAGCTGGTACAGCCACCGACTCGAGCAACTCCCCGACTCCGCGCATGTCGTCGAAGTCACCCGGGATGGCATGTTCTGGCGCCCCTGGACCTATGTCCTGCCGATGGTGACCGCCTTCAGCGTGGTGGACACGCAGAGCCTTGCCGTTCAACGGGAGGGTGAAGAACGCCTGGTGGAATTCCTGCTCTACCGCTTCGAGAGGCAGGTTCAGGACCGCGTCACGACCCAGAACTGGCTGATGAACTGCAACACCCGCGAGACCGTCCCGCTGGAGCCCGATACCCGCCAACCCCTCACCGAACACAGGCGGCGGTTGACAGAAGAGGCCCCGCTCTATCAGGCGGTCTGCCTCGAGAGTTAGGACTCACCTGCGCCGCGGTGGCAGATTGCCCTAGAATGGGCGCCAGGTTCGAGGGAGGAAGCCCATGTTCTCAGGCTGGCTGCTGGTTGCCGTTTCACTGCTCTACATCGCCGTACTCTTCGGCATCGCCTGGCGCGGCGACCGTCATGCCCGCCAGCATGGCGCCAGCCGACGCCGCCCGATTATCTACAGCCTGGCGCTGGCCATCTACTGCACCTCCTGGACCTTCTATGGCGCGGTGGGTCAGGCTGCCACCGGCGGCTGGTCCTTTGCCAGCATCTATGTCGGCCCGATCCTCACGTTCCTGCTCTTCTGGCCAGTGCTGGCCAAGATGATTCGGGTCGCCAAGCACCAGAACGTCACCTCCATCGCCGACTTCATCGCCTCGCGCTACGGCAAGACACAATCCCTGGCGGCCTTCGCCAGCCTGGTGGCACTGATCGGCACCCTGCCCTACATTGCCCTGCAGCTGAAGGCCGTCGCCACCTCCTTCAGCGTTCTCACCGCCTCTGCTGACGACAACCCTACCCCACTGTTCTCCGACACCGCGTTCTACGTTGCCGTGGTGATGGCGATCTTTGCGATCCTCTTCGGCACCCGCCATACCGACGCCACAGAGCACCACGAGGGGCTGATCCATGCCGTGGCCTTCGAGTCGCTGGTCAAGCTGCTGGCCTTCCTGATACTCGGGGCCTACGTCACCTGGGGGATGTTCGACGGCCTGGGCGAGCTGTTGGCCCACGCCGAGGTGCAGCTTGAGCTGCAGAGCCAACTGGCTCAGCAGGACTTCGGCCAGAGCTTCTGGGCCCAGACCCTGCTGGCGATGCTGGCCATTCTCTGCCTGCCGCGCCAGTTCCACGTGGCGGTGGTCGAGAACACTCACCGCGACGATGCCGCCAAGGCGCGCTGGCTCTTCCCGCTCTACCTGGCCGCCTTCGCCTTCTTCGTGCTACCCCTGGCCGCCGCGAGCCTGACCCTGTTCGCCGATAGTGGCATCGAACCGGACACCTATGTGCTGGCGCTGCCCATGGCGGCTGGCAGCGAATGGCTGACCCTGCTGACCTTCATCGGCGGCTTCTCGGCGGCCACCGGCATGGTGATCGTCGCTGCGGTGGCGGTATCGATCATGATCTCCAACGAGATCGTGATACCGGCGCTGTTCCGCCTGCGCTGGTTCGACACCAAGGCCCGCGACTACGGCCGGCTGGTGCTGCGGGCCCGCCGCATCACCATCGCCGCGGTGCTAGCCATGGCCTATGGCTTCTACCAGTTGATCGGCGAATTCACCTCACTGGCCTCCATCGGCATGCTCTCCTTTGCGGCGGCCGCCCAGTTCGCTCCCGCGCTGATCGGTGGCCTCTACTGGAAACGGGGGAACCGGCTCGGCGTGATCGTCGGCATGAATGCCGGCTTCGCCATCTGGGTCTATAGCCTGCTGATGCCGGCGATGATCGGCGCCGGGGTGCTGCCGGGTCAGTGGCTGGACGGCGGTCCCCTAGGGCTGGCCTGGCTCGCCCCCACCTCCCTGTTCGGGCTCAACGTGGGCGACGCCTTCACTCACGGCGTCATGCTCTCGCTGGGCATCAACCTGTTCTGCTACATCTTCGTTTCCCAGGTCACGTCCCAGCGGGTGGTAGAACGTATCCAGGCCTCGCTGTTCGTGGACAGCGTCGAGACTCGCCAGACGTCGGTTAACCGTCCCTGGACCGGCGCCACTACCGTGGGCGACCTCAAGGTGCTGTGCGAGCGCTTCCTCGGCGCGCGCCAGGTGCAGCGCGCCTTCGATGACTATGCCCGACGCAGCGGTACGCCCCTTGAGGACGGCACTCGTGCCTCCATCGACGTCATCCAGTTCACCGAGCGCTTCCTGGCCTCGGTACTCGGCGCCTCATCAGCGCGCATCGTGGTCAACTCGGCACTCCAGGGGCGTGGCATCGGCATCTCCGACGTGATCTCCATCGTCGACGAGGCCTCCCAGGTCCTGGAGTTCAACCGCGCCCTGCTCCAGGCCACCATCGAGAACATCAACCAGGGCATCAGCGTGGTGGACCAGAATCTGCGCCTGGTGGTGTGGAACCAGCGCTACCTGGAGCTGTTTCGCTTCCCCGACCACCTGATCCGGGTAGGGGCGCCGGTCGATCGCATCTTCCGCTACAACGCCCACAACGGCGAGTATGGCCCCGGCGACCCCGAAGAGCATGTGCGGTTGCTGCTCGACAATATTCGCGAGGGACACCCTCACCGCTACGTTCGCTACCGTCAGGACGGCAGCGTGCTCGAGGTTCAGGGCAACCCCATGCCGGGCGGCGGCTTCGTCTACACCTACCAGGACATCACCCAGCAGAAGCGCATCGAGGAGGCGCTGATCCGCTCGGAGAACAACATCCGCATCTATACGGATAATGTGCCGGCGCTGATCGCCTACTTCGACAAGGAGTGTCGCTACCTCTTTACCAACCGCGCCTACGAGCAAGCTTTCGGCATCGATCGCAACGCGGTGATCGGCAAGCGGGTGCAGGATGTCGTCTCCCCGCAGATGGCCAGGGAGCGCCAGCCCTGGATCGAGCGGGCGCTGATCGGCGAGCGGGTCAGCTTCGAGGTCTCGCTCAATCTGCCCGAGGGGCGGCGTTATATGCTGGTGACCTACACCCCTCACTTCGGTGACAGCGGGGCGATCCTGGGCTTCTTCGCCCTCTACCAGGACATCACAGAACGTCGCCTCGCGGAGGTCGCCCTCAAGGAGACCAACGAGACCCTCGAGGAGCGCGTCCGGGAACGCACCCAGGCGCTCTCCGAGGCCAATGCCGCCCTGCGTCAGGAGAACCGGGTACGTGCCGAGGCGGAACAGGCGCTGCGCCTGGCCAAGCAGGTCGCCGAGGACGCCAACGCCTCCAAGACCCGCTTCCTGGCCGCCGCCAGCCACGACCTGCTGCAGCCGCTCAATGCCGCCCGGCTCTTCACCTCGGCCCTCTCCCAGGAGATGGATGCCGACGACATGAAGCGCACCATCGGCCATATCGACAACTCCTTGCAGGCCGCCGAAGAGCTGCTGGGCACCCTGCTCGATATCTCCAAGCTCGATGCCGGGGCCCTGACTCCGCGCCGCAGCCACTTCGCCCTGGCCGACATCTTCCGCCCACTGCGTGCCGAGTTCGAGGTGATGGCCGAGGACCGCGGCCTCGACCTGGTGGTGATACCGACCCGCGCCTGGGTCGACAGCGACGCCCAGATGCTGCGCCGGATCGTTCAGAACTTCCTCTCCAACGCCATCCGCTACACTCAGGAGGGACGGGTGTTGCTGGGCTGCCGCCGAGAAGGCGACCGCCTCTCCATCCAGGTGTGGGACTCCGGGCCGGGCATTCCCGAGGCCAAGCAGGCCGAGATCTTCCAGGAGTTCCGGCGACTCGACCAGGCCTCGCGGCACAAGGAGAGCGAAAAGGGCCTGGGGCTGGGACTCTCGATCGCCGACCGCATGAGCCGGGTGCTCGACCATCCGATCAGGGTCCGCTCCCGGGAAGGCTTCGGCACCATGTTCTCGGTCAGTGTGCCGGTAGTGGCAGCGCGCAGCGAGGCGCAACAAGCCGAGGAGGCTGCCTCACCCAAGCGCACCGGCAACAAGTTAGCCGGCACACGCGTCCTGTGTATCGATAATGAGTCACTGATCCTGGAGGGCATGAAGGCGATGCTTTCAGGCTGGGGCTGCGAGGTGTTCACCGCCACCACCATCGGCGGCGCCAAATCGGTACTGCGCCATCTGGACGGCGACCCCGACGCGATACTGGCCGACTACCACCTGGACAACGAGGTCACCGGCCTGATGGCGCTCGAGGCCCTAGGTGAACGGCTGGAGGGCGCGGTACCCGGCATCGTGATCACCGCCGACCGCACCGAGGAAGTCGCCGAGGAGGTCAAGCGCGCCGGCTACCAGCTGCTGCTCAAGCCGGTACGCCCCGCCGCCCTGCGCGCCCTTCTCACCCGCACCCTGCAGGCAAGCCGAGCGCCCAGCAACTAGCGCCGAGCGCCGAGCGCCGAGCGCCGAGCGCCGAGCGCCGAGCGCCGAGCGCCGCAGTATGATGCCCCTACCGGCGTCAACGAAGAACCCCCGTCGAGGTCGCGTCGACGGGGGTTCTCGTTCTCTCCTTCAACACCTGCCGCCCGTTACTGAGCAGCTGGGCGCTCGGCGCTTGCAGCTCCTGAGCCGGCTCAGGATTGGACCTTCGGCGGTTCGACCTCGAGCTTCTGGGCGGCGATCACCGCCTGGGTACGCGAGTGGACGCCCAGCTTGCGCAGGATCGCGGTGACGTGTGCCTTGATGGTCGCCTCGGACACACTGAGTTCGTAGGCGATCTGCTTGTTGAGCAGCCCCTCGGTCAGCATGTTGAGCACCCGAAACTGCTGAGGGGTGAGCGACGCGATGGCCTCGGCGAACTTGGTCTCCTCCTCATCGGACTCGCCCATGGCAGCGGCCAGTTCCGTCGGAAGCCATACCTCGCCGTCGAGGATCTCACCGACGGCTTCGGCGATCAGCTGCAGCGACGACGACTTGGGAATAAAGCCCGAGGCACCATAATCGATGGCACGACGCACCACATAGGGCTCGTCGCTGCCCGATACCACCGCTACCGGGATATCCGGCGTCTGGCCACGCAGCTGGATCAGGCCCGAGAAACCGTGGGCGCCGGGCATGTGAAGGTCGAGCAGGATCAAGTCGGCGTCGGGGTGGCGGGTCACCACCTCGGCGGTGGCTTCCATGGTATCGGATTCGACGATCTCGGCCTGGGGTGCCAGCTGGCGCAGCGCCTGGGTGAGAGCTGCACGGAACAGCGGATGGTCATCGGCGACGATGAATTTCTGGGCAAAGGCCATGGATTCTCCTCCGGTTCCTCGAGCAACGGACAGACGGCCGCTACGCTGGCTTGCGTGTTGTTGACCGCATGTTACCCCATGGTAGACGCGATTCCCAAGCGCCGCGGCCACATTGTCGACAATAAGGTGGCCGGCCAGCAATAAGCCGGCCCCTTGGGGCCGGCTCGGCAGGCTCAGGCAGCGGCGAGGTAGCCTCGCCGCATCACGTCAGCGGTTGGCGCGATGTTCGATCAGTTCGTCGACCACCGACGGGTCCGCCAGCGTGCTGGTGTCCCCCAGGCCGTCACACTCATTAGCGGCGATCTTGCGCAGGATACGGCGCATGATCTTCCCGGAGCGGGTCTTGGGCAGGCCCGGTGCCCACTGGATGACATCCGGCGAGGCGATTGGACCGATGTCCTTGCGCACCCACTGGGTAAGCTCCTTCTTGAGCTCGTCGGTGGCCTCGATGCCATCGGTCAGCGTCACATAGATGTAGATGCCCTGCCCCTTGATGTCGTGGGGGAAGCCCACCACGGCCGCCTCGGCGACTGCCTCGTGGGCCACCAGGGAAGATTCGATCTCGGCAGAACCCATGCGATGGCCGGAGACATTGATCACGTCATCGACGCGGCCGGTGATCCAGTAGTAGCCGTCCTCGTCGCG